>NZ_AP023360.1:1107500-1415250 GCF_018326265.1 Catellatospora sp. IY07-71
CAAAAAGAATTCTCAAACCCGGCAGAACAAACCCGACAATAAAATGTCCAGATCTGTTTCATACCAAAGGAATCATCACGAGGATGAAAATAATTGGCACTGGCTATATAGCACCCTGTTGAGTTCTCAAAGAACAAGCACACACCTTGCTGGTGTCCCACATTGTGGGATCCCGCTCGGGGCAACTCGTCTAACTTACCGGATCACCCTGCCCGTGTCAAGCGAATCTTTCCTGATTTTTCAGGATCGATTTCCATCAACGTTTCGGCTGACCAGCCCGAACACACTGCCACTCGGTGGCTAGATCAGTTCGGAAGAACCTGCAACCCGGCCGGAGGTCACTTCCGAGAAGACTCTCGGCTGACTCATTCCGCCCGGCTCGTTGCCGGCTCGAAGAACATTACCCGGTCGGTTTCGCGAATGCAAGTCCCGCACCACCCGGATGTCCGGCGGTTTCCGAACTCCCACTTGAGCTTGCCGCTCGCGTGTTTTGTCCGTTCCCCGCTGGCAGAGAGAACATTACGCACCCGGCCGACGATCAAGCAAATCGGGGTCCTGCGGTGCCGATCACATCAGCCCTGAGCTGGGAAAACAGTCCCCGCAACGGCACCGAGCTCGATGTCCCCCACCCGGGCGCGCAAGACGACGGTGTCCCCGTCGACGAGGAACGTGCGTTCCTCGCCCTTCACCATCACCGGCTCCCGCCCGCCCCAGGTGAGTTCCAGGAACGAGCCCACCTGGCCACGCTCAGGACCCGACACCGTGCCCGACGCGAAGAGGTCGCCCGTACGCAGGCTCGCCCCGTTCACCGTCAGGTGCGCCAGCTGCTGCGCCGGCGTCCAGTACATGCTCCGGAACGGGGGCGCCGCCACCACGGTGTCGTTCCACTCGACGGTGATGGCCAGGTCCAGTGCCCGGCGATCGTCGGCCAGGTACGCCTGCACCGCCGGCTCCTGGGCGGGCGCGTCGGTCCAGGCATCCGGGCCGAGCGCGGCGAGCGGCGTGATCCACGCCGACACGGAGGTCGCGAACGACTTGGCCAGGAACGGGCCGAGCGGCTGATACTCCCAGGCCTGGATGTCACGGGCGGACCAGTCGTTGACCAGCACCACGCCGAAGACGTGGTCGCCGAAGCGCTGCCACGGCACCGGCTCGCCCATCGTGGACCCGGCCCCGACCACGAAACCGACCTCGGCCTCGATGTCCAGGCGCCGGCACGGGCCGAAGACTCCCTCGCCGAGCTGCCCGCTGGGGCGTACCACCGGGGTGCCGCTCACCACGACGGTGCCCGCCCGGCCGTGATAGCCGATCGGCACGTGCTTCCAGTTGGGCAGCAGCGGCGGCTGGCCGGGGCGGAACATCTGCCCGACGTTCGAGGCGTGGTGCTCGGAGGAGTAGAAGTCGACGTAGTCGGCGACGCTCCAGGCCAGCACGTTGGTCACGCTCGCGAGCGGGATGAGCAGTGGCTCCACGGCGGCGCGGTGCGCCGGGTCGGTGAGCAGCTCGGTGATCCGCTCCCGCACCGCCGACCAGTGCGCCGGGCCGAGCCCGAGGAACACGTCGAGGTTGGGCGCGCGCAGGCTGTCCGCGGCCAGGATCAGTCCCGCGGCCTCGGCGGCATCCAAATCAAAAGCAACATCCGCGATGCGTACGGCACACCGGGGCCGCCCGTCCGACGGCACGATCACGCCGTACGGGAGATGGCCGATGTCGTAGCCGCTGCCGGCGGCTCCGCTTACCCAGGTCATGCCTTCTCCTCGCTGCGCTCGTCGGCGGCATGACTCCGCAACGACATGATTCGCTCGCGCTGCTCGCTCATGCGCGTCCGTCCAGTAGTCCGAGTTTTTGCAGGTCGGCGAGAGGCTCCGGGATGCTGCACGTGCCGAAGCCCACCCACAGCGGGCGGTCCTGGGTCCGGCGCGCGCGCACCGCCTCGATCAGGGTGAGCGGCTGGGTGGTGGCCAGCAGCCCGGCGACCTCGGTCACCTCGGTGCCTTCGGCGGCGGCGCACGCGGCGGCCAGCACGTTGAGGAAGCCGTGATGGGTGAAGCCGGTCTCGGGGTCGGTGTGCCGGATCGCGTGGTGCAGGCCCGCGGTGAGCTTGAACGGCAGCTCTCGCTCGTGACACGCGATGATCACCGCGGCCAGCTCCATCGGCGTCGGGAACAGCTCGGCGGCCAGTCCCCCGGTGCGGAACTTGGCCGACACGGGCAGGCCGTCCGCGCGCGCCGCGGCGAGCGCGTCCAGCGCGGCCAGCAGCCCCCAGGCGAGCGGGATCTCCGCGAAGCCGGGCACCCCGCGCTCGCGTACCCGGGAAAGGAAGTCCTGCAGCGCGGGCTGCGGGTCCTCGCCGCGGCGGGCCATGGCGGCCTCGACCTGCACGACGCGGACGCCCGCGGGCGGGCGCGCGAAGCAGTCGGCGAGCGGCCCGTCGCCGATGACGCCGACCCCCAGCTCCTCGCCCGGGGTCAGCAGCCGGGCCAGCTCGGCCAGTTGGGACGCCGGCACCAGCAGGGGGCCGACCAGGGATGCGTACCAGGCACGGCGGTGCTCGCGGTGGGCCGCCACGGCGTCGGGCAGCGTGGCGCTGCCGGGCGGGAAGACCGCGGCATCGTCGAGCAGCTGGGCCAGCAGCGGTGGCGTTGACATGATCAGTCAATCTAGTGGACGCTACATAGAGCGGACAAGAGTGTCCGATTATCGGACGCCTCTCTTCGTAAAGTGGACACCGCTCCTAAAAGCGACACCAGGAGGTCGGTCGACATGCCGTACTACCGCACCGTCGGCGAGGTCCCGCGGAAACGGCACACGCAGTTCCGCAAACCCGACGGCGGCCTCCACGCCGAGGAGCTGATGGGCCAGGAGGGCTTCTCCTCCGACTCCTCCCTGCTCTACCACCTGCACGCGCCGACCGCGATCGTCGCCGCGGAGGAGTTCGAGCCGCCCGCGTGGACCCGGCTGCCGAACCGGCCGCTGAAGCCACGCCACCTGCAGACCCACAAGCTCGACCAGACCGGCGCCGACGCGGTGCTCGGGCGGCAGCACCTGCTCGCCAACGACGACTGCCGCATCTCGTACGTGCTCGCCGACACTCCGTCGCCGCTCTACCGCAACGCGATCGGTGACGAGTGCCTATACGTCGAGGCGGGCCGGCTGCGAGTGGAGACGGTGTTCGGCGCGCTGGAGGCGGTCGAGGGCGACTACGTCGTCATCCCCACCTCGGTGGTGCACCGGCTGGTGCCGCTGGAGCCGACCCGGCTGCTGGTCATCGAGGCCACTGGGCACATCGGGCCGCCCAAGCGCTACCTGTCGGTGCGCGGCCAGTTCCTGGAGCACGCGCCGTACTGCGAGCGCGACCTGCGCGGGCCGGACGAGCCGCTGCTGGTCGACGGGACCGACGTCGAGGTGCTGGTGCAGCACCGCCGCGGCTGGACCCGCCACGTGTACGCGCAGCACCCGTTCGACGTGGTGGGCTGGGACGGCTGCCTCTACCCCTGGGCGTTCTCGATCCACGACTTCGAGCCGATCACCGGCCGGCTGCACCAGCCGCCGCCGGTGCACCAGACGTTCCAGGGGCCGAACTTCGTGATCTGCTCCTTCGTGCCGCGCAAGGTCGACTACCACCCGCTGGCCATCCCGGTGCCGTACAACCACCACAACGTCGACTCCGACGAGATGCTCTTCTACACCGGCGGCGACTACGAGGCCCGCCGCGGCTCGGGCATCGGGCAGGGTTCGATCTCGCTACACCCGTCCGGGTTCACCCATGGGCCGCAGCCGGGGGCCGCCGAGCGCTCGATCGGAGCCGAACGATTCGACGAACTGGCTGTCATGGTGGACACATTCCGCCCGTTGGATCTGTGCGAGCCCGCGCTCGCCTGCGAGGATCCCGGGTACGCCTGGACGTGGTCGGGCAGGGCTCCGGGGTAAGCCCACCGACGTTCCCCTGAACCGCCGGGATAGGACGGTGTGCGGAATCGGGCGGCAGTCTGCCGTCATTCGCGCATCGTCCTATCTGCTCTCATACGTATGGCTGATTGGATTCGCGCACAACGAGTCCAGTAGCTGACAACGGCCCGATTTTAATGTTCTAGACATAGATGTTAAGTAGAGTCAGGACGGCCTGGCGGGGAACGTGGCGTTACGCCAACACAGGCAAGCGCGTCGGTCAGATCGCCAGCAGGGCACTTCAGTGGGGAGCTGAGAGTGACTACCGTCCACATAGGTGCGTCCAATGCCGCGGGACAGAATGTCCGCGCCCAGCGCACCGCCGCGACCACCAGGGGGCTGCCCGGCGCACGGGCGCGGTGGGAGTCCCGCTACGTCAAGAGCCTGATCCTCTCGGACGGGGCGGTGGGACTCGTCGCCGCCCTCGTTGCGCTCAAGGTCATCTTCGGCCGCACTGATTTAGTCGAGTACATCGCCTTCAGTCTTTCCCTGCCCACCATTTGGATTCTGGCGCTCTTCGCCAATCGGGCGTACGACCGGCGCTATCTATTCGTTGGTAACGATGAGTACCAGCGCGTTCTGCACAGCGGCCTGGTGCTCGGCGCGGTGATCGGCCTGGGGTCGTACTTCCTGCACCTCGGCGTCGCCCGCGGCTACGTCGTCATCGCGGTGCCGATCGTCACCGTCTACGGCATCATCAGCCGCTACACCCTGCGCCGCCGGCTGCACCGCGCCTGGGCCAAGGGCAGGTGCCTGCGCCAGGTCGTCGTGGTCGGTCACGAGAGCTCGGTCGTCGCGCTCACCCGCCAGCTGCGGCACGAGCGCTACCACGGCCTCGGCGTCGTCGCCGCCTGCGTGCCCGAGCTGCGGGTCGGCTCCCCGCTGGCCGGCATGGGCATCCTCGTGTACGACACCCTGCACGACGTCGCCAGCGTGGTGCGCGAGGTGGGCGCCGACATGGTCATCGTGCTCTCCTGCCCCGAGCTGGAAGGCCCGGAGCTGCGCCGCCTGGCGTGGAGCGTGGAGACGCTGGACGTGGACCTGATGGTCGCCAGCGCCCTGTTCGACGTCGCGAACAGCCGGACCACCATCCGCCCCGCCGACGGCCTGCCCATGCTGCACCTCGACCACCCGCGCTTCTCCGGCGCCCGGCGCTTCCTCAAGGACGCCTCCGACCGGATCCTCGCCGCCGTCGCGCTCGCCATGCTGGCCCCCCTGCTGCTGGTCTGCGCCCTGGTCATCCGGTTCAGCCGGGACGACCGCGGGCCGGCCCTGTTCCGCCAGGTCCGCGTCGGGCAGCACCGGCAGGAGTTCGTCATCTACAAGTTCCGCACGATGTACACCGACGCCGAGGCCCGCCTGGCCGACCTCAGACACCTCAACGAGGGCGACGGCGTGCTGTTCAAGATGAAGAACGACCCGCGCGTGACGCCGTTCGGCCGCTGGCTGCGCCGCTACTCCATCGACGAGCTGCCCCAGCTGATCAACGTGCTCAAGGGCGAGATGTCGCTGGTCGGGCCGCGCCCCCCGCTGGACTCCGAGGTCGAGCAGTACCCGGCCGACATGCACCGGCGCCTGGTGGTCAAGCCCGGCCTGACCGGCCTGTGGCAGGTGTCCGGCCGCTCCGACCTGTCCTGGGAGGAGTCGATGCGACTCGACCTGCGCTACGTCGAGAACTGGTCGCTCACCCTCGATGTCGTGATCATGCTTCGTACCTGCACGGCCGTGCTGCGCAGCTCCGGCGCCTACTGACGGGAGACGACTTCAGTGACGACGTTCCAGGTATCGCATCTCGATGCTCTCGAAGCCGAGAGCGTGTTCGTGATGCGGGAGGTGGTCGCCGAGTTCGAGCGCCCGGTGCTGCTGTTCTCGGGCGGTAAAGACTCGATCGTGATGCTGCGGTTGGCGCAGAAGGCGTTCGCGCCGGGGCGGATCCCGTTCCCGGTGATGCACGTCGACACCGGCCACAACTTCCCCGAGGTCATGGAGTATCGCGACCGGCGGGTCGACGAGCTCGGGTTGCAGCTGATCGTGGCCAGCGTGCCGGAGGCCATCTCGCGTGGGCTCGTGACCGAGCCGGCTGGCGGTTCGCGGAATCGGATTCAGACGCCGGTGTTGCTGGACGCGGTGGACAAGTACCGGTTCGATGCGCTGTTCGGTGGTGCGCGCCGGGACGAGGAGAAGGCGCGGGCCAAGGAGCGGGTGTTCTCGTTCCGGGACGAGTTCGGGCAGTGGGATCCGAAGAATCAGCGTCCTGAGCTGTGGTCTTTGTACAACGGCCGGCATCATCCGGGTGAGAGCATCCGGGTGTTCCCGTTGTCGAACTGGACCGAGCTGGACATCTGGCACTACATCGCGCGGGAGGCGATCCCGCTGCCGTCGATCTACTACGCGCATGAGCGTGAGGTCGTCGACCGGGACGGGATGCTGTTCGCGGTCAACGAGTTCATTGCGGCGCGGGCCGGTGAGTCGGTGTTCAAGGCCAGGGTGCGTTACCGCACGGTCGGGGATGCCACGCTGACCGCCGCCGTCGCGTCGGAGGCGGACACGGTGGAGAAGGTCATCGCCGAGGTCGCCGCGACACGGGTGACCGAGCGTGGCGCCACGCGCGGCGATGACAAGGTCAGCGAGGCGGCGATGGAAGACCGCAAGCGTGAGGGGTACTTCTGATGACCGCTGTTGCAGAGCCCGCCGCCGAGGCCCGGCACGAGGGGCGCGTCGACCTGCTGCGTTTCGCGACGGCGGGGTCGGTCGACGACGGTAAGAGCACGCTGATCGGGCGGCTGCTGTACGACACGAAGTCGCTGTTCGAAGACCAGCTCGAAGCGGTCGAGGCGGTGTCGGCGGCGCGTGGGGACGAGTACACCAACCTCGCCCTGCTCACCGACGGGCTGCGCGCCGAGCGGGAACAGGGCATCACCATCGACGTCGCCTACCGGTACTTCGCCACCCCGCGGCGCAAGTTCATCATCGCCGACACCCCCGGCCACATCCAGTACACCCGCAACATGGTCACCGGCGCCTCCACCGCCGACCTCGCGCTGGTCCTGGTCGACGCGCGCAAGGGCATCGTGGAGCAGTCACGCCGGCACGCGTTCCTGTGCTCGCTGCTGCGCGTGCCGCACCTGGTCCTGTGCGTCAACAAGATGGACCTCGTCGACTACGACCAGCAGGTTTACGACCGCATCGTCGACGAGTTCACCAGCTTCGCGGCGAAACTCGACATCACCGACCTGGCGATCATCCCCATCAGCGCGCTGCAGGGCGACAACATCGCCACACGGTCGGCCAACATGCCCTGGTACGAAGGCCCCAGCCTGCTGCACCACCTCGAACACGTGCACATCGCCTCCGACCGCAACCTCGTCGACGTCCGCTTCCCCGTCCAGTACGTCATCCGGCCCCAGTCCACGACCGTCACCGACTACCGCGGTTACGCGGGCCAGGTCGCCTCCGGCATCCTCAAACCCGGCGACGAGGTCATGGTCCTGCCCTCAGGCATGACCACCCGCATCGCCGGCATCGACACCGCCGACGGACCCGTCACCGAGGCGTTCCCGCCCATGTCGGTGACCGTCCGGCTCGAAGACGAGATCGACATCTCGCGCGGGGACATGATCTGCCGACCCCACAACACCCCCACCCCCGCCCAGGACATCGAAGCCCTCGTCTGCTGGATGGACGAAACCAAGCCCCTCACCGTCGGCGGCAAGTACGCGATCAAGCACACCACCCGCACCGCACGCGCGATCGTCAAAAGCCTGCAATACCGGCTCGACGTCAACACCCTGCACCGCGACGAAACCGCCGGCCAGCTCGGCCTCAACGACATCGGCCGCGTCCGGCTGCGCACCACCATCCCGCTGATGGCCGACGAATACCGCCGCAACCGCACCACCGGCGGGTTCATCATCATCGACGAGACCACCAACCGCACCGTCGCCGCCGGCATGATCATCGAAGCCGGCTAGCCGACACCGGCAGCGCGAACTACCAACAGCCAACCGCACCCGCCCACCGGGCAGGTGCGGTTCGGCATGTCAGGGCACTTGCACCCGCACCGGCGTCCAAGATCTGTTTTTGTGGACGCTGGCTGCCGCTATAGCGACGGTGAGCGTCCACAAAAACGGATCATCGGCACGCCCTCCGGCAACCGACCCCGTGCCGGTCGATCGATCATGAAGTTAGGGCAGCGACACACCGTCGAACACGCCCATAAGTTCATGATCAACGCGGTAGAGGGGGCGGGTGGGCGGGCGGGGTTAGTGGCCGAAGGTTTGGGAGAGGTAGGGGTCGTTGGCGAGGGTGGTGAAGGCTTGGACGGCGTCGAGTTCGGGGGCGAGGGTGGTGTCGTACTTGGGGCGGACGTCCTGCTTGCCGCTGAAGTAGACGACGGCCTTGATCTGGGGCTGCTGGTGCATGACGGCACGCATGTCGTCGAACCAGGCGGCGCGTACGCCGCGCTCCTTCTGCTCGACGCCGAACTCGCCGATGATCAGCGGGCGGGGGCGCTGCCGGGCGAACTCCAGGACCGGTGCCATCAGCTCGGTGAAGGAGTACATCTCCTGGCCGGGGTACACGTCGGCGCAGAGCCAGTCGACCTGGTCGTCGCCGGGGTAGTAGGGCTGCGCCCGGCCGTCGATGAAGCCGTCGGCGTGCGGGCACCACACCCAGGCCGCGTTGGTGGCCCCGACCTCGGTGAAGATGCCGCGTACGCGTTTCCACGCGGCCACGAAGTCCTCGGGTGAGTGCACCACGTTCTGCAGGTTGGGCCGGTCCATCTCCCACCGGTAGCGCAGCAGGATCGGCACCCGGAACGCGCGCACGGCCTCGGCGCGGCGGCGGATCTCCTCGTCGTACACCCCGGTCATGATCGAGCGGGTGTCGGTGCCGGCCCAGGACACCATGAGGAGCATGTTGCGGTGCACCAGCTCGTAGTCGTACGTCGAGGGGAAGTCCTCGCGCCACGGGTGGAACGAGTGGGCGATGGCGAGGTCGCGCCCGATCAGCTTCTCAAAGCCGTCGATGGCGTCGAGCCGGTCGCCGGTGCGCTGCGGGGCGTCGACGTACGCCCCGAACCAGGCGCCTTCCGCGGGCACCTGCGGGCCGCGGCCGGTGGTGACGAACGGCCCTGAGGCGGGCGGGGGCATGACTTTGACGCTCGGGGAGGGGCGCACCGGGGAGGGAGGGACCTCCTCGGCGGCAGGGGTACAGCCGGCCGCCGCCACGACCAGCGCCATCACCAGCCCCGCAGCCGGTAATGAGGTTTTCATCGCACCAAGGTCTCCACTGGGGGTGAGGTCGGCTGCGCCGGGGCCGCGGCCGGCCGGCGACGCAGCTTGCGCAGGCCCGCGAGCTGCAGCGCCTGCCGGTTACGCCAGATCAGCGCGGCGTAGAGGACGGTCGCGAGGAGCACCGCGCCGACGCCGACCAGCGGGTGGTCGCCGAGCGCGAGCCGGGCCGCCAGCGGCAGCGCGCCGTAGCAGCCGACCGCCGCGGCCATCGCGACGAGCCCGCCGCGGGACAGCGGCGACAGCCCGTGCCGGCGCCGCAGCTGGAAGAGGGGCAGCAGGTTCTTGAGCAGCAGCGCCGCCGACCAGGCCAGCGCCGCGCCGACGATGCCGTACGAGGGGATGAGCACGATGTTCAGCACCACGTTCACGCCGAGCGCGAGCATGGTCTGGAAGAAGGCGACGCCGGTGTTGCCGGCCATCTCCTGCACCGTGGAGACCATGCCGCAGGCCGTCGCCACCAGCATGGTCAGCGACAGCACGATGCCGACCACGCCCGCGTCGCCACCGGCCTGGTAGCCCTCGCCGAACACGGACATGAGCTGCCCGCCGAAGATGGCCCAGGTCAGGTAGAACGGCCAGGTCAGCATGATCAGCCAGGTGGTGGTCATGCGGTAGAGCTGGTTGGCCTCGTCGTGCTGGTCCTGGGCGAGCAGCCCGGAGAAGCGGTGCTGCACGGACTGGGCCAGCGCCTGACCGCCGAGCTGCCCGATCACCAGGAACCGGGTGGCCGCGGTGTAGAGCGCCGCGTCGACCGGGCCGCGCAGCGCGGCGACGAGCACCACGTCGAGCCGCTGCAGGGCCAGCTGGGCCAGCCCGGTGCCCGCGCGCGGCGTGGAGTAGCGCCAGAACCGGCCCCAGTCCTCGCGGCCGGGCGCGGCCACCGGCTCTCCCCCGGCCCGCTCGGCACGCCGCCGCAGCCGCGCGGACCACAGCACGGCGACGATCACGGCCAGCGCGTACGGCGCGGCCCAGGCCAGGGCGAGCGCGGCAGAGCTGGTCCAGCCCGCGACCAGCACGGCGGCGACGCCGATCAGCTGGAGGCCGGGTCGCAGCACCCGCTCGACGAGCACGTGCGGCCGGGTGGAGCCGAGCCCGCGGCCGACCGCCAGGTGCACGCCGCTGAGCGTGGACAGGGGCAGGAACACGGCGAACACGCGCACCGCGGCGACGGTGCCGTCCGGGGCGTCGGGCAGCGTCACCGCGACGAACCACGGCGCGGCGGCCCACAGCGCCACGGCGAGCACGAGACTGGCCACCACGACCGGGGCGGTGGCGACGAGCACGGTGGCCCGCAGACGACCGGTCTCGTCGCGGACCCGCTGCTGGGCGAGCAGGTAGACGACGCCGGTCTCCGCGCCGAGCAGCGCCGCCGCGGACAGGATCAGGAACACCGAGGTGAGGGTGAACAGCACCCCGGCGACGCTCGCGTCGAAGCCGCGGGTGACGACCACGGTGAGCGCGAGGCCCGCCAGCGCGGAGACGCCGGCGCCCACGAGGTTGAAGATCCCGGTGCGCATGATGCGCCCCTGGTCCACCCCGTACACGCCGGCGTGGGCCGGCCTGTCCCCGCTCATCGCCGCCAGCTGGGCGTCTGGCCCAGCCAGTCGGCCAGGCGCGCGTCGTACGGCGCGAAGTGGTCCTCCAGCCGCGAGCGCAGCGTGTCCGGCATCGCCATCCGGGGCCGGGCGTTGTGCTGGTCGTGCTCGATGCCGGGCACGTCCGGGATGCCGAGGAAGCCGCACACCCCGGAGAACACCTGCTCCGGCTTGGCGAAGTAGTCGTGGCTGTCCACCACGTGCAGGCGCTCCCGGCCGACCAGCGACTCCAGGTGCAGCAGCTGGTCGACGTACTCGCCGCGGCCGAGGTGGGCCAGGTGGCGTACGGCGTGGCTGTGGTAGCTCGGGTCGGCGGCCATCTTCGCCCGCTCGCCCGCCATCCGCTCCGGCTCCAGGGCGACGGCCTGCTCGAACTTCTCCGTCTCGAAGCCACGGGCGTACTCGTGGGCGTGGCCGGAGTAGGCGCGCTCCACCGGGTCGCGCAGCAGCACGATCAGCTTGACGCCGGGCAGGTCCCGGGCGATGCGCTCCGGGGCGAGCGGGTGCCACATGTAGTACGGGCTGGCCTCGCCGGTGATCGCGGGCATGCCGGTGGCCTGCGCGGTGCGCTCGGCCTTGGCGCGGCTCGGGAAGTGGCCCATGAACCACTTGTGCCCGCGGTGGTAGTCCATGTCGAAGTAGTGCACGCCCTTGCGGAACCTGGGCGGCAGGTACGCCGGGTGCTGCACCAGCGCCTTGTAGAGCGACGTGGTGCCGCCGCGCTGCGTGCCGACGATCAGGAACGACGGCGTCAGCCGCCGGTCCGCGGTGAGCTGTCCCGCGGTCCGGGCCACCACGCCCGCGCGGTGCCAGAGGAACTTGCGTACCCGGCTCTTCGCTGCCATATCTACTGCTTCTCCCCCACCAGAGCTGCCCATCGCCCGCCGAGACCGGCGAGCGCCCCGTTGATCCACTCGTCGACCCGCCCCATCGCCTGGCCGAACCCGTCCTGCCCGTCCCCGAGGTAGCGGCTGCCGATCTCGGCGAAGTAGAGCGCGGCCACGGCACGGGCGGCGTCGCCGTCCAGCCCGAACGGTGCCAGCAGCTCGGCGGCGCGGCGGCCGGTCGCGCGGGCGGCGGGCACCGGGTCCTGTCCGCGTACGGTCACCGCCTCGTGCAGGTCGAAGTGCACGGCGTCGTAACCGACCGGCACGTCCGCGGCGAACCGCTCGAAGTCCCACAGCAGCAGCCGCTCACCGTGGGCGGACATGTTGCCGCCGTTCCAGTCGCCGTGCCAGCAGCCGAAGGGCACCTCGAACCCGGCGCACTCGTCCAGCGCGCGGCGCATGAGACCGGCGGCGGGCCGGTCCCCGAGCCGGCCGATCTGGGCGCGCAGGCGCTCGGCGTAGGCGCTGCTCCGCACCGGGCCGGTGCGTACACCGTCGACCTCGGCGATCGCGCGCATCGCGGCCGTGGACAGCGGGGTGAGCCCGACAGGCGGGGCGTCGCCGCGCACCGGCAGCGCGCCGACGACCAGCAGCCGTGCCCCGGCCCAGGTGCCGAAGTGCAGCACCTCGGGCACCCGCACCGGGCCCAGATCGCGCCCGGCGAGCAGGCCCAGCGCCCGGTGCTCGGCGGTGATCAGCTCGGTGGTGAGCTCGTTGACGGCCATCTTGGCGTACGCCACCGTGCGGCCCCGGCCGTCGATCAGCTGGAGGACCGGCTTGCGGTTGGCCCGGGGCGGGCCGAAGCGCACGCTCAGCCGCACCGGCGTGCCGACCAGCCCGCCGAGGAACGCGGCCAGCGACGGCTCGGCACCGACCGCCAGCCGGTCCCGGAACACCAGGTCACCGGCGCCGACGGTGAACACGCCCGCGAGCACGCGCTGGCGCAGCCGGTCCTTCAGCGAGCGCGGCGCGCTGGTGTTGCGGACCGCCACGCCGGCGGCGCGCCGGTCGCCGTGCGGCACGAGCAGCCGCGCGGAGCCGATGGCCGGGACGACGGTGTAGATCTCGCGCCCGGCGGGCGCGCCGCGGCCCAGGAACACCCGGTCCGGCCCGGCCGGATCCGCGCCGGCGTCCTCTCCCAGCAGGCGGCCCAACTCGGTCAGGAACTCGCTCATGTGTAGACCCGGCTCGTCTCGTTGCGCCAGAGCAGCGCCAGCGAGATCATCATGATCACGAGGGTCATGCCCAGCGAGTTGTAGATGGTCGAGAACCAGATGGCCAGCGGTGCGGTGACCCCGCCCGCGATGCCCACCCAGGAATGGTCGCGCCGGAAGCGCCAGCCCATCCAGGCGAAGAACAGCAGGTAAAGGCCGGCGCCGACGAAGCCCTGCGTGATGAGGAACATCCAGAGCTGGCCGTCGCTGCCGATGTCGCGGTTGCCGCACTGCTCGCACGACGGGCTCTGCCCGATGGCGATGGAGCGCTCGCTGCCGATCGTCTCCGACTGGCCGCCGAAGCCGATGATCGGCGACGCCTTCGCCGCCTCCACCGCGGCCGCGTTCAGCGAGGCACGGCCCTCATTGGAGTGCGGGTTGTCGAACCGCTCCATCACCGTGCTGCCCAGCGGGGTGACCAGCACGATGAGCCCGGCCAGCGCGACGCCGACCAGCACCATGGCGACCGGCATGACACTGCCCTTGATCGCCATCCGCACCACCAGGTAGCCGACCAGGATGGCGACCCCGGCCCACATGCCCCGGTTGAGCGAGTACACCGTCGGCACCATCGAGGCGATGAGGACCAGGACCGGCCAGGTCTTGCCCCAGAGCGTGCGCGGGCCGTGCAGGGTGGCGATGACGAACCAGGGCATCAGCAGCACCAGGCACTGGCCCCAGGTGTTGGTGTACTGGAACGGGGCCGCGGGACGTGGCGACGCCGCCTCGCCGAGGATGCTCTGCCACTGCGCGAACTCGATCTTCACAGACGAGCGCACCCAGCCGTTGCTCAGGATCGACTGCGGCAGCACCTCGGCCAGCGGGGTGACGACCTGGATGCGCGGCAGGAACATGCCCGCGATGCCGCCGATGACCAGCACCACGAAGAAGAACGCGAGGAACTTGATCACGCGCCGGGTGGGCAGCTCCCGCTCCGACATGTTGCCGATGTAGAGCAGCACCACCCCGGCCGCGAAGATGTCGCCCATCCGCTGGCAGAACGCCAGGATGCGGCCGATGCCCATCTCCGGCGGCAGCGCGTCGGGCACCGTCGCGCCGAGCATGGTCACGCTGACCAGGCCGAGGAAGAACAGCAGGATCCACAGCGTGGCCGGGGCGGGCAGCCGCACGCGCCCGCGCCGGATCAGCTCCAGCGCCATCGGGATGGACAGCAGCGGGATCCAGGCCAGGGTCAGGCCGAGCAGCCAGCCGACCGGGTACAGCACGATCATGGCGAACAGCGCCCAGTCGCGGGCCGGCAGCGGCTCGCGGGTGCCGCGCCGGCGCAGCACGGCCGCCAGCGGCGGCAGGGTCTTCACGTGGTCCGGCGGCACGACGACACCCCGGGCGACCGGCGCGTCCTCCCGGGAGGGGGTATGGCCCGCGGTGGCGGTCACGAGGCGGTCACCTTCGCCGTCGTCGGCACCAGCAGCACCCAGGTCGGCCCGGGCGCCAGGCGCACCAGGTACTGCGAGGGGCCGAGGATGTTGAGCGCCGAGTAAAAGCCGGTCTTGTACCAGTGCGCCTCGACGCCCTGGCCCGACGAGAAGATCTGCGCCTTGCCCTCGCCGATCGGATCGGCCAGGGCCACCTCGCGCTTCAGCGCTTTGACGACCTTGCGGGTGTACGGCATGGTCAGCAGCACCAGGTTCGCGGCGGTGACCGGGGCCCCGCCGACGGTGGCCTGCCAGCGCTTGCTCGTCTCGTCGAACTTCCAGGTGAGCGGCGCGTGGCCGGGCGCCGACACGACGACCGTGGTGGCCGGGGTGGTGCCGGTCGCCGCGAGCGGCTCGCCGGGCTGCGCGTACTGGAACAGCGGCGCCGGCTCCAACTGCGAGTCCGGGGCGCCCGCCTGCAGCGTGCCGGTGTTCACGTAGCTGCGCCCGGCGGCCGTGGTGAAGCCGGGCAGCTTCTTCTGCGGCGTCACCGCGGCGAGCTTCGTCGCGGTCAGCAGGTCGAGGAAGCCCTTCGGGGTGCCGTCGTGCGCCACGTACGGCCGCAGCTGGTTGAGCAGCTTGACGTCGGCCGGGCGCACCGCCGCCACCGGCCCGGCCTTGTCGGCGGGCTGCGACTGGTAGACGGCCGCCGCGCGCAGCAGCCTGCCCTCGGCGAACTCCAGCTCGACGATGTCGGCGCGGTCCAGGCCGACCGGCGCGGCGGCGCCGGTGCCCACCTCGATGGGCACCAGGACCGCGGTCTTCGACACGGCGGACGCGTCGACCTCCAGGCCGGTCAGCGGGGCGCGCGGCTTCACCGCCTCGGGCGAGGGCAGCACGAACGGCGACCGGTCGGGCGCCGCGTCGGACTGCTGGCCGGCCGGGCCGACCGAGCAGGCGGCCAGGGCCGCCAGCGTCAGGGCGGCCGCGAGGCTGAGGCGGATCCGGCGGGTCATCGCAGGTCGGCGGTGGTGTTGTCGTCCACGGGAGCACGCTTGCCGACGGCCTTCTTGTCGGACTTGTCGGCTCCCGGGTTCCAGAACTCGATGCGCTCGCCGTCGCCGTCGAGCCGCGGGATGACCATGGTCTGGTCGGATTCGCGCCCGGCGCGCGGCAACTCGGCCTGGGTGGGCACGACCGGCTGGGCCGCGACCGGCTGGGCCTGCGCCTTGCTCTTGCGCGCCTTGCGGGCGGCGCGGGGGCTGCGCACCACGAGCATGCCCGCGAGCGGGCCCTGGACCCGGGCGACCTGCTCGATGGAGGCCTCGACGTCCTCGGCGCGGGCGACGCGGGTCTCCACGACCAGCAGCACCGCGGCGGCGATCTCGCTGAGCGCCTGCGCGTCGACGGCACTGCTCGGCGGGGCGGTGGCCAGCAGCACCCGGTCGGCCTGCGCCTGGAGCTGGACCAGCAGGTCGGACACGGCCGCGACGGGCAGCTCGACCCGCGGGTCGATGCGCCCCGGGCTCAGCAGCGACACCCCGCGGATCGCGGGCACCGCGTAGAGCGCGCTGTCCAGCGCCACCTCACCGGCGATGACGTCACCCAGGCCCTGCGTGGGTGCGACGCCCAGCAGCTGCGGCAGCGACGAGGTGCTGTCGGTGCACACGATCACGACGCGCTCGCCCGAGCGGGCGAAGGCGGCGGCGAGGTTGGAGACCACGAACTCGACCGCCGGCCCGGGGGCGGCGCCGCAGATCAGCAGCGCGTCGGTGGCCGACGGGCGGCCGCCGCGGGCCACGCCCGCGGCCACCCGCAGCACGTTGCGCAGCAGGCTGAACTCGCGCCCGAGCGCGCTGGCCGCGTCGGCCACCGCCGACCGGTCCCGGCCGCGCGGCACCTCCATCAGGATCGGCACGTCGGTGCGGTAGGGGATCTGGCGGCTGTGGTAGATCCGGCTGTCCAGCCGGTCCAGCACCAGCGCGCCGGCCAGGCCCAGCAGCAGGCCGATGCCGACGCCGCTGATGAGGTAGAGCATGAGGTCGGGCTTGGCGGGCCCTTCCGGCTTGGTCGCCGCGGAGAGGATGCTGCCCGGCTTGACGATCGTGGCGAGCAGCGGGATCAGCCGGTTGTTCAGCGTGTTGATCTGCTGCGTCAGGATCTGCTGCTGCTGCACCGCGCGCTGGCGGTCCACCGAGTTGTTCGGCAGCGCGGCCACCTGGCCGGCGACGTCGTTCAGCTGCTTGGTGAGACCGGAGATCTCGTCGCGCATGGCCGCGGCCTGCACGTCGAGGTTCTTCTGCGCGTCGGCGGCGCGCTGGTCCAGGTATGCCTGGGCGAAGGCCTGCGAGCCGCGCTGCGCTTCGGCCACGGTCGGGGCCTCGAAGGCGATCGACAGCACCGAGGTGTTCGCGGGGACGGTCACCGACACCCGCTCGACCAGCGTGTCCACCGGCTCGGTGATGTTGAGCAGGTGCGCGGCCGCGTCGCCGACGGTGGTCGAGCGGACCACCTGCGACTCGGTGTCGAGGTTGACCTTGACGCTGGTGTCCTGCCCCACCTGGAGCACGAGCACCTTCGTCTCGGACACGTACACCTTCGGCTGGGTGGCGGCGAAGCCGAGCCCGCCGACGGCGCCCACGGCCACCGCGAGCGTCACGAGCCACCAGCGGCGGGCAAGCCAGCCGACGTAATCGCCGATGCTTGCCGTCTGCACCGACGCCGCATTAGCAGCCATTGATACCCCTTGGTTCACGAGCAATTAACACATGGCCCCGGACGAGCGGTGCAGTGCAGGTAGACGTCTCGAAACGTAGACGGACCTCACCATAACCACCGCTGCCGGGGACGCGGTCAGCCAAACGGCCACATCTATATGAGACCGGAGTTATTGGACGCCGCCGTCATGGCGACGGGCTCAAGAGTAGGCGTTCGTGAGCAGCCGTTCGGTCAGATCCCGTGCACTGTCGCGCTACCGACAATTCGCAGCGAGGAAATGTTAAATCGTGTCGCTAGGCTGCGGACCGTCTACACAGGAGACGCTGCAACACAGGAGAGGACTGTGGTGGACGAATCGCAACGTGCCCGTCATGTCATGCTGGTCGGCTCCTCCGGCGGCCACCTCGCCCAGCTGTACGCGCTGCGTCCATGGTGGACCGATCGCGCCCGCACCTGGGTGACCTTCCCCACCCAGGACGCGCACAGCCTGCTGGCCGGGGAGCAGAAGGTCGTGTACGCGCACTACCCGACCACCCGCAACATCCCGAACCTGCTGCGCAACGCCCTGCTGGCGGTACGCATGCTGCGCCGCTCGCGCCCCGACGTGGTGATCTCCACCGGGGCCGGCGTCGCGCTGCCGTTCTTCGTGGTGGCCCGCCTGCTGCGCATCCCGACGGTGTACGTCGAGGTCTACGACCGGCTGGAGACGCGCACGCTGACCGCCCGGCTGTGCCGCCCGTTCACCTCGCGCATGCTGGTGCAGTTCGAGGAGCAGCTGCGGCTGTACAAGGGCGCGACGCTGGTGGGACCGCTGCTGTGACGACTCCCTTCGAGACCCACGCCCAGGTCGGGCTCACCGTCCCGGCGCCCCGCCGCCCCGAGCGCGACGCCGTGCTCGTCGTGGTCGGCACCGACGTGCACCCGTTCGACCGGCTGCTCGACTGGGCCGGGCGGCGCACCGCCGAGCAGCAGGTGCCCTGCGTGATGCAGTACGGCTCGTCCGCCGCGCGCGACCTGCCCGGCTCGGCCGCCTTCTTCGACCACGAGACGCTCGGCGAGCGCCTGCGCCAGGCGGCGGTGGTGGTCTGCCACGGCGGGCCCGCCACCATCACCGAGGCGCGCCGCGCCGGGCACAAGCCGATCGTGGTGCCGCGCGACCCCGCCCTCGGCGAGCACGTGGACGACCACCAGCAGCGCTTCGCCGCCCGCATGGGCGAGCTGGGCATGGTCGAGCTGTGCCGCACCGAGGAGGAGTTCCGGCGGGCGCTCGACGCCGCGCTGGCCGACCCGACCCGGCTGCGCATCTCCGGCAGCGAGGCCGGGGCCGCGGCGGTCGAGGCCGCCAAGCGGGTCGGTGCCATCGCCGACGGGCTGGTCACCCGGCCCTCGCGCGGCCTGCTGCCGACCGACGAGGTCACCGTGCTGTTCATCGGCGGCTGGGGCCGCAGCGGCTCCACGCTGACCGACCGGATGCTCGGCCAGGCAGCCGACACCTGCGCGGTGGGCGAGGTGACCCACATCTGGGAGCGCGCGCTGCGCGACAACGAGCGGTGCGGCTGCGGCAGCGCGTTCGACGACTGCCCGTTCTGGGCGAAGGTCGGCGACGTCGCGTACGGCGGCTGGCACACCCTCGACCTGGCCGACGTCATGGCACTGAAGACGCGGGTGGACCGCATGCGCTTCGTGCCCCGCATGGCCCTGCCGTACTGGCTGAACCGCCGCAAGGCGGACCTGCGCGCGTACGGCGAGCTGCACCGGCGGCTCTACCGCGCGATCGCGGAGGTGTCCGGCGCGCGCGTGGTCGTCGACTCCAGCAAGCACGCCTCGCTGGCGTTCGCGCTGCGTCACGCGCGCGGCGTCGATCTGCGCGTGCTGCACCTGGTCCGGGACGGGCGCGCGGTGGCGTACTCGTGGAGCCGCGAGGTGCGCCGCCCGGAGATCGTCGGCGCCGAGGTGTACATGCCGCAGTACTCCACCGTGCAGTCCGGCGTGCTGTGGTCGATCCACAACGCGCTGTTCCACGTGCTCGACTGGGCCGGGGTGCCGACGCTGCGGCTGCGCTACGAGGACGTGGTGGCCCGGCCCGGCGACGGCCTGCGCCGCATCCGCGCGTTCGCCGGGCTCGGCCCCGGGGGCCTCGACTTCCTGTCCGACCCGGCGCCGGGCGAGCAGCTGCCCGTGGCGCAGCTGGAGACCACGCACACCGTGGCCGGCAACCCGATGCGCTTCACCACCGGCCGGGTCGAGCTGCGGCTCGACGCCGCCTGGCGCGGCAAGCTCGCCCCGGGCAAGCGCCGCCTGCTCAGCCTGATCACGTGGCCCGGCCGCGTGCGCTACGGATACCTGAACTGGAGACAGAAATGACGGCGAGCGTCTCGGTGGTGGTGCCCACCCGCAACCGCCCGGAACTGCTGCGCAAGGCGATCGACGCGATCCTCGGCCAGGACTACGCCGGCCCGATCGAGGTCGTGGTGGTGTACGACCAGAGCGAGCCGGACCACTCCCTGGAGCGCGCCGACGCGCACCGCCGCGTCCGGGTCATCACCAACGAGCGCACTCCCGGCCTGGCCGGGGGTCGCAACACCGGCATCCTGGCCGTCACCGGCGAGCTGGTCGCGTTCTGCGACGACGACGACGAGTGGCTGCCGGGCAAGCTCGCCGCGCAGGCGGACGTGCTGGCCGCGCGCCCGGAGGCGGAGCTGTGCTCGATCGGCGTGGTCATCGACTACGACGGCCGGGACGTGGACCGCACCCTCGGCGTCGACTCGGTGACCCTGCCGGACCTGCTGCGCTCGCGGCTGACCGAGCTGCACCCGTCCACCTTCCTGTTCCGGCGCGCGGCGCTGGTGGACGGGATCGGGCTGGTCGACGAGAACATCCCGGGCAGCTACGCCGAGGACTACGAGCTGCTGCTGCGGGCGGCCCGGCGGGCGCCGATCGCGAACGCGCCGGGGGTCGGGGTGCGGGTGCGCTGGCACCGGCAGTCGTACTTCACCGCGCGCTGGGCGACCATCGCCGAGGCCCTCGAATGGCTGCTGGAGCGCTACCCGGAGTTCGCCGGCGCGCCGCGCGGCTGCGCCCGGATCACCGGGCAGATCGCGTTCGCGCAGGCCGCGGGCGGGCACCGGCGGGACGCGATGCGCTGGGCCGGGCGGACCATCCGGCACAGCCCGCGTGAGGCGCGGTCGTACCTCGCCCTGGCCGTGGCGACCCGGCTGGTCTCGGCCGACACGGTGCTGCGCCGCCTGCACGAGCGCGGCCGCGGCATCTGACCCGCGAGCACGGCAGAGGGGCGGGATCCGCTGGATCCCGCCCCTCTGTCATCCCGTCAGGCGTCGCAGAACGAGCGCCACGCCCGCTGCGAGACCGTGTCCCGCAGCCGGAAGTCGTGCGTGGTCCAGTCGATGTCGAAGTACGTGATCCAGAGACCCTTGTTCTTGATGGTCTCGTTCGCCATCGCGGTGAGCCACGCCGCGCGGGTGTTGCCGGTGGTGTCGCTGGCCAGCTTCGCGCTGCCCATCTCGGCGATGCCCCACGGCTTGCCCTCGCCCTTGGAGATCGCCGCGACGCGGCCGACCAGGTCGGTGGCGGGGGTGTACTTGTTCTTGTCCCAGTTGTAGACGTCCCAGCCCAGCACGTCGATCACGTCGCCGCCCGGGTAGTAGTCCCGCCACTTGCGGCCGGACTGGGACATCAGCGTCCAGTCCATCAGCACCAGGGTGGCGTGCAGCTTGCTGTTGCCCGCCTGGTCGGCCAGGCCCGCCAGCCGCTTCCACGCCGCCCGGTAGTCGGGCGCGGTGAACACGCCGGACTCGATGTTGTCCTCGGGCTCGTGGTAGTAGACCCAGTACACGTCCCGGTCCCGCGGCGCCTTGGCGAACCAGTCCTTCAGGTACGCGTCCTTCGACCCGTTCAGGATGTCCTTCGGGTTGTACTTGAACGACACGATCACGGTCCGGTTGGCCTTGCCCGCGTTGCCGGGCCAGGCCGCGGGCGCGCCGGGGTAGAACACGCGCACCGACTCCAGGCCGCCGAAGTAGCCGTCCTCGCGAGCCAGCGCCTGCGTGTACGACTCGCCGTTCTCCTGGTAGAAGGACGCGCCGCAGAGGGTGCGCCCCGCCGGGATGGTGCTCGGCGGGGGCGGGTTGCCCGTGCTCGTGCTCGGGCTGGTCCCGGGGCTCGCCGACGCGGACGGCGCCGCCGAGCCGGAGACGCCCGGCGACGGGGTGCCCGACACGCTGCCGCTCGGCTTCGGCCCGCCCTGGTGCCCGTCCAGCGGGGCCCGGTCCGGCGCGCCGACCTCGATGAAGCTCACCGCTAGCGCCGGGGCGCCGTCGCCGTGCTCCCCCGCGAACATGGTCAGCGTCTCGGTGTCGCTGGCGTTGGTCACCGCGAACGAGACGTCCACGGGCGCCTGCTCGGGCTCGTCGCTCGGCGTCACCGCACCGCCGACGTCGAAGCTGACCAGATTCTTATCGGACACCTGCGGGCTGCCCAGCACCTGGCCCAGGCCGGGCCGGTTGGTGTACGCCAGCTCGCGCTCGTTCCACTCGCTGCTGAGCACCGAGCGCACCTGCAGCCCGGCCGGCGGCGTCGCGTCCGCCTGCAGCTGCAGGGACATGCCGGAGATGCGGAAGCCGGACGGGATGGCGACCTGGAACTTCAGGTAGGTCACCGCGTAGTAGTCCGCGCGCGAGACCGAGACGAGGGTGTCCCGGGCCCCGAACACGGTGTCGGGCTCCTCGCGCACCACGTAGGTGTCCTCGGCCACCGGGATGCGCGACGACGCGGTCTCCGGCGGGGAATCCTTCGCCAGCACGACGGCGACGCCGATGAGCGCCACGCCGACGCAGGCGGCGACGATCGCCGCGATGATCATTTTCCCGCGGGAGGGCGGCCAGAAGCCACGTCGCCGTGATCGAGGGTCGAATCGTTCGGTCGGTGCGGGTCGAGCGCGTAATGAGGGGTTGACCACAATCAGACTCCGAACAGGTCTCGCGGCCCGTGCCGCGATCTTCTCAGCGAACTCGAGACAGCGGTGTGCGGCACCGCCGCGAGACGCGAACGCCCGCACCGATGCCGCACCACTCACCGTCTATGGAGATCACATTTCTCGTGATCGGTGACCGGATCCGATCCGCTCACGCAGCCGGCAATGGAAAGAACGCAATCCTTCCATGGAACTCGCCATGAACGGTATCCGTGTCACTCGCGATCCACAGTCCCGCGGAAGTGGGGTAGATGTCCTCGGTGCCCACCCCGCGATCCTTTCCGGGATTCCACAGGAACGCCTTGCCGGTCACCGGATTGATCGCGCCGATGCCCTCGGCCTCCACCGCGCCCGGCCCGGCGCTGTCGGTGCCGTTCGGGTTGTCCAGCCAGCGCTGGTGGCCGCCCACGTAGACGGCGTACCCGGCCACGGCCACCGAGAGCAGGGTGTCGCCGCCGGTGTAGTTGACCCATACCGGCTGCTTGCCGGCGACCGCGGAGGTCAGGTCCCAGCGGGCCGCGGTGTCGCACAGCGAGCCGGTCCGCTTCGCGCCCGTGGTGACCGCGGCGAACCAGGTGCCGTCGGCCGAGATGTCGACCGCGCGCATGTACGTCGGGAACGACGGCGAGCACTGCTGCTGGTAGCGGGTGGTGCTCCAGGGCGACAGCGTCGCGGGCGAGGTGGCCAGGTTGACCACCGCGATCTGGTGGCGGGCCTGCCCGGCGACCGAGCTGAAGTTGCCCATGATGACCAGCTTCGAGCCGTCCGGGGTGACGTCCATGCCGGTGACCTTCACCCCGGAGGTGGCGCCGGTGCTGGTCACCCGGGCTCCGTCGAGGTTCATGTTGACCGACGCGTCGGCCGCGCCGGTGGTGGCGTTCAGCGCCGCGAGACCGCGCCGGGTCGCCCCGCCCACGGCCTGGAAGCGCCCGCCCAGCAGCAGCCGGTTGCCGGTCAGCCGCAGCTCGTCCACTCCGCCGGTGATGTCCGGCACGGTGAACCCGGACACCGAGGCGCCGGTCGTCGCGCTGATCCGCTCCACGCTGCGGGAACGCACGTTGTTGACGTTGGTGAAGTCGCCGCCGATGTAGATCGACTGCCCGTCCGGGGCCGCGACCAGCGAGCGCACCGTGCCGTCGACCACCGGCTTGAAGGTGTTGTCGATGGCGCCGGTGGTGGCGTTGAACGCGAACAGCCGGCGCTGCGTGATCACCGTGCCCGAGCTGGCGCTGCGGATCTGCGTGAACGAGCCGCCGACGTAGACGCGGCTGCCGATCTGCAAGATCTTGAAAGCCGTCCCGTCGAGGGCGTGCGGCGTCCAGTTGACCGGGTCCTGGCCCACCAGGGCGGAGTGCTGGATCGACACGGCCGACGCGGAGGCGCCCAGGCCTACCGCGGCGACGGTCGCCACCGAGGCGAGTGCCAGCAGCACCCTGCGCCGCCTGCCGCGACGCGCGATCGAGAAGCCATACATACCCGGATGCTGCCAAAGATCGGCGATCCGTCCTGTCGCGCAGCCGACCATTGCCCGGCCGGAATGACGCTTGCGTGAATACCACTTCACGCGCTATTCCGGGGCTGTTGTCGGCAATTCGCCCCGCAATTCGGGATACGGTAGCCGTTCGTCCCCGTAACCCGCAACGGCCGTCCCCCGAAAGGCGTCGGACCGGCCACCGCGGGGTGGCCGGTCCGACGTCATTCCGTTGCGGTACGCCCGCGGGTCAGCCGCGGATGAACGCGCCCGGCGAACGCCAGTCGACGTTGTCGATCGTCGGGCCGCTCACCGCGGCCGCCGTGCCGGTGAAGCCGGTGCCGTCGAACGCCCGGCGCACCAGGCGCCCGTCCGTGCCGCCGCGCGACCAGTACACGTAGCCGCCGGAGAGGAACAGCACGCCCGACGGGGCGGACAGGTTCTCCAGTGCGGTGGACAGGCCGCTGCCGTTCGCCTGGTAGCGGACCGCGCCGGCGATGCCGCTGTCCGGGCTGAAGGCCCGCCAGAACAGGGCGTTCTGGCCGTTGATGGTGTAGTACAGCCGGCCGTTGCTGTAGAACATGCTCCGCACGTTCGGCAGCTCGGTGTAGATGGCCGTCTTCACCGCGGCGTACGTCAGCGTGGTGGTCGGCTTGTCGTCGACGAGCTGCGTGTCCCAGCGCGGGTCCGAGTGCGGGTTGTGCACCGCGGCCGGGCCGAAGTTCACGCCGTCGAAGGTGCGCTTGTAGATGTTGCCGTCCGACATGCCGTAGTACAGCGTGTTGTCGACCAGGAACGCGCCCCGCAGGTTCTGCCACGCGGTCCCGTCGGCGCCGCCCACCGCGGTGAGCGCGCCCGCGACGCTGCCGTCGTACGCCCGCTTGGCCACGCCGTTGCCGGTGCCCGCGCTGGTCCGCACGATCTCGACCGCGTCCACCGCCGGGTCGAGCGACCCGTGCAGGAACTCGATGTTGACCGTCCCGTCACTGGTGACCGGGAACTTCAGCGTGTGCCCGACCTTGTAGCCGACCGCCGCCATCGTGTCGTAGTCGTCGGCCACCGTGACACCGTCGATCTTGATGTCGAACACCCGGTCACCGACCAGGTGGTACGCCCAGTCCCGGGCCACGAAGGAGAGGCGGACCTCCACCTGCGTGCCGGCGGTCACCGGGAAGTTCCACATCATCTCCGGCGCGGCCGACGGGTCGTACCGCCGGTCCGTGAACGCGGCCAGCGGCGTGCCCGCCGGGACGGAGGCGTCCAGGGTGATCGTGTTGGACGCGATGCTGTTCGTGCTGCCACCGGTGTTGTGGTAGCCGCTCGGCGCGGCATTGGTGTCGGCGTCCCAGTTGAGCAGGCCGTCGGTCGCGGTCAGCGCCGGGCCGCCCGCGTTCACGCGGTACAGCACGTCGTTGGCGGGGATGCTGACGGAGTTGTTCGGGAAGAACACCTCGGTCGGCAGGTCGCCCACCACGCCCTGCGGCGGCACCTGCCCGCCCGCGAGCGGGAAGTACGCGATCCGGCCGCGCTGGTAGTCGAAGTTGCCGATCCACTCGGTGTCCGAGCCGACGTACAGGCCGTCCTCGGTGGCGTACAGCGCCGAGGCGCCGATGCCGCGCGGGTGGCGGCCGGGGTTCCACGCCATCGGGATGCCGTTCATCGGCTCCAGCGCGGCCAGGCCCGGACGGGCCACCGAACCCTGGCGGGCGCGGTCGCTGCCCTCGGGGTTGTTCATCCAGCGCTGGTGGCCGCCGACGTACACCGCGGTGCCGGTGATCGCCACCGACAGCAGGGTGTCGCCGCCGGTGTGGTTCACCCAGGTCGGCTGCAGGTTGGTGCCGGTGGCCGAGATCTCCCAGCGGCTCGCGGCGTCGCACAGCGAGTTCGCGCCCTGCGGGCCGCCGGTGGTCACCACCACGAAGTAGCTGCCGTCCGGCGAGATGTCGAGGTCACGGACCCACTTGTCGAACGCGTTGCGGTTGCAGGTGTCGTCGAACCGGTTGGTGTGCCAGCTCGCGATCGCCGCCGACGCGCCGGTCAGGTCGAGCATCACGACCTGGTCGTAGTCGCCGCCGTTGGCCTGCTTGAAGTTGCCCAGCACGACCGCCTTCGTGCCGTCCGGCGTGACGTCGACCTCGGTCGGGCCGACCGAGGAGTTGGCCCCGGTGCCGTTGTAGTTGTGGTGCCCGGTCAGCGCGACCTGCACGAACGGGTCCATCGCGCCGGTGAGCGCGTCCAGCGATGCCAGGCCGTTGCGGGTGTCCGGGCCGACCGTGGTGAAGAAGCCGCCGACCAGCAGCCGGTTGCCGAACCGCTTCACGGTGGTGACCGCGCCGTTCATCGACGGCGCCTTGAACGAGCTGAGCAGCGTGCCGTCGGCCGTGTTGAGCACGACCAGCTTGCTCCAGCCGCCGGGCACGTTGTTGACGCCGGTGAACCGTCCGCCGACCAGCACGGTGTTCGCCACCGGGCCCGGCTGCAGCGTCATCACCTCGTCGTTGATGACGGGCGTGAAGGCGGTGTCCACCAGGCCGGTGGTCGCGTCGAAGGCGAACAGGTTCGGCCGGGCATGCACGGTGCCGGTGCCGCGGTCGGTGACGGCGGTGAACGTGCCGCCGACGAAGACCTTGTCACCGACCTTGACGATCGCGTTGACGGTGCCGTCGTTGATGTTCGGGGTAGCGGTCGACGGGACCGCGGACACCGTACGGTCGTGCGACGGCTGCACCGCCGTAGCCGGCCCCACGGCCAAGAGCACGGCGCCGAGGACTGCCAGTCCCGCGACCGTGGTGCGACCAATTCTTCGCAAGTTGACTCCCACCCAACCCAAGGAAGTGGGCACGGGTGATCACCGGTGCCCTGGCGCGATGAGCCGCAGCTGAACGCTAAACCTGAAGCTTCAGTGAGGTTGGTTGCGCACGCAAGGGCACGCGGGGCCAATGTGTCTGATCGGACAGTCGATTCACACCCGTGTCGGGCGGTCGCCGTATTTTCGCGGCCGTGAATCGGCCAGGTGCCGCGACCTGGCGTTGATCAGCTCTTCCTGGTGTCGGCGTTGCGACATGCGGATCGACGAGACCCGACAGCACTCTGCCCACGACGTGATAGGACCCCGAACGGCTAGTCTAATTCGGACTGGTCTTCATCGCCACCCCCGTCGGGCGCTCACTCATGATCGGCCACGCTTCCTGGGCGGCCTGCCTGATCGGCGGCTCGTGTCAAAGAGTGCGGCTGGACCGCACCTTCCGACACGAGCCGCCGATCAAGCCGGGGTGCTCCCGGAACGGCGCCGCGAGCGGTGACGATCTTGCACGAAGTGTTGCCCATATGCCCGTTTAGCGCGTGTCGTCGGCACAGTTCGCGCAAGATCGCGGGCATCGGGTGCGGCCCGGGGGCGGGCGCGGCCCGGGGTCAGGGCGTGGTCGGGGTGACCAGGGCTACGGCGATGGCGGCGAGGCCCTCGCCGCGACCGGTGAGGCCGAGGCCGTCGGTGGTGGTGCCGGAGACGGTGACGGGGGCGCCGGCCGCCTCGGAGAGCACCCGCTGGGCCTCGTCGCGGCGCTTGCCGATCTTCGGGCTGACTCCGATCACCTGGATGGAGACGTTGCCGATGGCGAAGCCGGCCGCGCGCACCCGGCGGGCGGCCTCGGCCAGCAGCACCACGCCCGCGGCGCCGGACCACTCGGGCCGGTCGGTGCCGAAGTTGGCGCCCAGGTCGCCCAGGCCCGCCGCGCTGAACAGGGCGTCGCAGGCGGCGTGCGCCGCGACGTCGGCGTCGGAGTGCCCGGCCAGACCTGGCGAGTCCGGCCAGTGCAGCCCCGCCACCCAGCAGGGCCGCTCAGCGTCGAACGCGTGCACATCCGTACCGATACCGACCCTCACCGCGCCGCCTCCCTGTCGATCACGGTGTCAGGGTAGCGACACGCCGTCGAACCCGTACTTAAGTTCATGATCAACGCAGTTCGGCGTCGGCGGTGAGGAGGGCGGTGGCGATGAGGAGGTCGAGGGGGCGGGTGATTTTGAGGGCCAGGTCGCTGCCGGGGATGGTGTGGACCTGGTGGCCGAGGCGTTCGACCAGGCCGGCGTCGTCGGTGTGGTCGCCGGTGGCCTGGGCGTGGGCGGCGACGAGGGTTTCGCGGGGGAAGCCCTGGGGGGTCTGGATGGTGCGCAGGGGGGTGCGGTCGACGGTTTCGAGGACGCACTCGGCGGCGTCGACGCGCTTGACGGTGTCGACGACGGGGAGGGCGGGGACGACGGCCGGCAGGCCCGAGCGGACCGCAGCGGCGACCGCTTCGACCAGGCCGGGCGGGGTGAGGGCGCGGGCGGCGTCGTGGACCAGGACGATGTCGATCGTCGCGGGGACGGCGGCCAGGGCGGCGGCGACCGACTCCTGGCGGGTCGCGCCGCCGGGGACCACGGTCGCGCCGGGGACCAGCGCACGCACGGCGTCGACCTCGGCGGGCGGGGCGGCGATGACGATCATGGCGACGGACGGGGCCTGGGCGACCCGGCGGCAGGCGTGCACCAGGAGGGGCTCGCCGGCCAGCTCGCGCAGGGCCTTCGGCGTACCGCCGCCCAGGCGCAGGCCCATGCCGGCGGCGGGAACGAGAACCGCGACGTCCCTGCGCCCGGTGGGCGCTGGAACGTCGCGGCTATCGATATCAGAGGACACTGCTGGTGTGCGGGTCACGCCTCGGCGAGCACCTTGTCCAGGAGAACCTCGGCTCCGTCCTTGGTGCTCTTCTCGGCGAGCGCGACCTCGCCGACAAGGATGTCCCGGGCCTTGGCGAGCATGCGCTTCTCTCCCGCCGACAGACCGCGCTCACGCTCACGACGCCAGAGGTCACGCACGACCTCCGCCACCTTGAGCGGGTTACCCGAGGCGAGCTTCTCGAGATTCGCCTTGTACCGCCGCGACCAGTTGGTCGGCTCCTCGGTGTGCGGGGCGCGGAGGACGTCGAAAACCTTGGACAGGCCTTCCTCGCCAACCACCTCACGCACGCCGACGATCTCGGCGTTCTCGGCGGGCACCCGCACCGTAAGGTCGCCTTGAGCAACCCGAAGGACGAGGTAGAGCTTCTCCTCGCCCTTGATGGTGCGGGTCTCGATAGCCTCGATGAGTGCGGCCCCGTGGTGGGGGTAGACAACGGTCTCGCCGACACTGAAATCCATAGGTACGAAACCCCTTTCGCTGTGTCTAGGGTAACACGGGCGTGCCGCGCAGTCCCAGCCCGTCTTGCACAGTTAGCGCAGCTCACCCCTGTTGTGAGCCGTATTTCTTCTGCTTGACACAGCGAGGCGCCCCTTCGTCCGCTACGCTGAGTGACCCTTTCTCCACTCATTGGCGTCTGTGATGCCGGATGTCCGCATCGTGAACAGCCCTCAATCTCCTGCGATGCGCCACTAGCGTGAGTCTGTACGACGCGGGACAGTTAGAGGGACGCGGTGCAGAGCGCGCGAGGAGCCGGCGATGGGCACGCTGGGGAACGGCCTTCCGGACCTCCCGCCCGAGTGGGGAGAGGTCGTCATTCCCGATGACCCCGCTGAGCTGGCCGAGGAGGCGGAGCGGGTCCGGGCCGAGCTGAGGCGCGAGGCCAAGGCCGTACGCCGGGCGGCCCGCCGGGCGAAGTGGCGCCGCCGCCTGCGCCTGCCCGAGCGCGTCGACGACCCCGACCAGCCCTCGCTGGTGCTGCCGCTGGTCGTGCTCGGCATCGCCGTGGTGATCACGCTGCTGAGCCTGCTGCTCATCGCCTGGCCGAGCCTGACCCGAACCACCCCGACCCCGCCCCAGCCCGGCCCGCCGGTCCAGCCCGCCGTCTCCGCCCCCGCCGCCACCTCCCCGAGCGCCCCGGCGCCGACCAACTCCCCCGCCGCGCCCACCGGCACCCGACCGTCCCCCGGCTGACCCGGCTCCGCCCGGGGGCGGTCCGGCGCGCGGGAAAGGGTGGGCGCCGCCACACTGACGGGATGTCCCCGCTGCGACTGCTGCGTGCCTGCCATCCGCTGCCCGCCCTGGCCGTGACCGCCTTCGGGGCGCTGCTCGCCGCGGGCATGGGCCACTCCCCGGCCGGGATCGCGGCGGTCACGGTGACCGTCGGGCTCAGCCAGCTCTCGGTCGGCTGGGCCAACGACGCCATCGACGCCGCGCGCGACGCGGCCGTGGGCCGGACCGACAAGCCGCTGGCCGGTGACCCGGCGGCCCGCCGTACCGTCGCCGTCGCGGCCGCCGTGGCCACGGGCGGCACCGTCGCCGCCTGCCTGGCCTGGGGGTGGCCCGCCGGGGCCTGGTTCCTGGCCGCGCTGGTCTCCGCGCACCTCTACAACCACCCGCTGAAGGCGACGCCGGTCTCGATCGTGCCGTACCTGGTGTCGTTCGCCTGCCTGGTCGAGTTCGTCAGCACCGCGCGGCCCGGGGCGCCCGCCGCGCCGGGCTGGCTGGTGGCCGCCGCGGCGCTGCTGGCGGGCGCGGCGCACCTGCTCAACGCGGTGCCCGACCTGGCCGACGACGCCGCCACGGGCGTGCACGGCCTGCCCCAGCGGCTTGGCGCGCGGCGCAGCCTGCTGGCCGCCTCGGGGCTGCTGCTCGCGGCCACGCTGACCCTGCTGGCCGGGGCCCGCCCTCCGCTGTGGGCCGGGCTGGCGGCCCTCGCCACCACCGCGGGACTGATCGTGACCGGCTGGTACGCCGCACCGCGCACCGCCTTCCGCGCCCTGCTCGCCGCGGCCGCGGTGGACCTGGTGCTGCTGGTGCTCAGCGGGGCGCTGTGATCAGCGGCGGGTCGCCTGCAGGGCCTCGATCGCCGGACACTACGCTGAGCCCCGTGACGCGCTCGATCACCATGCTCTTCGCCGGCGGTGCGGCAGCCGCTGTGCTGGCCCTGTCCGGCTGCGGTGCCGGCATGATCTCCCAGACCGCCGACCAGGTCGCGGCCGTGCCCGGCTACAGCGCGACCGTGCCGGTGCCGGGCGGCGGCAACATCGCCCTGCGCGACGCCATGGTCGGCTACCCCGGCGTCAAGGGCTACCCGGCCGGTGCCGACGCCCCGCTGCAGCTGCGCATCTTCAACGACACCGACAAGCCGGTGACGCTGGAGAGCATCACCTCCAACGACGCGGCGAGCGTGAAGCTGGGCACTGCGGCCGACCTCAAGGCCACGCCGACCCCGGCCGCCGCGTCGCCGACCGCCGAGGCCTCCCCGACCGGCTCGCCCACCGCCTCGCCGAAGGCGACCGGCAGCCCGTCGCCGAAGGCGAGCCCCAGCCCGACCCAGGCGGCCGCCCCGGCCAAGCCGGTCATCCAGCCCGGCGGCTACCTGGAGCTGACCCCGCAGGCGGGCCAGCTGGCGCTGCTCACCGGCCTGAAGAAGCCGCTGGCCAACGGCGAGGGCGTGCACCTGAAGCTGACCTTCTCCAACGGCGTGGTCATCGAGACCCTGCCCGGCACGGTGATCCCGGTGGCGCCGCCGCTGAGCCTGGCGCCGCGGGTGCCGGTCGCCCCGTCGCCGCGTCCCGGCACCGAGGGCGGTCACTGACCTTCCGGATCTCGAGCCGCCCGGCACGCCACCGCTCAGGTGAGGTGCCGGGCGGCTTTTCACGTCGCACCTTCGCGATAGGTTGCCCGGGTGACCGTGCGCAGCACCACCTCGAAAGCGGCCAAGCCCGCCCGCCCGGCGTACGAATGCGACGCCTGCGGGCACCAGCCGCCGAAATGGGTCGGCCGCTGCCCGGAGTGCGGCGAGTGGGGCTCGGTCGTCGAGTCGTCCACCGGCCCGGCGCTGGGCGCGATGCGTTCGGTGGCGCCCCGCGCGCCGGGCGAGCCCGCCCGGCCCATCGCCTCGATCTCCGCCACGCCCGCCCGCGCGGTCGCCACCGGCGTCAGCGAGCTGGACCGGGTGCTCGGCGGCGGCCTGGTGCCCGGCTCGGTGGTGCTGCTGGCCGGCGAGCCGGGCGTGGGCAAGTCCACCCTGCTGCTCGACGTGGCCCAGCAGTGGGCCGCGGGCGCGGGCAGCAACTCGCTCATCGTCAGCGGTGAGGAGTCGGTCAGCCAGGTGCGGCTGCGCGCCGAGCGCATGAACACCCTGCACGAGCGCCTCTATCTGGCCGCCGAGACCGACCTGGCGGCCGTGCTGGGTCACCTGGACGCGGTCAAGCCGGGCCTGCTGGTGCTCGACTCGGTGCAGACCATCGCGGCGCCGGGCAACGACGGCGTGCCCGGCGGGGTGACCCAGGTCCGCGCGGTCACCGCCGCGCTGGTCGCGGTCGCCAAGGAGCGCAACATCGCCACGGTGCTGGTGGGCCACGTCACCAAGGACGGCAACGTGGCCGGGCCCCGGGTGCTGGAGCACCTGGTGGACGTGGTGCTGCACTTCGAGGGCGACAAGCACTCCTCGCTGCGCCTGGTCCGCGGTCTGAAGAACCGCTTCGGCGCGGCCGACGAGGTCGGCTGCTTCGAGATGAACGAGAGCGGCATCGCCTCGCTGCCCGACCCGTCCGGCCTGTTCCTCACCCGCTACGCCGAGCCGGTGCCCGGCACCTGCGTCACCGTCGCCATGGAGGGGCGCCGCGCGCTGGTCACCGAGGTGCAGGCGCTGATCGGGGCCACCGTGGCGGGCTCGCCCCGGCGGACCGTGTCCGGCCTCGACTCGGCCCGGCTGGCCATGGTGCTGGCGGTGCTGCAGCGGCGCACCGAGCGGATGGCGCTGCACGACAAGGAGGTGTTCGCGGCGACCGTGGGCGGCATCCGGGTGGTGGAGCCCGCCGCCGACCTCGCCGTGGCGCTCGCCGTCGCCTCGGCCGGGCTCAACCTGTCCATGTCGCCCCGGCTGGCCGCGATCGGCGAGGTGGGCCTCACCGGGGAGGTGCGCCGGGTCGGCGCGGTGCCGCGGCGCCTGGCCGAGGCCGCCCGGCTCGGGTTCAAGTACGCGCTCGTGCCGCCCGGCTGCGGCCCCGAGTCGACCGGCACGCCGGCCGCCGGCATGCGGGTCGAAGAGGTGTCCGACTTGCGTACGGCACTGCACTGGGCTGCGCGGTTGTCCGCTGAGTGACGCCGCCGCCACGGGCCGCCCAGCGTCCGCCGAACGTCCCCGTAGACTGTGCCCGTGCCGATCGATCGCGACACCACCTGGAACACCGCCGTAGTCGGCGGTGATCCGTTGCGCGCCACCCTGGCACGGGTCGCCCCGGGCACGCCGCTGCGGGACAGCCTCGAGCGCATCCTGCGCGGCCGGACCGGCGCCCTCATCGTCCTGGGCTACGACAAGCTCATCGAGACCCTCTGCACGGGTGGCTTCCCTCTCGACGTCGAGTTCTCCGCCACGCGCCTGCGGGAGCTGTGCAAGATGGACGGCGCCGTCGTGCTCTCCGCCGACGGCACCCGCATCCTGCGCGCCGCGGTGCACCTGATGCCGGACGCCTCCATCCCCACCGAGGAGTCGGGCACCCGGCACCGCACCGCCGAGCGCGTCTCCAAGCAGAGCGGCTACCCGGTGATCTCGGTGAGCCAGTCGATGCACATCATCGGGGTGTATGTGGCCGGCCAGCGGCACACCTTGGACGACTCGGGGCAGATACTCTCCCGCGCCAACCAGGCCCTCGCCACGCTGGAGCGGTACAAGCTGCGCCTGGACGAGGTCAGCGGCACCCTCTCCGCGCTGGAGATCGAGGACCTGGTCACCGTCCGGGACGCGCTCGCGGTCGTGCAGCGCCTGGAGATGGTGCGCCGGATCTCCGACGAGATCGCCGGGTACGTGGTCGAGCTGGGCACCGACGGCCGGCTGCTGTCGCTGCAGCTGGACGAGATGATGGCCGGCGTGGACGCCGACCGCACCCTGGTCATCCGCGACTACCTGCCGCTGGGCCGCAAGTCCCGCACCACCGACGAGGCGCTGGTCGAGCTGGACCTGCTGTCGGCGAGCGAGCTGATCGACCTGGTGTCGGTGGCCAAGGCCATGGGCTACCCGGCGACCACCGAGGCGCTGGACGCGGCGGTGAGCCCGCGCGGGTTCCGGCTGCTGGCCCGGGTGCCGCGGCTGCCCGGCGCGATAGTGGACCGGCTGGTGGACCACTTCGGCAGCCTGCAGCGCCTGCTCGGCGCCACGGTGGAGGACCTGCAGGCGGTCGACGGGGTGGGCGACGCCCGCGCCCGCGGGGTCCGCGAGGGCCTGTCCCGCCTGGCCGAGACCTCGATCCTGGAGCGGTACGTCTGAGGACGGGCTACTCCAGCTTCAGGGTCACCGACGGGCTGATGGCGGTGCCGACGCGCGCGTAGAGGCGGTACTCCCCCGCCGGGGGGACCGGGCCGTCCGGCACCCGCTTGATCGTCTTCTCGCAGGCGGAGCTGGACTTGCCGTTCCAGATCACCGTGTACGAGCGCTCGTGGTTGGGCGGGAACTGGCGCACCTCGTGGCCCTTCGGCCCGCCGCAGTCGTCGGACGACCATATCTTCTCGGTGCTCTTCAGGATGCGCAGCTCCTGCATGTCCGCGCCGACGTCACGGGTGCAGGTGCGCTTGGAGACGTTCTTGACGAGCAGGGTGATGTAGAGATCCTCACCCCGCTGCAGCGTCGTCTTGGCCGCCTTGGCGGTCACCTTGATCTCGCTGTCGGTGCACTGCTCCGGGTCCGTCTCGGTCTCCGTCGCCGCCGTGGACGGGCTCGCGCTCACCTCGGAGGCGGGCGCGATCACGTCGTCGGGGCTGGACGACGGCTCGGCGCTCGGCCCGGCCGACAGCGCCGCCGTCGGCGTGGCCGAGGACGTGGCAGCGGTGTTCTGCGCGCCGTCGCTGCCGGCGCCGCGCACCACCAGCGTCACCATGAGAACGGCAACCAGCAGCGCACCGAGCACCGTGGCGCGGCGTCGCCAGTAGACGGCTGCGGGCAGCGGACCCACTATCAGTCTCATGATGTGCTCACGCTATCGCCCACGATCACGACACGCATCACGCGACACGCTAAGTGCGTGTCACAGATAGACTTTTCGCTGATAGATCGCGTGTGCGCCGCTGACCTTGTCCAAAAACAGCAGTCCGTTGCAGTGGTCGATCTCGTGCTGCAGCGCCCGCGCCTCGAACGCGTCCGTCGTGATCGTCACCTTGCGGCCGCTGCCCGGCAGCTCGCCCGAGACCACGATCCGCCCGGCCCGTTTCACGTCCCCGGTGAGGTCCGGCACGGACATGCAGCCCTCCCGGCCCGGCCGCCACCGGCTGGCCTCCACGATCACCGCGTTGGCCAGCACGAACGTGCCGTGCACGGTGACCGCCTTCGGGTGCTCCACGACGTTCACCACGAACAGCTGCACGCCCACGCCGACCTGCGGGGCGGCCAGGCCCACGCAGCCGGGCGACACTCGCATCGTCGCGACCAGGTCCGCCGCCAGCGCGACCACCGCCGGATCGGTCGGGTCCACCGGCTCGCCGGCCCGGCTCAGCACGTGGTCCGGCGCCGTGACGACCGGCAGCACCCGGCCCTCGCCGAGCGCGGCGAGATCCCAGCCCTCGATGGCCACCTCGTTGAGCTCGCTCACGCCTCCCCCTCGCCACACTCGCCGTCGGCCCGCATGCCCGGCGCGACGCTGCGCCCGGCGGGGTCGCCCGCCTTCCGCGCCGCGGCCCGGCCGGCGCCGGTCGCGGCCGTGCTCACAGGACGTCCGCGCCCGCCGGGCGCAGACTGACCTCCACGCCCAGCTCCTCGGCGACCTTCGCCAGCCGCGCGGTCAGCTCGGCGGGCACCCCCTCGGGCAGGTCCACCTCCGCGACCAGCAGGTAGAGCGGGCCGACCAGGCGCGTGGACAGATCCGTGACGTTGCCGCCCATGTCGGCGACCACCCGGGTGACCGCCGCGACGATGCCGAGCCGGTCCGCACCGTGCACGCTCAGCAGGTACGGCAGGCCGCCGTTGTGCGGGGGCTCGTCCGGGCCGACGGCGCGTACGGTCACCAGCAGCTGGCCGTCCGCGGACAGCGGGCGCAGCGCGGCCTCGACCTCCGCGGCGCTCGCCGGGGCGGAGCAGATGAGCGTCATCGCGAAGTGACCGCGCAGCCGCGTCATGGTCGAGTCGGTCAGGTTCGCGCCGAGCCTGGCCAGCGCCTCGGCGACATCGGCGACGATCCCGGTGCGGTCCGGTCCGATCACGGTCACGGCCAGTTCGGCCCCACCCGACGAGTTGGTCATGCGGGCATTGTGCACCAGTAGGGTGGGGCCCATGTCCGAACTCGCCTCGCTGACCACTGCGTGGTACGACACCCACGCGCGGGATCTGCCCTGGCGGGCGCCGGACGTCGGCGCCTGGCCGGTGCTGGTCAGCGAGTTCATGCTGCAGCAGACGCCGGTGGTCCGGGTGCTGCCGGTGTGGCGCGAGTGGGTGGCCCGCTGGCCCGCCCCCGCCGACCTCGCCCTGGAGGAGTCCGGCGAGGCGATCCGGGCCTGGGGACGGCTCGGCTACCCGCGGCGTGCCATGCGCCTGCACGCCTGCGCGACGGCGCTGGTGGAGCGGCACGGCGGCGAGGTGCCCCGACGGCTGGACCAGATGCTGGCGCTGCCCGGCGTCGGCGACTACACGGCGCGGGCGGTGCTCGCGTTCGCGTACGGGCAGCGCCATCCGGTGGTGGACACCAACGTGCGGCGGGTCGCCGCGCGGGCGGTCACCGGCGCGCCCGACGCCGGCGCGGCCACCACCCCGGCTGACCTGGCCCTGGTCGAGTCGCTGCTCCCGGCCGCGGACGCGGCGGCCGCGCGGGCCAGTGCGGCCTTCATGGAGCTGGGCGCGGTGCTGTGCACGGCGCGTACGCCCCGCTGTGAGACCTGCCCGCTGCGCGCGCACTGCAAGTGGCGGGCCACCGGCGCGGCCCTCCCTGAGGGGCCGTCCCGCAAGCCGCAGCGGTACGCGGGCACCGACCGCCAGGTGCGGGGCCTGCTGCTCGCCGTGCTCCGCCACGCGACCGGCCCGGTGGCCCGGCCCGCCCTCGACGTGGTGTGGGCCGACGCGGTACAGCGCGAGCGCGCCCTGGCCAGCCTGCTCGCCGACGGCCTGGTGGTGCCCCACGGCGAGCGCTACGCCCTGCCCGGCACCCCGGAACCCGCCCAGCCGGTGTGAGTCCCCGCCTTCCGCGCCGCTGAGGCTCCGGGCCGGGCGTGGAAGATCGCGGTGAGACGGGTGGCCGGGGCCAAGATCGGTGTTTGGTGTCGGAACCGGCAGCCAGACCAAAGGTTCGGACACGAGACGGCGATCTTGCACAGCACGGCGTGACGGCGGCGCGGCGCGGCGCGGCCGATATCCGACTGGTGTTCGGGTCTCGTGCGGGATTGCGAATCCGGCTCGGATCGATAGAGTCCGGGCGTGGCCCCCTCCCCCGCCCGCCGCGCCCTCACCGTGCTGCTGCTCGGCGCCCTGCTCGCGCCCGCCGCGTGCAAGAGCGCAGGCCCGGACCCGATCTTCGCCGAACCGGGGCCGAGCGCCTCGCCGAGCGTGACGCCGTCGCCGAGCGCCTCCCCGAGCCCGTCGGCGCCGCCGGCCTCGCCCACGATGAAGCCGGTGACGGTCAAGAACCTGCAGTGGTACCTGTCCCAGGTGCCCGACTTCCCGGACGCGCCCGCCCCGCAGCGGGTGAACGTGCCGGAGAGCAGCTCGGCGGTGTTCTGGTTCCGCGTGCCGACCAATCAGAAGGTCGCTTTCATCACCATCGACGACGGTGCGCTGTCGCGCAAGCCCGAGGTCGTCGAGTTCATCCGGCGGGCGAAGATCCCGGTGACGCTGTTCCTCAACTCGCCGGCCGCCACCCAGCACCCGGCCTACTTCAAGGCAATCCAGGACGCGGGCGGCATGATCGAGAACCACACGATCACGCACACCTCGCTGAAGGGCAAGTCCTACGACTTCCAGAAGAAGGAGATCTGCGGGGCGGCGGACAAGCTGGAGCAGCTGTTCGGCCGTCGGCCGACGCTGTTCCGCCCGCCGTTCGGCAACCGGGACGCCACCACGCTGAAGGCGGCCCGCGACTGCGGGGCGGTGGCCGTCTTCTACTGGACGCAGACGGTCGACAAGGGCAAGGTCCGCTACCAGACCGCCGAGAAGGTGGTGAAGCCCGGCGACGTGCTGCTCATGCACTTCCGCCCGGCGCTGATGGACGACCTCTTGGCCGCCCTCAAGGCGATCCACCGCTCCGGCCTCACCCCGGCCCTGATGGAGGACTACGTCGGGTGACTTCGGGTCACGCCGTTCGGCCGGTCGCCCGGGCGGCCACCGACCCCGGCGGGGCGTTCTGCGGCCTACCCACCCTTCCATGATCGGCGTCTCGTGTCAGAGCCTGCGTTCTGACCATGCCTTCCGACACGAAACACCGATCATGATGGCGCAGCCCGCCGCGAACCCAGCGCCCGCCGCTTGCCGCGAAGCAAACCTAGGTCGAGCACGCAGAAGGGGCACCGCGCCGAGCGCGGTGCCCCTTTCTCGTAGCGCTGTTACGCGGCGGCGTCGCTGCCGACCGGCTCGGCCGGCGTCTCGGGCGCGGCCGGAGCCGGCGCCTTCTGCGAGGCCGTGAAGGTCAGCTTGGCCGTCTCGACCTGCTCCGGGTCGCCCTCGCAGTCGACCAGCACGTGCTGGCCGGGCTTGAGCTCCTGGAACAGGATCCGCTCGCTGAGCGTGTCCTCCAGCTCGCGCTGGATCGTCCGGCGCAGCGGCCGGGCGCCCAGGACCGGGTCGAAGCCCTTCTTCGCCAGGTAACGCTTGGCGTTGTCGGTCAGCTCCAGGCCCATGTCCTTGTTGCGCAGCTGGATCTCGATCCGCTTGATCATGATGTCCACGATCGAGAGGATCTCCACCTCGGTCAGCTGGTGGAAGACGATGGTGTCGTCGATACGGTTCAGGAACTCCGGGCGGAAGTGCTGCTTCAGCTCGTCGTTGACCTTGACCTTCATCCGCTCGTAGTTCGACTCCGCGTCCTCGGACTTCTGGAAGCCCAGCGAGACCGCCTTGGCCACGTCCCGGGTGCCCAGGTTGGTGGTCAGGATGATCACGGTGTTCTTGAAGTCCACGATGCGGCCCTGGCCGTCGGTCAGGCGACCGTCCTCCAGGATCTGCAGCAGCGTGTTGAACACGTCCGGGTGGGCCTTCTCGATCTCGTCGAACAGGACCACCGAGAACGGCCGGCGGCGCACCTTCTCGGTGAGCTGGCCGCCCTCGTCGTAGCCGACGTATCCGGGCGGGGCGCCGACCAGGCGGGACACCGTGTACCGGTCGTGGAACTCGGACATGTCCAGCTGGATCAGCGCGTCCTCGCTGCCGAACAGGAACTCCGCGAGCGCCTTGGACAGCTCGGTCTTACCGATACCCGACGGGCCGGCGAAGATGAACGAACCGGACGGGCGCTTCGGGTCCTTGAGACCGGCCCGCGTACGGCGGATCGCCTTGGAGACCGCCTTGACCGCGTCGATCTGGCCGACGACCCGCTTGTGCAGCTCGTCCTCCATGCGCAGCAGGCGGGAGGTCTCCTCCTCGGTCAGCTTGTACACCGGGATGCCGGTCCAGTTGGCCAGGACCTCGGCGATCTGCTCGTCGTCCACCTCGCTGACGACGTCCAGGTCACCGGCCTTCCACTGCTTCTCCCGCTCGCCCTTCTGGCCCAGGAGCTGCTTCTCCTTGTCGCGCAGCTGCGCGGCCCGCTCGAAGTCCTGCGCGTCGATCGCGGACTCCTTGTCGCGGCGCACCTGGGCGATCTTCTCGTCGAAGTCGCGCAGGTCCGGCGGCGCGGTCATGCGACGGATGCGCATCCGGGCGCCGGCCTCGTCGATCAGGTCGATCGCCTTGTCCGGCAGGAAGCGGTCGGAGATGTACCGGTCGGCCAGGTTCGCCGCGGCGACCAGGGCCGCGTCGGTGATGGTGACCCGGTGGTGCGCCTCGTAGCGGTCACGCAGGCCCTTGAGCATCTCGATGGTGTGCGCCACCGAGGGCTCGCCGACCTGGATCGGCTGGAAGCGCCGCTCCAGCGCCGCGTCCTTCTCCAGGTGCTTGCGGTACTCGTCGAGCGTGGTGGCGCCGATGGTCTGCAGCTCGCCGCGGGCCAGCATCGGCTTCAGGATGCTGGCGGCGTCGATCGCGCCCTCGGCGGCGCCCGCGCCGACCAGAGTGTGGATCTCGTCGATGAACAGGATGATGTCGCCGCGCGTGCGGATCTCCTTGAGCACCTTCTTCAGGCGCTCCTCGAAGTCACCGCGGTAGCGGGAGCCGGCCACCAGGGCGCCGAGGTCGAGCGTGTAGAGCTGCTTGTCCTTCAGCGTCTCCGGCACCTCGCCCTTGACGATCTTCTGGGCCAGGCCCTCGACGACCGTCGTCTTGCCGACGCCGGGCTCGCCGATCAGCACCGGGTTGTTCTTGGTGCGGCGGGACAGCACCTGCATGACCCGCTCGATCTCCTTCTCCCGGCCGATCACGGGGTCGAGCTTGCCCTCCCGCGCCGACTGGGTCAGGTTGCGACCGAACTGGTCCAGCACGAGGCTGGTGGAGGGAGCGGCCTCACCGGGGGCGGCGCCGGCCGCGGCCGGCTCCTTGCCGCCCTGGTAGCCCGACAGGAGCTGGATGACCTGCTGGCGCACCCGGTTGAGGTCGGCGCCGAGCTTCACCAGCACCTGGGCCGCGACACCCTCACCCTCGCGGATCAGACCGAGCAGGATGTGCTCGGTGCCGATGTAGTTGTGGCCGAGCTGCAGCGCCTCGCGCAGCGACAGCTCCAGCACCTTCTTGGCCCGCGGCGTGAACGGGATGTGCCCGCTCGGCGCCTGCTGGCCCTGGCCGATGATCTCCTCTACCTGCTGGCGCACGCCCTCCAGCGAGATGCCGAGACTTTCCAGCGCCTTCGCCGCGACGCCCTCACCCTCGTGGATGAGGCCGAGCAGGATGTGCTCCGTGCCGATGTAGTTGTGGTTGAGCATCCTGGCTTCTTCCTGAGCCAGGACGACCACCCGACGCGCCCGGTCGGTGAACCGCTCGAACATTCCCGCTCCTCACCTACGCCTCAGTCCTCGAACTCCCGGGGGGAGATCCTCGGCGGCGAAGCTGTTTCACTCACTCTAACGCCAGACTCCGACCATGTCGGCCCACCGGAAACGGTCCGCTGGTCACCGTTGGGTAACCGTCAGGTCGCTCACCGTCGGGCAGACAGCGGAGTAAAGGGTGCAAAACTCCTGCAATCCGCCGCCGGTACCGGCATTAGAGCCAACCTTGCCTGGAGTACGGCTGTTCCGCATCCAGGACCGCTACGCGCACAGCGAAAATCGGCGCCCACATTCTGATCCGGCAGGCGCACCGATCGACCGAAACACGAAAAAACGGTACGACGCGAAGGAATGTGCATAACCTTCGCGGCGCACCGCTTTTCATACGAAATTTGCGTGAAGCTCGCAGACCCGGCCGGTCTGCCGCGGTCAGCGCAGCCCGGCGGCGTAGTAGGCCTCGATGACCTTGGCCGGCACCCGGCCCCGGTCGTTGACCTCCTTGCCCTGGTCCTTCGCCCACTCGCGCACCCGCTGGTTGAACGCACGCTGCTCAGCGGCGGTCGGCGCCTTCGCCTTCGGGGCGGCGGCCGGACCACGGCGGCCGCTCTCCTTGCGCGCGGCGGCCAGGAACGGCGCCAGCGCCAATGCCAGCTTGTCGTGGTTCGCCGGGCCGAGATCGATCTCGTAGTTGGCGCCTTCGAACCCGAACTTCACACTACGGACGTCGCCTTCGGAACCATCGAGGTCGTCCGCCAGAACCACAATCTCGCGCCTGGCCATAGGGTCTTCCTTTCTCGCCGCCCCGTGCCTCCCCGCCAGTCAAGGGCGCCATAATTGCATAGAGGGTGACGCCCGCCAGGATAGAACAGTTTTCGACAGCGAATCAATTCCGGGGTAGACCTTTATTCCAGTGCGGCGCGGCGGCGCGGCGCAAACCGCCGCACGGCACCGGATCGGCTATCGTCTGACAAGGGAAAATAGCGTCCGCTAGCCCATTCAACGCCCGAGGACGCGGCTGGGGATACCGGTTCCAGGCGCCGGGATGCGGCGCCCCGCGGACGCCGCATGCCGACCCCGCCGGTATGGCGATAGTCGCGGCAAAGCCCGCTATCAGCGCTCCGCGACCGTACGATGACGGTCCGCCGCCGCGCCCCGTCCCGGCACCATTGCGGCAACCGCCGAATTCATGCTCGTCAGCGCCGCCGCATAACGCCCGGACAGCTCCCTGAATACGCGTGCCCCTGCACTAGGGTGACCCGGGCGGAATACGGCGGACACGGGGAGGCGTCCATGGCTGGAATCGAGGAGCACCGGCTGTCCTTCGGCAGCGCGGCACAGGTCTATGAACGGGCCCGCCCGACCTATCCGGCCGAGGCGCTCGCCTGGGCGATCGGCACCCCGCCCGCGCGGGTGGTCGATCTGGGCGCCGGGACTGGGCAGCTCAGCCGGGTGGCCCTCGCCGCCGGCTTCGACGTGGTGCCGGTGGAGCCGGACCCGCAGATGCGCGCGGCGCTGGCGCGGGCCACGCCCGGGGTGACCCCGCTGGCGGGCGCGGCCGAGGCGATCCCGCTGCCGGACGGCTCCGCCGACGCCATCGTCGTGGGCACCGCGTACCACTGGTTCGATCCGGCGACGGCGCACCCGGAGATGGCGCGGGTGCTGCGGGCCGGTGGCGTGCTGGCGCCCCTGTGGAACGACCGCGACACCAGCCTCGACTGGACGCGGCAGCTCGACGCGATCGTCCGGACCGCCGCCTTCCACCGCGCGCGGCTCGACGCCGACCTGGACTTCGGGCCGCTGTTCACGCCCGTCGAGCGCGCCGAGTTCCGGCACACCGTGCGGCAGACGCCGCAGGGCCTGCTCGACCTGGTCGCCTCGCGCTCCTGGTACCTGACCGCCGCCCCCGCCGAGCAGGAGCGGCTGCTGACCGCGGTGCGCGAGCTGTGCGCGGACCACCCCGACCTGGCCGGCCGCGACAGCTTCGAGCTGCCCTACCTAACGGTGGCGTACCGGGCGGTCAGGCGCTGACGTTGCGCTCGTACACCATGCGCAGCCCGATGAGGGTGATCATCGGCTCGTGGTGGGTGATGGTCCGGCACTCGCTGATGACGACGGGCGCGAGCCCGCCCGTGGCGATGACCGCGGTGACCCCGCCGAGTTCCTCGATCATGCGGTTGACGACGCCGTCCACCTGCCCGGCGAAGCCGTAGACCACCCCGGACTGCAGGCACTCGACGGTGTTCTTGCCGATGATGCGGGCGGGCTTGATCAGCTCGACCTTGCGCAGCTGGGCGGCGCGGGCGGCGAGCGCCTCGACCGAGATCTCGATGCCCGGGGCGAGCACCCCGCCCAGGAACTCGCCGCGGGCGCTGATCGCGTCGAAGTTGGTCGAGGTGCCGAAGTCGACCACGATCGCCGGGCCGCCGTAGAGGGCGTGCGCGGCCAGCGTGTTGACCACGCGGTCGGCGCCGACCTCCTTCGGGTTGTCGATGGCCAGCTGCACGCCCGTGCGCACGCCCGGCTCGACGACGACCGCGGGCAGGCCGCCGTAGTACCGGCTGAGCATGGTGCGCAGCGAGCGCAGCGCGGCCGGCACCGTGGAGCACGCGGCCACCCCGGTGATCTCCACATTGTCCCCGGCCAGCAGCCCGCGGAACATCAGGCCCAGCTCGTCGGCGGTGTTGCGGGCGTCGGTCTTGACCCGCCACGAGTGCACGATCTGCTCGCCGTCGAAGGTGGCGAGCACCGTGTTGGTGTTACCGATGTCGATACAGAGCAGCACCGGGCGTCTACTTCCGCGCTCGGAGGTCCAGGGCGATGTCCACGATAGGCGACGAGTGGGTCAGCGCCCCCACCGAGAGGTAGTCCACCCCGGTCGCCGCGTACGCGGCCGCGACCTCCAGGGTGAGCCCGCCGGTCGCCTCCAGCTCGGCCCGGTCGCCGACCGCGGCGACCACCTCGCGCAGCAGCTCCGGCGACATGTTGTCGCACAGCAGGAAGGTCGCCCCGGCGGCCACCGCCTCCTGCGCCTCGGCCAGCGTGGTCACCTCGACCTGCACCGGCACGTCCGGGAAGTTCTTGCGCACCAGGTCGTACGCCGCCGTGATGGAGCCCGCGGCGAGCTTGTGGTTGTCCTTGATCATGGCCACGTCGTAGAGGCCCATGCGCTTGTTCGTGCCGCCGGCGGCGCGCACCGCGTACTTCTCCAGCGGCCGCAGGCCGGGGGTAGTCTTGCGGGTGTCCAGCACCAGCGCCTTGGTGCCCGCGAGCTGCTCGACCCAGCGGCGCGTGTGGGTGGCCACTCCGGACATGCGGCACAGCAGGTTCAGCGCGGTGCGCTCGGCCGACAGCAGGGTGCGGGTCGGGCCGGTGATGGTGGCCAGCACGTCGCCGCGCGCCACCGTGTCGCCGTCCTGCACGTGCACGGTCACCTCGGCGCCCGGCCCGGCCAGCTCGAACACCAGCTCCGCCACGGCCAGCCCGGCGACCACGCCCGCCTCCCGGGCGATCAGGTCCGCGGTGTCGGTCTGCTGCTCGGGGATGGTCGCGACGCTGGTCACGTCGAGCCGGTCCGGCCCGAGGTCCTCGCGCAGCGCGTTCGCCACGATGCGCTGCACCTCGTCCGGGTCCAGCCCCGCCTTGGCCAGCTGCGCCTGCGTCGTGTCCCTCATGCCATCGCCTCCCAGGTCTCGGTCATGGTCTCCGCGGCCAGGGCCGGGAACAGGTGGCCCCGCCAGTCCGGGGCCGCCTCTGGATGATCCTCTCGCCAGTGACAGCCGCGCGTCTCGACGCGCAGCGAGGCCGAGGCCACCAGCGCGCTCGCCACGGTCAGCAGGTTCGCGAACTCCCAGCCCGCGGTGCGGCCGGGCAGCGGCGGCGTGCCCACCTCACGCAGCACGGCGGCCGTCTCGGCCAGCGTCTCCGCGCTGCGCAGCACGCCCGCGCCACGGGTCATCGCCCGCTGCAGCGCACGCCGGCGCGCGGCCAGCTCGTCAGGGTCCGCCGGAGGCGCCGCCACGACGCCCTCCGGCGTCCACGCCAGACCGGTGAGCGCCGACTCGGCGCCCGCCGCCCCGGGAACGGCCGGAGAGGCGGACCCACCGACCGCACCACCATCCTCCGGCGTGCCGTCAGCGCCGAATCCGGCCTGCGGGACGGTCGCGTCGGCGAGCACCGGGTCGGACTGCGGGGGCAGGTCGCGGGCGATGTCGGCGGCGATCCGCCGGGCGAAGACCAGGCCCTCCAGCAGCGAGTTCGAGGCCAGACGGTTGGCGCCGTGCACACCCGTGCAGGCCACCTCACCGCATGCGTACAGGCCGGGGATGCTCGTCCGCCCGTCGAGGTCCGTGCGCACGCCACCGGAGGCGTAGTGCGCCGCGGGGGCCACCGGGATCAGGTCGACCGTGGGATCGACCCCGGCCGCCAGGCAGTACGCCGTGATCGTCGGGAACCGGTTGGCCAGGTCGGGCACGTGCCGCGCGTCCAGATACACGTGGTCGGTGCCCGACGCCAGCATCTGCCGGTGGATGCCCTTGGCCACCACGTCGCGCGGCGCCAGCTCGGCCAGCTCGTGCTGCCCCACCATGAAACGCTTGCCGTCGGCGTCGACCAGATACGCCCCCTCGCCGCGCAGCGCCTCGCTGACCAGCGGCTGCTGCGCGGTCCGGTTGCCGGGCAGGTACAGCGAGGTGGGGTGGAACTGCACGAACTCCAGGTCGGTGACGTCGGCCCCGGCCCGCAGCGCCAGCGCCACCCCGTCGCCGGTGGACACCACGGGGTTGGTGGTGGCCGCGAAGATCTGCCCGAGACCGCCGGTGGCCAGCACCACCGCCCGCGCCAGCACCGCGCCGACGCCGTCCTCGGTGCCCTCGCCGAGCACGTGCAGGGTGACCCCGCAGGCCCGCCCGGCGGCGTCGCGCAGCAGGTCGAGCACCAGCGCGTGCTCCACGAGCCGGATCCACGGGTCGCGGCGCACCGCGGCGTGCAGCGCCCGCTGCACCTCGGCGCCGGTGGCGTCGCCGCCCGCGTGCACGATGCGGTTGGCGTGGTGGCCGCCCTCGCGGGTCAGCATCAGCGTGCCGTCGGGGTGGCGGTCGAACTCGGCGCCCATCTTAATCAGCTCGCGTACCCGGGCCGGGCCCTCGGTCACCAGCACGTCGACCGCGGCCGGGTCGCACAGGCCCACCCCGGCGACCAGGGTGTCCTGGGCGTGGGCGGCGGGGGTGTCCAGCGGGTCCAGGACCGCGGCGATGCCGCCCTGTGCCCAGCGGGTGGAGCCGTCATCGATGTTGACCTTGGTCACCACCGTGACGTGCAGGCCCGCTTCCCGCAGGTGCAGCGCGGCGGTGAGCCCGGCGATGCCGGACCCGATCACGACCACGTCGGTGGGCTCGAACCAGCTCGCCGGCCGGGCGGGCAACGCCCGCGGCGGCGCCGGAAGCTCAACCGGGACTGTCAACGCGTTGCGCACCAGCACAGTCAACCGCGCCGCAGCCCGCCGTTCACCCCCGACCCCACGTGAGTCCCCTCACGGAGCCGGCTCACCCGGTCAGCTCGGGATGCCCTTGCCCTTGCTGCCCTTGGCCGAGCCGGTCATCTTCTTCGTCTCCAGCCACAGGTAGCAGCGCACCCCGCGGTCGCCCGCGGCCCAGGTCGCGCGGCTGTACGGCCAGGAGATCACGCCGTACTTCGAGGTCGCGCTCTTGGCCACGCCGATGAAGTCGGCCATCACCTTGCGGCAGTTGTCGTGGAAGTAGTTCCAGTCCGCGTCGGTGCTCGGGTACTTGCGGGTCGCGGCGGCCATGAAGGTGCCGACGTACTCCGCGTTGTGCGCCTTGGCGCAGTCGATCTCGGGCATGCTGTCCACCGAGCCGTTCTTGCCGGTCTCGGCGAAGCAGCCGAGCAGCAGCCCGGTCGGCAGGCTGCCGCGCAGGCTGCCCTTGCGCTGGACCCAGTCGGCGTCGTCGGTGACGGTGGTCAGCTCGTTCAGCTCGCAGCGATACCACCGGGCGCCGCCCTGCCAGGCCGCGGACGAGGGCAGGGTCAGCTCCAGGGTCAGCCGCCCGTCCCGCCACTGGCGGCCGGTGAACGCGGTGGCCCGCTCGTCGCACTCGGCGAACGCGGGCGCGACCGAGACGTCGTCCGGCTCCGGCGGGGTGGCCAGCTCGGCAGCCGGGCCGGTCAGCTGGCCGACGTACACCGTCTCGCCGTAGTGCGCCAGCTCGCAGTCGACGGGGCGGTAGGCCGTGGCGCGGCCGGTCCGCTCGTACGTGTTCTCGTGGCACACCTCGGCGCCGGGGGTGAACACCTTCGCCTCGGGCAGGGCCGCCCAGTCGTCGGCGAGCCGGCCGTCCACCCCGGCCGCGGCCGGGCCGCAACCGGTCAGCGCTGTCGCCAGTGCGCAGGCAGCCGCACCGGCGGCGATCCACCGCCTCCACGCCATGTGTCGTCCCTCCCAGACCCCGGTCCGCCCGGGGAGCCTAACCGAACAAAGGCCCGGGCGACACCGGAGCTGTCGACCATCTAGCAGCCCGGAAGGGCGGTCACGGCACGCTGACGAAGTTCGGCAGGCCCTTGCCCTTGCTGCCCTTGGCCGACTTCTTCATGGTGCTGCCGCCGAACCAGACGTAGCAGCGGACCAGGCGATTGCCGTCGGCCCAGCCGTCCTCGCCCAGGTGGTACGAGACCACGCCCCAGCGCTGGGCGGTGGTGGTGGAGACGCCGAGGAACCTGCCGACGACGGCGCGGCACTGCTTGTGGATGACGTCCCACTGCCGCTCGGACTTGGGGAAGGCCACGTTCGCGGCCGCCCGGAACGAGCCCGCGAACTCGGCGTTGTGAGCGGTCGTGCAGGCCACCCGCGGCATCGTGTTGTTCGCCTTACGGTTGTACTTCCCGCAGGTCAGCAGGGACGCCGCCGGGATGCCGTCCTTCAGGCTGGCGCTGCGCCGGACCCAGTTGGACCCGCCGCTGACCGAGTCGACCTCGGTCAGGTCGCACCGGAACCAGCGGGCGCCGCCCTTCCAGGCCGCGTCCGTCGGCGTGGTCACCTTCAGCACCAGGGTGCCGTCCGACCAGGGCCGCCCGATGTACTCCTTCGACTTCGCGTCGCACTCGGTGAACGCCGCGGCGAAGTCCTTCGCGCCCCGGGTCGCGGTCTCGGCGAACCGGCCCACGTGGACCGTCTCGGTGTAGTGCAGCTTCGAGCACTCGACGGTCAGGTCGGTGTAGCGGCCGGTGCCCTTGGGGATCACGTCCAGGCATACCCCGGCGTCGGGAACGTAGCCCTCGACCTGCGCGACCTTCACCCAGTCGTCGGTCAGGTCGCGATCGACCGCGGCCGGCAGCTTCGCCGCGCAGCCGGTCATGGCCAGGCTCGTCAGCAGCGTCACCGTCATCGCCCCGGCCGTAAGACGTACCCGCATAGCCGTTCCTCCCCGTGTCACGGATCCCGGGGCAGCCTAGACCCTCGCGTCCAATGCGGCCGATCGGGTTCTCGGCCGGGTTCACCGGCCTGCGCTAATAACCGGGCAGGCCGCGGCCCTTGCTCCCCTTGGCCGACTTCTTGGTGGTCTTGCCGCCGAACCAGATGAGACAGCGCACTGAGCGGTCGCCTTCGCTCCAGCTCCGCAAGCCGTTCGGCGACGAGATCAGCCCGAACCGCCCGGCGGCGCTCTGGCTGCCCAGGTAGGTGCCGACGAGCTTGCGGCACTCCCGGTGCAGGACGTCCCACTGCCGCTCCGACTTCGGGTAGGCGACCAGGTCGCCGGCCCGGAACGTGCCGACGTACTCGGTGTTGTGCGCCATGGTGCACGGCACGTTCAGGATGTCCTGGATGCGGCCGCTCTTCTGCACCGCCTTGCCGCAGCGCAGCAGCGCGTCGGCGGATATGCCGTCCTTCAGGGTGCCGATCCGCGTCGTCCACCGGCTTTCGCCGAACACGGTGGTCGACTCGGTGACGTCGCAGCGGTACCACCGGGCGCCGCCGTCCCAGGCGGGGTCGGTCGGCACCGTGAGCGTCAGGAAGAACTTCCCGTCGCCCCACGGCCGCCCGATGTATGCGTTCGCCTGCTTGTCGCAGTCGCGGAACGCGGCGGCGCGCTCCTTCGGGCCCGGCTTGTGGTCGAAGGTGAACCTGCCGACGTGGACCGTCTCGGCGTAGTGCGTGGGCTTGCAGTCCACCACGCTGTCCGCGCGCCCGCCGGTGTCCTTCGGCGTCGCGCCGTAGCACGCGCCGACCACCGGTTCATAGCCTTTGACCTGGGCCACCTTCGCCCAGTCGTCGGTCAGTTCACCGTCCACCGCGGCCGGCAGCTCCGCGCCGCAGCCCGCCAGCGCCAGATTCGTCAGCAGCGCGACCAGCATCGTGCCGGCCGTCAGGCGTCCCCGCATCGCCCGTCCTCCCAGGTCGTCAGGCCCGGCGAGCGTAAACAAAGATCAGCCCGGCGCGGATCGGCCTAATGGCTGATCACCCGCGCCGGGCCGCGCGCCGCCTCAGCGGCTGAGCGTCAGGTCACCGCGTACGACGTCGCCCACCATGCCGGCCACCGCCTCGGCCGGGTCCGCGCCCAGCGAGATGATCCGGTTCTGCGCGTCGACGTGCACGACGCGCGGGCTGTACGCGCGCGCGGTCGCCTCGTCCACCTGCGCGTAAGAGATGAGGATGACCAGGTCGCCGGGCTGCACCAGGTGCGCTGCGGCGCCGTTGATGCCGATCACGCCGGTGCCCCGCTCGCCCGGGATGACGTACGTCTCCAGGCGCGCGCCGTTGGTCACGTCCACGATGGCCACCTGCTCGCCGGGCAGCAGGTCGGCGGCGTCCATCAGGTCCTCGTCGATGGTGACGGAGCCCACATAGTGCAGGTCCGCCTGGGTCACCGTGGCCCGGTGGATCTTCGACTTGAACATGGTGCGCAGGAACATCGGGTCAGTTCTCCTCGGTCCGGTCGGCCGCCCCGCTCGTGACGAGGTCGACGGGCAGGTTGTCGATGAGGCGGGTGGTGCCCACCCGGGCCGCGACCAGCAGCCGGGCCGGGCCGGACACCGGGTCCTCGCTCAGGTCGGCGCCGCGCAGCGCCAGGTAGTCCACGTCCAGGCCGGTCAGCTCGGCGGTCGCGGCGGCCAGCACCTCGGCCGGGGTGTGCCGGGCGGCGCCCGCGCGCAGCGCCCGGGACAGGGCCAGCGCCGTCTCGTGCTCGTCGTCGCTCAGGTACCGGTTGCGGCTGGACAGGGCCAGGCCGTCCGGCTCCCGTACGGTCGGCACGCCGATGATCTCGGCGTCGTGCTCCAGATCGCGGGCCATCGCCCGGATCAGGGTGAGCTGCTGGTAGTCCTTCTCGCCGAAGAACGCCGCGTCCGGCCGGGTGAGCCGGAGCAGCTTGTTCACCACGGTCAGCACACCCGCGAAGTGGCCGGGACGCACCGCGCCCTCCAGCACCTCACCCAGCGGGCCGGGGTGCACGGTGACCTCCGGCTGGCCGTACGGGTACATCACCTCGGGGGTGGGCGCGAACACCAGGTCGACGCCCTCGCGCTCGCACACCGCCAGGTCCGCCTCGAAGGTGCGCGGGTAGCGGGCCAGGTCCTCGTTCGGGCCGAACTGCAGCGGGTTCACGAAGATCGTGGCGAGCACGAAGTCGCCGTGCTTACGAGCCTCGCGCAGCAGCGTGGCGTGCCCCTCGTGCAGCGCGCCCATGGTCATCACCACGGCGACCGTGCCCTGCGCGGCGGCACGCGCCGCGGCCAGCTCGGCGCGGGTGCGGACGACCGCGGTCACTTCGCCGCCTCGCCGAGGCCCACGTGCCCGGCGGCCGCGGCGGTGGAGTCGGCCAGCACGCCCAGCAGCGGCTCGGCGTCCGTCGCGCGCAGCCGGCCGGTGGCGATCGCCCGGTCGGCGGTGCGCCGGGCCAGCGCCACGTACGCGGGCAGCGAGTCCGGGGCGGTGTGCGCCAGCTCGCGTACGTGCCGGGCGACCGTGCCCGCGTCGCCGCGCGACACCGGGCCGGTGATCGCCGCGTCGCCCATCTTGAGCGCGTTCTCCAGCGCGGCGGTCAGCAGCGGGCCGAGCACCTTCTCCGGGTTCAGCACCCCCGCGTCGCGCAGCCGGTCGGCCGCCTCGTTCACGAGCGTGACCAGGTGGTTGGCGCCGTGCGCCAGGCCCGCGTGGTAGAGCGCGCGCCGGTCCTCGGCGATCCACTCCGGGGAGCCGCCCAGGTCCGCGACGAGCGCGGCGGCGAGTTCACGAACGCCCGCGTCGGCGGCGGTGACGCCGTACGAGATGCCGGGCAGCCGGTCCAGGTCGGCCGGGGTGCCGGTGAAGGTCATCGCCGGGTGCAGCGCCAGCGGCCGGGCGCCGACGGCGGCGGCCGGGGCCAGCACGGCCAGCCCGTGCGCGCCGGAGGTGTGTGCCACGACCTGCCCGGGGCGCAGCGCGCCGGTCGCGGCCAGGCCGGTCACCACGCCCGCGAGGGCGTCGTCCGGCACCGCGATGACCAGCAGGTCGGCCGCGGCGCGGGCCACCTCGTCGGCGGGAAGATTGACGGCACCCGGGAGCAGGGTGCGGATGCGGTGCTTGGCGGCGGCGGAGACGCCCGAGGCCGCGACGACGTGGTGTCCGGCGGCCTCCAGGGCGGCGGCGAGGACCGCGCCCACCCGGCCGGCGCCGATCACACCCACGGTGAGCTCAGCACTCATCTGACGATCCAGTCCTCTTCTTCGGGGTACCGGTCGCCGCAAGTATGCGCCCGGCCTCGGATCGCTGGACAGAGACTGTGCGAAACCGCACTGCCGCGGAATGTTCACATAAGCACCAACGAGCGGCGCCCCCGGAACCACGTCCCGGGAGCGCCGTTCGTGACCGCGCTCTCAGGACCGCAGGAACCCGGCGTCGAGGAACTTCATGTTCGTGGCGGTGCGCCTGCCGTCCGGCGTGTCCTGCCCGTCGTGCACCACCAGCAGGCCGCCCGGGAAGCCGGGCAGCGGCGTGCTCGTCACCGCCGCGCCGTCGCACTCCTGCGAGCCGTCGACCACGCCGTCGGCCACCGTGAACCGCGACAGCGGGCGCAGCGTCAGCCGGTCGTACGTGTAGAAGGTGTCGTCACCCTGCGACGAGACCAGCAGCGTGCCGCTCACCAGGCCGGTGCGCAGGATCGTGACGCCCTCCACGTCGGCGGCGATGCGGCCGCCCTCGCCCGGGTCGGCCGTCCAGTCGAACGTGCACTCCTCGGTCTCCGGGTCGTAGACCGCGGGCACGCCGTACTCCCTGGTCCGCTCGACCTGGCGCGGTGCGGAGGCGAAGCGGCCGCCCGCGACCGACACCCGCCACAGGGCCACGTCCTCCTGCGCGGCGTAGAGCACACCCACTGCCGGATCCACCGTCATGCCTTCGATCTGCGGCAGCTCGCCCGGCTCCAGGCAGGGCGTCCAGCTCGCGCCGGACCGCAGCCGGAACGTGTCCGGCAGCACCAGCCGGTCCACCCGGCGGTAGGTGACCTGCCCGCCCTTCGCCACCAGCCGGAACATGCCCAGCTCCGGCGTGTGGCGGCGGCTGGCCACGGCCAGGAAGCCCTGCCCGTCGGTGAAGGTTGCCAGCCCGTACGCGGTGGCCTGCTCGTTGACCTCCTCCTGGGTCGTGTTGAACGCGAACGGCACGTCCGGCGCGGTCACGTCGGTCAGCACGCCGTCGTCGATACGGTAGAAGCGCAGCGTGTCGCGGCCCCGGTCGGTCACCACCGCCAGGTCGACCAGCCTGCCGCGCAGCGGGAAGCCGGTCACCAGGTCGACGTTGTTGAACCGGCCAGCCTCGTCGTCCGGTCCCGGCGCGGGCGGCGTCGCGAACGACTGGGTCTCGCGGCCGCGCAGGTCGTACACGCGCAGGCCGCCGTTCTTCGCGGTCACGATGACCCGGCTGCGGGCCTTGTCGCGCGGGTTGACCCAGATGGCGGGGTCGTCGGCGTCGGCGTCGCCGCCTTCGGCGTCGTCGTAGAGGGCGGGCGTCTCCAGCTTCGCGGTGACCGCCTGCGGCTCCGCCGGGGACGCGGCCGCCGCGCCGGGCAGCGCGGTCGCCGCCAGGGCGGTCGCGGCCAGGCAGGTGAGAATACGTCGCATGCCGCGGACCGTAGATTCGGCAGGGCAACCGGCGACGAACGGAGAGTGAACCCCACCCATGCGATGGCGGGACGCGATGCGAACGGCGCTGTACGGCCCGGACGGCTTCTTCGTCCGGGACCGGCCCGCCGCGCACTTCCGGACCAGCGCCCACTCCCCCCACTTCGCGCGGGCGATCGCCCGGCTCGCCGTCGACGTCGACGCCGCCCTCGGCTCCCCCGACGTGTTCGACCTGGTGGATGTGGGCGCGGGCGACGGTGAGTTGCTCACCGGTGTGCTGGCCGCGCTGCCCGATCCGCTGCGCGCCCGTGTCCGCGCGGTGGGCGTCGAGGTGACACCCCGCGAAGACACAGCACCGCCATCAGCTATGGCGTCGCCCCTTTCGGCTCCGGCCCGCGCAAAGGACGCACCGCGCGGCGGCGCAGCGGGTGGCGGCGGCGCGTTGCGAGGCGGCGAGCCGGAACCGGGCCAGGTCGAGTGGGTGACCGATGTGCCGCGCGGGCTGACCGGGCTGCTGCTGGCCACCGAGTGGCTGGACAACGTGCCGCTGGACCTGGCACGGGACGGGTCTTACCTGGATGCCTCCCTTTCCGCATGCGGTCCGCTCGGCGCGGCCGACGCGGACTGGGTAGCGCGGTGGTGGCCCGCCGCGCCCGGCGAGGTCGTGGAGATCGGGCAGGCCCGCGATGAAGCCTGGGCTGATGCGGTCGGTGCGGTCGATGCGGGCTTGGCGCTCGCGGTGGACTACGGGCACCTGCGGGACCACCGGCCCTCGCTGCCGACCGCGACCGGCTTCCGCGCGGGGCGCGAGGTCGTGCCCGCCTTCGACGGCACGACCGACATCACCTGCCACGTCGCCCTGGACTCCGCGGCCGCCGCGGCCGGCGAAGACCATCTGCTGGTACGCCAGCGCGAAGCGCTCGCCCGCCTCGGCCTCGACGGCGCCCGGCCGCCGCTGGCCCTGGCCTCGGCCGACCCGGTCGGCTACGTGCGCGCCCTGGCCGCGGCGAGCGAGATCGCCGAGCTGACCGCCCCCGCCGGCCTCGGCGCCCACTGGTGGCTCGCCCACTGGACCGCCCTCGACCCGCGCAGCGTCCCGCTCCTCCACCGGGCCGCCACCTCTCCCCGCCGTCCCACGTCCTGAGAGCCCGGACCACCCACGGTGCATGATCGCTGTCTCGTGTCGAAACCTGCGCTTCTAACCGAGGTTTCGACACGAGACGGCGATCTTGGCGTGCCGCGCCCGGCACGCGGGGCGGGACAGCGTCGGGTGAGGGTTAAGAAGGTGCCCTTCCTTGGGGAAGGCTTACGATGGCGCGCATGGCGGATGCGGGTACGCGGGAGCTGACGGTCGGCGCGGGTGCGGGCGCGCAGCAGCTCGGCACCGACATGGTGCTCAACATCGGGCCGCAGCATCCCTCCACGCACGGCGTGCTGCGGCTGCGGCTGGTGCTCGACGGGGAGAAGGTGCTCTCCGCCGAGCCGATCATCGGCTACATGCACCGCGGCGCGGAGAAGCTGTTCGAGGTGCGCGACTACCGGCAGCTGCTGGTGCTGACCAACCGGCACGACTGGCTCAGCGCGTTCAGCAACGAGCTGGGCGCGGCGATGGCCGTCGAGCGGCTGATGGGCCTGGAGGTCCCCGAGCGCGCGGTGTGGCTGCGCACCGCGATGGCCGAACTGAACCGGGTGCTCAACCACCTCATGTTCCTCGGCTCGTACCCGCTGGAGATCGGTGCGATCACCCCGATGTTCTACGCGTTCCGCGAGCGCGAGGTGCTGCAGGCGGTGATGGAGGAGGCCTCCGGCGGCCGCATGCACTACATGTTCAACCGCGTCGGCGGGCTGAAGGAGGAGGTCCCGGCGGGCTGGACCCGGCGCGCCCGGGAGGCCGTCGACCTGGTCGCCTCGCGGATGCCGCTGCTGGACGACCTGATCCGGCGCAACGACATCTTCCTGGCCCGCACCGTCGGCGTCGGCGTGCTCACCGCCGCCCAGGCCGCCGCGTACGGCGCCTCGGGGCCGGTCGCGCGGGCCAGCGGCCTGGACTTCGACCTGCGCCGCGACGAGCCGTACCTGGCCTACGGCGAGCTGGACGTCCCCGTGATCACCAAGACCGCCGGCGACTGCCACGCCCGGTTCGAGGTGCTGCTCGACCAGGTGTACGCCTCGCTGGACCTGGTCCGCCAGTGCCTGGACCGGGTCGACCGGATCACCGGGCCGGTCAACGTACGCCTGCCGAAGGTGGTCAAGGCCCCGGAGGGGCACACCTACGCGTGGACCGAGAACCCGCTCGGCGTCAACGGTTACTACCTGGTCTCCAAGGGTGACAAGACCCCGTGGCGGATGAAGCTGCGCACCGCGTCGTACGCCAACGTGCAGGCGCTGTCCACGCTGCTGCCGGGCACCCTGGTGCCGGACCTGATCGCGATCCTGGGCTCGATGTTCTTCGTCGTCGGCGACGTCGACAAATAGCCGCCCGATACGGGAAAACGCGCCCTCCCGGTCCCGGAAGGGCGCGTTTTGCGTGTTCGGTCAGCGGTAGCGGCGGTCGTAGTCGCCGCGGTCCCGCTCGCGCTCGCGGCCCCGGCCGCGGTCGTCCTGGTAGTCGGACCAGCGCTCCTCACGGTCGGACCCGGTGATCGCCCGGGGCTCGCGCCGCGAGCCGCGGTCGTCGTCCTGGTCGTCGTCGAAGAAGCTGCTGGGGCGGTTGTCCTCGCGGCGCACCGCCGCCCACCGATCCTCGATGCGCAGCTCGGTGCCGGAGCTGTCGCTGTGCAGCGCCGCCCGCCGCTCACCCATGCGGACCTCGCGGCCCCGGTCGTCGCTGCGGACGCTCGCCCAGCGGTCGCCGGCGCGTACGCCCGGCCGCTCGTCGTCGTCACGCTCGGACCAGCGGCCCTCGATCGCGTCGGCACGGCCCGGGCGGCGGTCGTCGTCGCGGTCGCGGCGGGAACTCCAGCTGTCGCCGCCGGAGACCGGCTCGTCGCGGTCGCGTCGGGAGCTCCAGCTGTCGCCGCCGGAGACCGGCTCGTCGGCCTCCCGGCGGCGCTCCAGCTGCTCACGCAGCCGCTGCTCGGTCCAGGACTCCTCGTGGCGGTCGCGCTCGCGGCGCTCCGAGCGGGAACGCCGCTCCTCGCGGGGGCTCTCCGCGCGGGAGCCGTAGTCGGTGTCGCGGCCGCGGTCGAAGCCGCCGACCGGGCTGCCGTAGACCGCGCCGCGCTGGTTGTCCTCGCCGTGCGGGTCGACGATGGTCTGCCGGGTGGTGACCTGGACCGTCTCGGTGTGCCGGACCACGCCGGGCATGCCCGCCCGGCCGCCGTGCGGCGCGGGCTGGTGCGGGGCCGGCGACGGGCCGCCGCGGCCGGCCGCAGCCGGAGCCGCCTGCCCGCCGCGCGCCAGCTCGGCGCGGACCGCCTCCAGCTGCGCCCGGGTCGCGTCCAGCTCGTGCCGGGTGGCCTCCAGCTGGTCCACCAGATACTGGAACTTGTCGCCGAACGCGCGGTGCGTGGCGTGGGCGGCGGTGGAGATGTCGTCGCGGACGTCGGTCCGCACGGTGTCGATCTCGTCGAGGATCATGTCCTCGAGCTCCAGCCGAACGGTCTCGGTGTCGCGACGGAGAGTGATCGACAGGCCGATCAGGATGACCGACAGGATGACCACGCCCACCGCGGCCCGCAACGCGGTGCCGCCATCGGCGATGAACAGGAACAATGCCGCCAGCGGGGCGAGCCCGACCCCGCCCCAGAACAGCACCGGGAGCAGGCGCGCATGGCGCTGTTCATCGCGAGTGTCCGAGTTCGGCATGTTGCTAGAGGCTACCGACAGTTGCCGCCGAGGGGAATGCTCTGCGGCGCTGAAATGCGCGAACCTCCGCCGCGGAGATCGCCTCGTGCCCGTCCGGAACAGGTGCGCGACCCAGCGGGGCTTGCGCAGCCCCAGCATCGGCGCCCGCCGTGCCGGTAATCGCTGAACTCTCGTCACGAGAGGTTCAACGACTCCCCGCCCCTTTCGCCCGTCTTGACCTCGAAAGTGGCACAGTGCTGCCGGCGTCCGGCCTCCGCGGCCGGACGCACGCTCACCTCAGCGAACTCCAGCGGTCCTCGTCGCCCCACTGGTCGGTGCGGGCGGGCGCGGCCTGCGCGGGCAGGTTGGCCCAGGTGTCGCCGCTGCCCGTGGACCACGCGGCGGTGCCCGGCACGCCCACGTCGGACCAGTCGTCGGGGCTCTCCTCGTCGACCGGCAGCGGGCGGCCGAACGTCTCCACCAGCCGGGTCACCACCAGGCCGACCGCGACCACCCCGGCGGCCAGCGCGTAGTGCGAGACGCGCCAGTTCGCCGCGTCCTTGCCCGCGTACCAGACGACCAGGCTGAGCAGGCTGACGCTGAGCAGCGTGCCGAAGACGCCGCCGCGGCGCCCGTACGCGCTCACGCCGCCGACCAGCGCCGCGCCGATGGCCAGGCCGGTCAGCTCGATGCCCTCGGTCGGCACCACGACCTGCTCGGTGGCCCCGTTGAGCGCGGCGAGCAGCACGCCCGCCACGGCCGCGAGCGCGGTCGAGGCGATCAGGCCGAGCGAGGCGACGACGCCGCCCAGGCCGCCCCGGCGGTGCGCGGGGTCGCCCACCGGGCGGAACCGGCCCACGCCGCGCCGGATGGACCGGATCGCGCCCAGCAGCCCGGCGACGAGGCTCAGCGCGGCGAACCCGGCGTACAGGTAGAGCGCCTGGTTCGTCGGGTCGTACTCGCCCGCCACGGTGAGCGGATCGGGGTGCTTCTGGATCCATACGATGACCGCCAGCGCGGCGGCGAGGCTGCCCGCCCAGCCGGGCACGTGGAAGCCGACGACCAGGACGGCGATGACCAGCCCGAGCCCGGCGGCGAGCGCGACGGCCACCCCCGCGGTCGGGACCACGCCCTCGTTGCCGCGCTCGGCGTAGAACAGCGCGGCGGCCGAGGCGACGGGGCCGAGCGCCAGGTTCACCGCGCCGGCCCGCAGCGTCATCGCCGCGCCGAAGGCCAGCAGGCCCAGCGCCGAGGCGAAGACCAGCAGCTGGTTCAGCCGGTCGCCGCTGATCTGGGCCGGGTGGCTGTTGTGCAGCAGGAAGCCGAGCACCACGATGCCGAGGAGGAGCACGCCCTCCCACGCGAAGTGGATGCCGAGCCGGTCCCGGCCGACCTCGCCGTGCGCGGGGTCGTCGAAGACGTCGTCGAGGTTGGCGGCGGGCGTCGCCCGCGGCCGGTACTGCACACCCGCGACGGGCTCCTCATGGAAGCTCTCGCCGCGGAACCGCCGCTGCCCTGTCGCGTCGGTCGCATCGCTGTCGTAGGCCATGACTCGCGCCTCCCGAGTCGGCTGCCGGTCGCGGGGTACGACACGGCATCACGCACGGCAACCTACCGGCTGGAACGTGAATGCGACAGTCTTGCCCGGCGATAACCTGCTGCTGGCGTCTCGTGTCGGAAAGTGGTCGCGTGCGGTTCAGTCGATGTCCGGCGTCTCGTCCTCGGGCCGCCGGGGCACCCGGCACGCCCGCTCCAGCCACAGCCCGGCGGCCAGCAGCGCCAGCGAGCACACCAGCGAGACGAGCGCGGCGGGCAGGTCCCGGCCGGCCGCGGCCAGCTGGTCGGTCTGCTGCTGCTCGAAGAACAGCCAGATGCTCAGCCCGGCGGCGAAACCGGCGAAGATCGCGCCCGCCAGCGAGGACGCCTTGGCGAGCACCACGTACCGGGCCACGGCCAGCGCCTCGACGGGCGGGCGGCCCGGCCTTCGCTCGATGCGCGCCCGCGTCTGCTGCGCCAGCGCGAACTCGCCGATGGCGAGCGCGAGCAGGATGAACGCGGTCAGCCAGCCGTTGCTGCCGAGGAACGGCAGGTAGGCCAGGTCGAAGTACCACTCGCTGATGACCAGCCAGGCGATCGCGGCGGAACCGATGCCCGCCACGGCGAGGGTGGCCGGGTTGGTGGGCCGCAGCCGGGGCTCCGGTGTCGACGGCTGGCTCACTTCGGTCCGCACCCCTCACTACATCGGCTGGGGGTCACTCTACTTCGAGCCGCACAGCGGGCAGGGCGGTCATCGCGGCCACCTCGGCCGCCATGGGCTCCGCCAGCACGAGCTCGTTGACCCAGCCGTGGCCGGGCAGCTCGGCGTACGGCTGCACCTCCAGCCACGGGCGCAGCACGAACGCCCGCTGGTGCGCGTGCGGGTGGGGCAGTGTCAGCTCCGGGGTGTCCCGCAGGATCGGCTCGCCCTCGTCGGTCCACGCCGCGACGAGGTCCACGTCGAGCGTGCGCGGGCTGTAGCGGCGGGCCTGGTGGCGCACCCGCCCGGCCTCGTGCTCGATGCCCTGCGCCGTGATGAGCCACTGCTCCACGCTCTGCGGGCCGCGCACCAGCAGCGCCGCGTTGTAGTACGCCGGCTGCTCGGTGTCGCCCCACGGCGGCGTCTCGTAGACGCCGCTCACCGCGAGCAGCTCCCCCTCCTGCGCCAGGCGCCGCACCGCGAAGCGCAGGTGGTCGGCGCGGTCGCCGAGGTTGCTGCCTATCGAGAAGACCACTGCCGTCACGCCCGATATTCTCGCAGCGTGGTGGTCGACCTGATGCGCGCGACGCCGCCCGTCGTGATGGGGGTTCTCAACGTCACCCCCGACTCCTTCTCCGACGGCGGCCTCTATGACGACCTCGACGCCGCCGTACGGCACGGGGTGGAGCTGCACACGCAGGGCGCGCACCTGGTGGACGTGGGCGGCGAGTCGACCCGGCCGGGCGCGCTGCGGGTGGACGCCGACACCGAGATCAAGCGGGTGGTGCCGGTCATCGCCGCGCTCACCGCGGCCGGGGTGGCGACCAGTGTGGACACCACCCGCGCCGCCGTCGCCGCCGCGGCGGTGCAGGCCGGGGCCGCCGTCGTCAACGACGTCTCCGGCGGGCTGGCCGACCCGGACATGCGCCGCGTGGTGGCCGCGGCCGGCTGCCCGTACGTGGTGATGCACTGGCGCGGGCACTCGGCCGGCATGCAGTCGCTGGCCGTCTACGGCGACGTGGTCGCCGAGGTGCGCGCCGAGCTGGCGCAGCGGGTGGACGAGGCGCTGGCCGCCGGGATCGCCGCCGACCGCGTCATCATCGACCCGGGCCTGGGCTTCGCCAAGACCGCCGAGCACAACTGGGCGCTGACCCGCCACCTGGACCGGCTGCTGGACCTGGGCTTGCCGGTGCTGTTCGGCGCCAGCCGCAAGTCCTATCTGGGGCAGCTGCTCGACGGCCGCCCGGCCCCGGAGCGCGACGCCGCGACCACCGCGACCAGCCTGCTCGCCGCCGCCGCGGGCGCCTGGGGGGTACGCGTGCACGACGTGCGCGCGACCGCGGACGCGCTCGCGGTGTGGCGCGCGACGGGCCGCCCCCGGCTGCGCTACGAAGGCTGACCATGGACCTCATCACGCTCACCGGCCTGCGGGTACGCGGCAACCACGGCGTCTTCGACTTCGAGCGGCGCGACGGGCAGGACTTCGTCGTCGACGTGGTGCTCGAACTCGACCTCGGCCCGGCCGCCGTGAGTGACGACGTGCGCGACACCGTGCACTACGGCGAGCTCGCCTCACGTCTGGCCGAGATCGTGGCCGGGCCGCCGGTGAACCTCATCGAGACGCTCGCCCGGCGGCTCGTCGATGCCTGCCTGGCCGACGAGCGCGTCTCGCGGGCCACGGTCACCGTCCACAAGCCACAGGCGCCGATCCCGCTGACCTTCGGCGACGTGAGCGTCACGATGAGCGGGACAAGGTGACGGCCGGACATCCGACACCCGCCACGAGCTGCACGGCTTGTCGCACCGGTGGGTGCACCGTACGCTCTGCTATGGATCGAACACCGGTCCTAGACAACAGCAAAACCCCGGCGCTCCACTACGAACTGTGATCGACACGAAGCAGGGTGTCATCGGCCGCATCCCACCGCCGATGACCTCCATCGGTAAGGCTTAGGCAATTGCAGCGCCGGTCGCGCACCGGGGAGGTACCGAATGATCGCCATGGAGCTGGTCCAGGCGGCGTGGAGCCATGCCACGCCGGCCCTCGACATGATCGCCGACGCGGTCCTGGCGGCCCCGGACCCCAAGGGCAACATCGCGACCAACGACATCCTCACCTTCTTCGCCACGAAGATCTCTCCGATCCTGCTGGCCGTCCTCGGCGTGATCTTCATCGGCCGCGCCAGCAAGGGCGAGGTCTCGAAGGTGCTCACCAGCTCGGCAATCGCGATCATCGGCGTGGCGTTCATCGTCGGCGCGGGGGCGCTGCTGCTGGTCGGTGAGAACCTGATCGACATCATGTTCGAGTAGGCGGAGCGATGCGGCTGCGTACGGACGACGACATCTACCGGGCCCGCCTGGTCTACCTCGGCCCGCCCGGCTACACCCTCCCGGTGCAGCTGCCCTACGCGCAGTACGGCCTGTTCGTGCTGCTCGTGCCGCTCTACATGGGCATCCACTGGCTGTTCAGCCAGCGCTTCGAGATCTTCCCCGCGTGGGAGATCGCGCTGGCGATCGTCACCACGTCGTACGTCTTCCGCCACGTCGATCCCGACCGCCCGGCGCGCATGGTCATCCGGACCGCGCTCACCGACTGGCGGCGCACCCGCGAGCCGGTCACCGAGCGCCGCGACCCGCGCCTGGTCGCCCGCCGCGTCGTCGTCCGGCAGGCGATCACATGACCAGCAACGATACCGAGTACGACCTGGACGACGCCGTCTCCGACGTCGTCCCCTCCGTCGAGGGACCGGCCACGCAGGGCCCGATCGCCGTGTTCCAGCCGCCCCGCCGGCGCGAGCCGGCCGAGCCGGACGCCGCCGCCGACGAGCCCGGCGCCCGCCCCGAGGCGCGCACCGCCGACCTGCGCAGCGACCTGCAGACCGCGGCCGACCGGCGCGCCGCCGAGATGCGCGCCGCCGCCGACGCCGCCACCCAGGCGCAACGCGAGCGCGCCGCCGCGACCCGCCGCGACCCCGAGCCGTCCCGGCCCGCGCCACAGGTCCCGTCCGGTCCCGACATCGAGTCGCCGTTCCTGGAGCTGTTCGACTCCGAGGCCGCCGAGCCCGGTTCGGTCGGCCGCACCGCCACGCCGCCGCGCCCCCCGGCCCCGCCGACCCGTGGCACGCCGCCGACCAGGGTGGACGGGCCGTACGGGCGTACCGCCCGGCGGCCGGACGAAGGCCCGGCCGGAGTGGCCCGGCGCGGTCCCGTGCGGGCCGACACCCCACCGGTGGCCCCGCCCCCGGTCACGCCCCGTCCCACGGCACCGTCCGCGGCGGGTGCCGACTGGCCGGACGAGGACCTGGACGACGCGCTCCCGCCCGGACACCCGGGCGCGGCGCGCCCCGGCACCGGCGCCCCGCGCAGCGCACCCGTCAGCGGCGTGCCCGCCGGCGGGGGCGCGCGCAATGCGCCCGTCGGGGCGGGGCCACGTGGCCCACAGGCAGGCGGTCGCGCGGGTGACCCGCCCACCGGTGGCGGCCCGCGCAGCCCGCAGGCCGATGGTTTCGTCGATGACGCGATTGCCGGTGACGGTCCGCGCAACCGTCCGGTGAGCGGCATGCCGCGTAACGCGCCCGTCAGCGGCGTGCCACGTAGCGCTCCGGTCAGTGGCGGGCCCCGTAGCGCCCCCGTCAGCGGCGTGCCACGTAACGCGCCCGTCAGCGGTGTCCCGGTCAGCGGGGTGCCGATGCGGCCCGCGGCCGAGCCGCGCAACCGGCCGGTCAGCGCCATGCCCGTCAGCTCGGTGCCGGTCAGCACCGTGCCGCTGAGCAGCCGTCCCCTGCCACCGCGCGGGACGCCCCAGGCCGCGCCGCGCTCGGCCCCGCCGGACCCCGGCCGCCGCCAGACGCCGCCGAAGAGCCGCGGCAAGCAGGTCAAGCCGGCCGCGCCACCGAAGACCGGCAAGGACCGCGACGCCGCGCAGGAACTCGAGATCACCGAGATCGCCGGTCATCTCACGTTCACTCCGCACGCCGTCACCGCCTGGTACGTGCTGCCCGAGGTGCGCTGGGCGTTCCGCCCCGACGCCGAACGCGAGGCGCTGCTCTCCGCCATCAGCGAGCAGTACGCCGGCCTCGCCGGCTTCCGCCTGCACCTGCGGCGTACCACCCGGCCCTTCCCGGCCGACCAGTGGGCCGCACAGCTCGACCAGCTCACCGCCCGCCCGCTGCCGCCCGTGCCCGGCGCTCCCGGCTGGGGCGACCACCTGGTCGCCGCCCAGCGCCACCTGCGCGAGATCAACCACAGCGAGGGGCAGACCTTCCTCGGCGTCACCTTCGCCCGCCGCGCCCTCGGCGACTCGTTCAGCGAGAAGCTGCTGCGCGCCTTCGGCAAGGGCACCGCCGACTCCGAACGCCGCAAGCTCGGCAAGCAGGTCGAACAGTTCGACGAGGTGCTCGCCGCGTTCGGCATGCGCGGCCAGCGCGCCGCCGCCGGCGAGCTGGAATGGCTGCTCTACCGCTCCGTCGCGCTCGGCATGAGCCCGCCCGACCTGATCGGCGCCGTCGGCCACGGCCGCTGGGACAGCGGCGACCTGCTCGCGCTCACCGAGCACATCGAGCGCTACCGCACCCCGTACGGCAGCACCGTCAAGCTCGTCAACCGGATGACCGGCGAAGAGCGGCACGTCGCCGTGCTGACCGTCGGCCGCATGGAGCCGCTCGACATCCCCGAGCGGCACGAGCCCTGGCTGCACTTCCACGAGCGCCTGCCCTGGCCCATGGAGCTGTCCTCGCGGGTCGACATCCTCGGACCCGGCGACAGCTTCCGCAACCTCGAACACCGGCTGCGCATGATCCGCTCGCAGCAGCTGGACTACCTCGAGCACGGCATGGACGCCCCGCCCGAGCTGGAGCGCCTGGCCAGCCGCGCCCTCGTCATGGGCGACGAGATGACCACCGGCCTGCCCGTCGACTCCGCCCGCGCGCACGGCTGGCACCGCATCGCCGTCAGCGGCGCCAGCCGCGAGGAATGCCTCGAACGCGCCCGCTCCGTCGTCGCCACCTACAGCCGCGAGCTGCGCATCTCGCTGCAGCACCCCAAGCAGCAGGACCAGCTCGCCCGCGAGTTCATCCCCGGCGAGCCCGTCGCCAACACCGGCTACCTGCGCCGCATGCCGGTACGCCTGCTCGCCGCCGCGCTGCCCCAGGCCGCGTCCGTCGTCGGCGACCGCCGCGGCGACCTGATCGGCCGCACCGCCGGCACCTGCCGCCGCCCCGTCTTCCTCGACCCGCACTTCCCCATGGAGGTGCGTGAGCGCTCCGGCCTGTCGGTCATGGTCGCCGAACCCGGCGGTGGCAAGTCCACCCTGCTCGGCGCCATGGGCTACCTCAACGCCCGGCGCGGCGTGCAGGTCACCCTGCTCGACCCGTCCGGCCCGCTCGCCCGCCTGGCCACCATGCCGGAGCTGCGGCCGTACTCGCGCGTGCTCAACCTGACCGGCGGCGAGCAGGGCACCCTCGCGCCGTACTCGCTCATCCCGACGCCGCAGCGGGCCGAGTTCCCGCCCGGCCCCAACGGCGACCGCGAATACGAGATCTCCGTCAGCAACGCCCGCGCCGAACGCCGCATGCTGGTGCAGGACATCTGCTCCATGCTCATGCCGCCACAGGTCGCCCGCGAAGCCTCCACCGCGACGCTGCTGCGTCACGCGGTGCGCACCGTGCCCGCGGAGGAGACGGCCACCCTCGACGACGTCGTACGCTGCCTCGCCGGCATCGACGACACCGGCCGCGAGCTGGCCAACCTGCTGCTCGACACCGCCGAGATGCCGCTCGCCCTGCTGTTCTTCGGCAGCCCGCCCGGCGACCTGCTCAGCACCGACGCCGCGCTCACCGTCATCACCATGTCCGGGCTGCGCCTGCCCGACCTGAAGATCGAGCGCGAGTACTGGTCCGCCGAGGAGGCGCTCGCCCTGCCGATGCTGCACACCGCGCACCGGCTCGCCGTACGCCGCTGCTACTCGGGCGACATGCACCAGCGCAAGCTCGTCGGGCTCGACGAGGCGCACTTCATGGAGGGGTGGCGGTCGGGACGGTCGTTCCTGGTCCGGCTCGCCCGGGACAGCCGCAAGTGGAACCTCGCGGCCCTCGTCGCGTCGCAGAACCCGAAGGACATCCTCGGGCTCGACGTGCAGAACCTCGTCTCCACCGTGTTCGTGGGGCGTATCGCGCAGGACCCGGAGATCGCGTCGGAGGCGCTGCGGCTGCTGCGCGTGCCGACCGACGTGGGGTATGAGGCCGTGCTCGCGTCGCTGTCCGCGCCCGACGCCAACAGCTCCGGGCGGCTCGGGTATCGCGAGTTCGTGCTGCGGGATGTCGACAGCCGGGTGCAGCGGGTGCGGGTCGACGTGTCGTACGTGGCGGGGCTGCTGGAGACGCTCGACACCACCCCGACGGGGCAGGCCGCCGGTCAGGGAGGCAAGCGGTGAGGCGGCTCGCTTCCGCGACCCTCGCCACGATGGTGCTGGCGCTGGGGACGCTGTTCGCGGCGCCGGTGCAGGCCGCGGCGCCGGCTGGGGTCGGGGCGGTGGCGCCCGGGGACAAGCTGTGCTCGCTGGAGGAGTGGACCAAGCGGGGGATCGACGAGTGCGTCGGGCGGCTGCAGGAGGTGAGCGCGGCACGTATCCAGTGCGTCAGCGCCCCCAACCCGGCCGCCCCGGACTCCGGCCTCGGCGGCTGGTTCGTCAGCAAGCCCACCTGGACCACCGGCGCCGACGGAAGCAGCTACCTGCTCTACAGCGAGTACGGATACGCCGGGTACGACTACACGACCTACGACATCAACTGCGTACAGACCGTCATGCACCCGGACTACAAGCTGGAGAACACCATCGCGAACGGCGAGTTCATGCTCGCCGCCGGCATCGTCGGTGTGTCGAACGCGCTTCGGGAGCGAGCCTGGGCGCCCAGCGAAATGTGGGGTTGGGCGGACCCGCTGGTAGAGAAGGCGACGACGGCGCTTTATAAGCAGGTCTTCAGCGTCTTCGGCGTGATCACGCTCGCCGTCATTGGCGTTTACCTCCTCTGGCGCTCACGCCAAGCCCAGATGTCCATGGCGCTCACGACCGTGGGTTGGGCGATCCTTGTAATGGTCGGTGTCACGGCGATCGCCAGTTGGCCGGTCCAGTCGGCCAAGGTTGCCGACGGCACGCTTGTGGGTGTACTCAGCGTGGTACACGAGGCTGTCGGGCCAAAGAGTCAGCCTGCTCCCACAACTCCATGTAGCAACCCCGAACCCGGTGCGTGCGAAGATCACCGGCCGCCTGCTGTCCGCGCAGGCGACACAGCTGTCCAGGCACTGCTATACCGCAACTGGCTCCGTGGTTCGCTGGGCTCTGCGGATAGCGAAACTGCAAAGAAGTATGGTCCGGCCCTCTATCGCGCCAAGTCGCTCAGCTGGAGCGATGTCGAAGCGATCCAAGACGACTCAAGCCGACGCGATGGCATCATCCGAGCCAAGCAAAGCGACTGGATGAAGGTCGCCGAGCAGATCAAGACTGAAGACCCGGAGGCGTACCAATACCTGCAGGGTACGAAGGGTATGGAGCGGATCGGGGCAGGGTTCGTCGCCATCCTTTCGGCGCTCAGCTACGCGGCCTTCGACGTAGTCGCCTCCCTCTTGGTTCTGTTGGGCTTCCTCATCATCCGGTGGGCGGTTATCGCTGCACCCGCGCTTGGCACGATCGGCATGCTGCGTCCCGCCAGTGCCGGCCTGCGCCGCCTGGTGAACTCGGTTCTGGCAGCATTGTTCAATGTATTGATCTTCGGAACCGGTGCCGCGGTATATCTGTTCGCAGTCGACCTAATCATGAGCACCTCGTCTCTGCCCGGCTGGCTGCAGGTGACGCTCGTCCTCCTCTGTGGTGTGGTCGGATGGATCCTGCTGCGCCCGTATCGCCGGATAACGCAGCTCGGCGGCGGTAGCAGTGGCACCTCTCTACTCACCGCACGGCCGTCTGCGGCACCTGCGAACTCCGCATCAACCGATCGCTCCCCAGCCACCATGGTCGCTCCTGGCAGCACGACCCCTCCCACCGTGCCCGAGGCCCGGCCGGAACTCGCGGTTACCGCCGAGGATCCGGCGAAGGTAATACGGGCGGAGGTGCGCGGCGGCGGCGACCCGGTTCGCTCTGAAGCCTGGCGCTCGCCAGACGTCCCGGAGGGGTCGCCAAGCTACTCGGTATACCGACCCGCGTCGGTGCCTCAGCAGGCAACCGCGCGAGCTGAAGCCCGCTCGGAGACCCCTTCGGATACGCCTGCACCGAGCCGATCAGAGACCTGGGCGGAACGGAGTTAGTCATGCTGTCCCGAATCCCTCTACGGCCCCGCACCGTGGTGGCGCTCGGGTTGGCTGCGGTGGTAGTGATCATCGTCGGAGTCGGAAAGCTGCTAGGTGGGCCTGCTGATCCGGTCGGATTCGGTGCGCAGCCGCAGTCAGCACCCAGCCATGTCGACCCGACCCACGGCGACGACGGCGTGGTCGAGCATGACCCGACGCCGAGCCCGGTGATCCCGACCAACGGCGCGCAGGCGATCGCTGTGGCGACGAAGTTCGCCCAGCAATGGATCAAACACGACCGCAGCGCCGCCGCCTGGCTGGACGCCCTACGACCGCACAGCACCGACACCCTGGAATCGGAGCTCGACGGCGTTGACCCGGCCGGTGTCCCTGCAGACCGCATTACCGGAGACGCCCGCCTTGAGGCATTCGCGATCACATATGTCGAGGTAATCATCCCGATCGACGCGGGACTGCTGCGGCTGCGCATGGTTACCGAACAGGGCCGCTGGCTCGTCGACGGCATCGACTGGGAGCGAGGATGAGTGCCCTTCCGACGCTTACCGCACCCCTACGCGACAAGGGTCGCAAGCTCGTACGACCGGGCCTTGTCATCGCGGTGACGGCCGCCCTCGGTGTGCTCTGCTGCGGTGGCGCAGTCGTCGCCGTGGTCTTCGGCGACCTGGCCACGAACACCTCTCCCCTAGCCAACGCAATGGGATGTGGCACCACGAAGACCATCAGCGTCACCGGCGAATTTCCCCGCATCGGACCGTACAGCGAAGAAAAGATCCGTAATGCCGCGATCGTCATCAAGACCGGGCAGGAGCTCAAGGTGCCCCCGCGCGGCTGGGTGATCGCGGTCGCCACGGCGATGCAGGAAAGCAGCCTCACCAACCACGGGCACCTCGGTGAACGAAACGACCACGATTCGCTGGGACTGTTCCAGCAGCGCCCCAGCCAGGGTTGGGGCACCCCAGAACAGATCATGGATCCCGTCTACTCATCGACAAAGTTCTACAAAAAACTCGTGAAGATCAAGCAGTGGGAGTCCCTACCGCTGACGGTCGCCGCGCAGCGCGTGCAGATCAGCGCATACCCGAACGCTTACGCCAAGCACGAGCCGCTCGCGACGAGAATCGTCAACGAGTTGGCCGACGGAGCCGCCCGCGCGGTAGTAGTCGGAAACGAGCTGAAGTGTGCCGAGTTCGGCCAGATCGCTGCCTCGGGCTGGACTGCGCCGGTCGGTGCGAACGTGGTGTCCGGATACCGCACCGCGTCCCGTCCCGGCCACAACGGCGTCGACCTGGGCGCCGCCCGACACACACCGATTCGCGCGGCCTCAGCAGGGGTCGTCATCGTCAGCAAGTGCGATGTCGGCGGCTGTGACCGTGACGGGTCGTTGTCCACTCCAGGCTGCGGATGGTATGTAGACATTCTGCACGCAGGACAGGTCATCACCCGCTATTGCCACATGCAGAGCCGGCCGCTTGTCCGGGTAGGCGAACGGGTCAGCGCCGGGCAACAGATCGGATTCGTGGGCAATAGTGGGCACTCCTCCGGCCCGCATCTACACTTCCAGGTCCACCTCAACGGCGACCGCAGGTCGCGAACCGGAACGATCGACCCAGTGCCGTTCATGGCCAGCAAGGGCGCTGCGCTGGGGAAGGAGAACGACTCGGCATGACCGAGGCAGACTTCGCGGCCTGGGCGGCCGAGTGGCGCACTCCGCCAGCGCCGATTGTCCCGGTCCCCGCGCTGACGGTGATCAGCTCTGGCGGTGTGCTACGCGGTGCACGGGTGATGATCGGGCTGCCAGGACACGGTTGGCGAACCGGCATGCGCGGCGATTCGATGGTTCGGCAGGGAGCCCGCAGTCTGATCCCCGTTCTGTCGGAGGCCGAATGGTACCGCGCCGAGCGTGAACGGGTGGAGGTCTTCGCGGCTCTTGTGCCAGTCGAGCGCGTATGGGTCGAGACGATCAGCACAACGGCTGAGCGCACCCCCGACATCGACGGGCTGAACCTCGTTTCGCTGGATTCTCCCCCTACCAGGATGGCCGTGCCTGCGGAGACCATCGCCTCTCAGGCTACCGGTCAGCTGATGGGAAGGCGTCTGGTTCAGACGGGCGCTGACGGAGAGCAGCGAGGGCTTAGAGCCGTAACCGAGGCGCATACCGGCCCCGAGGGCACGGCGCAAGTGAGAGTGGCTCAGGAGCACGATTGGTACCGTTGGGCAGCGACAGGTCAGGCCCCAGCGACACGAGCTGTGCCTTTGTCCGAACTCTGGCTGGAGTAACTAGCTAACGCTGCTGGGCGACGGAGCCGGCAAAGGGGACTTCGCCGACGAGCACACTCGCCAGCCGTCCTGATCGGAGAGGCCGAACTGCCAGCGTTCACGACTCCGGCTCTCCACCGCACCCTGTTTGCGAGCGATGATCACGAGGTCAGTCGTGGCGAGCTGCGTCTGGGATTCACCGACCAGATCGATTGCACCCCAACTGACTTCTATCTCAACGGAGAAGTCCTTTTCCCTCTGATCCAGTTCGTTCCGGAAGTTTCGAATTGCGTTCAGCTGGCCGCCGTCCTCGCAGCTGTAGAGCTCCACCCCAACCGGGTCCTTTTCCACCATAATCGCTCTGAGGTACTCATCAAGGACGACCTTGGGATTACTACGGTCGATCTTCGTAGCCTCGTGGTAGGTCAGCACTGCGGTGACTGCGCCCCCGATACCGGCGACAGCAAGGACCGCCGCAACCACCAGCAAGATCTTCCGCCACTTCGACCACCGCGACATGAAGCCCATTCTCGCGCACGGTCGGCCCGGCGCCAGTCCTCGCCGGCATGTCGCAACATCGACGCGCCAGATCGCTCACCGACTCGTGCGGCGCGAACGCATCCCGATCCCCAGGACGAAAACGACGACGACCACCCCGACGACGATCGGGACAAGCACCCGCGTCCACGGCACGTTCGTTTCCGGGTCTGGCTTGCCGGATGCTGCCGTCGCCGAGCTACGACTCGGTGATGCCGATGGCGACATCGGTGGAACGTTCGCGGTCAGCGCGGCCACGATATCGATCACTCCGTGCCCGTACTCGCCGTCCGGCCCGCGGAAGCCCTTGTCCACGGCGGTAGCCGTCAACCGGTGTGCGACCTCTCTCGCGGGCAAATCCGGATACCGGGATCGGATCAGAGCCGCCGCCCCAGCGACCAGAGCCGTCGAGTTCGAGGTTCCCGTTGCCGTAGCCCACCGTCCATCCACGTACGTGCTCGATATGTCGTCGCAGGGAGCGGCAAGCGTGGTCTCGGCTCCGGATACGGAGATCTCTGAGTGGTCGCCCTTCTGATCCACCCCACCCACTGCGACCACCCCGGGGATCGTCGCCAGGTAGCTCATTCGTGTCGATTCACTGCGGTTGCCGGTCGCCACGACTACGACGATGTCCGCAGCAATCGCCCGCTCGACGGCCGTCCGAAGAACAGTGTCCTCGCTGCCTCCGACGACCATGCGAGACAGCGAGATGACGTCGACCTTGCGCTCAGTTGCGAATTCGATGCCGCGTACCAGGCTTCCACCCACGCTCGCATAAGTAACCGACGTGCGGATACTCATGATCTTCGCGGCGGGTGCCATCCCTGTGACCCGGCCGTGAGCTGCAATCAAGCCGGCCATCGCAGTGCCGTGTCCATCGCGATCAGCCAAACCGTCGCCAGGGCCCTCATCGGTGAAGTCTGCACCTGCAATCACCGAACCCACGAGATCCGGGTGATCTGCATCGACCCCGGAATCCACCAAGGCAACCGTCACTCCAGCGCCCTCGGTGATGCGGTGCGCTCCAGACGTCTTCAAGAACGAGTGGAACCACTGGCCGTCCCTGATTTCATCACGGCCAGCCGCCGCCGTCGGCCAGCCGACGACGGCCGCCACAAGCACCGCCACGGTGCCGAACCTGACGATGGGACCGAACGCGCTCATGTGGTTCCTCTGCGAATCGTCACGATCGGTGCTTGCTCACCGGGTCCATTGTCAGAACGCCACGGCATGGCCGTCCCCGCGAACCACTCCCGAAACTCATCTGGATCCGGGTCGATGGACGGCAAAGGGGGAGCGTCCCCCGGCCCGGGTTCGATCAGCGCAGGTCCGCCCTTCTGCACCTCCCAACGTGTGGCTGCCACTGATCGAGAAAGTCCGTTCCCGCCCGCATTCGACGTATTCCCACCCATCTGCATGGGCATGGGCATCATGCCGGGTGGTGTGCCCCCGGAAGGGGCGAAGCCTTGACCGGCCGTCCTCGGCGTCGCGGGCATCGACACGACATAACCAGACGATCCGCTTCCGTTAGGCATGACGAATGCACCACCGCCCGGCGCATGGGGGCTTCCTGGGAAGATCGGCAATGCCGACGCCGTACCGGCTGAGAGGCCTGGCACTGGTTGCCCGGCGGGTGCCGGCCAGACTTCCTCAGGCGTCTCAACGCCCGCCGGAGGATTGTCGGCTGAAGGTGGTGTAACAACGTCGGCCGGTGACGGTCCTTTGGCGTTGACGACGCGGGGCGGCTTCTCCAAGCTACCCGTTCTCTTGGTCAGATCCTCGATCCGAGGAAGCGTGCTGACCTGCGCGTCGGTTCGAGCTGGCACGACAATGTTCGTTCGGTAGTCGCCGATCATGGCGTCAGCGGTCGACATGATCTCGCGAGCACGATTGTTGAGGGCGTCAGCTTTGGCCCGCCATCCCCTCGAGTCCGTTCTAGTGATGCCAAGCCATTGCGCAGCTATGGGCTCCATGGCACGCCGCGCCGACTTCATGGTGTCGAGCACGCCGTCGACACCGCGTGCGGTCGTCGAAGCGGCCAATGCATCAGCGCGTAGTGCGCCGATCAACCAATCGATCTTCCCGAGCGCGGCGACCCCGGCCGGAGTCTGGCCGCCCGACCAGGCGTCCGCAAGCCGTTCCCGCAGCCGGACGAGTTCATCGGCCTGCGCGTTCAACGCCTCGGCCTGCCGAGCGATGACTCGGGCTTGCTCCCAGGTCTCTTCGTGGTCAATACAGCCGAGACTGTCCCACATACGGGGCACGTCGTAGTCGTTCCAGTCGACGGGTGGCGCCTCCCACTGAGACTGCGGCGGCAGTCCCGCCGCCCCCGAGGGCCTGCGGGCGACGAACGTGTGCAGCACGTCGGGATCTGAACCGGCCATCAGGCGTTCTCTCCCCGACCCTGCTGGTGACGCAGCTCAGCATGCTCGGCGCGCTGCGCCGCCGCCGCGATCTCGCGATCGATCACCTTGAGAGCGGCTGCGGCCAGATCGTCCGCTTCGGTGTAGTTGACCAGGACCTGCTCAAGCGCGGCGGCAAACGCCTGCCCGAGCCTCAACTGCTGCTCGGCGTTGTCGCGGTGGCGCCGCAGGGCGGCCCAGAGCGCATTGCGGGCGGCCCGGGCCTCACCACTGGGCGAAAACGTGCCGAAGAGCACGCCTCGCTCCAGTTCGCGGGCGAACCCGCCCAGCCCGGACGCCAGTCCGGTGTCAGCTTGGATCCGCAGATCTGCGGAGATCCGCCGAACCTCGACCAAATCCACGGCCAGCTGTTTTATCGGCGCTTCTGCCATGCTCACCTCCCCATGAGCAGTGACGTACGTCAGCACGTCATGCGGCAGCGTAGCCGAACGAACACAGCTCGCACAGGCCTGCCGTGTCCCTTGTGGATAACCAGCACTCGGCGTCACCAGCGCAAGCCGGCAACGGCCAGGAGGAGATAGCCGTATCAGACCGACCCGGTGTTGAGGTTGCCGAGGACCCACAGGCCGCAGCAGCAGCCGAGCACCAGCAGCAGGACCACCGCCCCGCCGGCCAGCGCGAGCATCATCGGCTTCTTGACCAGGCCGAGGATCGGATTCGGCCGCTTCGGCGGCGGGTTCTGATACACGCCGACGACGATATCGGTCCCCTCCGCCCGGATCGAGCGCCACGATGATCCGGCCAGGCGAGCCGAGTCCGGCCGTCCCGCCACCGCACCCCGTACGCTGGTCGGGTGACGGACTTCGCCGAACTGGACGCCCTGACCACCGACGAGCTGCGCGAGCGCGCCTTCGCTAAGGCTCGCGAGCAGCGTGACCTCGGCTTCTTCTGGGACCTGTTCAAACACCTGCCGACCTCCCCGGAGACGGAGGAGCGCGAACTCGCCGACATCGGCGCCGCGATCGACGACACCGTGTCGCTGTGGCGCGAGTTCACCGGTCACAGGTACGGCGATCAGGAGCCTCTGATCAGGGCAAGGTTCATCGACTACCTTCTGCAGGATTGATCTGTCGGGTATACACGGGAGTTGCTTCCGCGTAGTTGCGCCGGGTATCGGGCGCTCTGCGTTACCCTCCCCCGGGGAGGACGCAGCGGAGGTGTTCCCGTGCCCGGTTTGAATGCGCGGATCGACCAGGCCGCGAGCCTGCACCGGCACGCGTCGGCGGTGGCGCAGGCGGCCGCGTCCGCGTTGGACGGTTATCTTCCACCGCCCCGCACCGACCTGGCCGAACAGCAGGCGCTGGCCGAGCGGCTGCGTGACGCGGCGGCCCGGCTGACGCCCGGCTGGCTGGGCACGCCGCTGGACGGGGTGCCGGCCGGCCTGGCGCTTGGCGAGCAGCGCCGTCCGGAGTTCGTGCGGGTCGGCACGGCGGCCGCGCAGGAGGATGCCGCCTTCCCCGCCGTGGTGCCGTTGCTGGGGACGGGCCATCTGACGTTCAGCGCCGATTCCCGCGACCCCCGGGTCGCGGGGGTGCTGCGGGCGATCCTGCTGCGGCTGCTCGCGACGGCTCCGTCGGGCACGCTGGTGGTCCGCGCGGTGGACGCGGTCGGCGGGGCGCTGTTCGCGCCGTTCGGGGCGCTGGCCGATGCGGGTCTGATGCCGCCGCCGGTGACCGACCGGGCGGGTCTGCAGGCGGTGCTGGCGGAGGCGGAGCACTGGGTGCGCCCGAGCCGGCCGGAGGCGCAGCGGCGCCCGGCGGCTCGGCCGCGGCGCCGGGACTGCACGATGCTGCTGCTGATCGCGGCGCTCCCGTCGGCGGTGGACGGCTCGGACCTGGCCCGGATCACGGCGCTGGCGCAGGCCGGTCCGGCGACGGGGCTGCATCTGATCGTGGCGGGCTGGCCGCCGCCGCCGCTGACGCCGGACACGGCGCAGCCCGCGGCTCAGCAGCCGTTGCCGATGAGTACGCAGATCGCCCTGCGCAACCCGTTCGCGCTGCTGGGCGGCGCGCCGTTCACGGTGCTGGCCCAGGCCGAGCGGCGCCCGGCGGCGGGTGGCGCGCCGAGCCCGACGGCTTCGTGGCCGGGGCTTTCGGTGCCGGTGCGGCTCGACCCGGACCCGCCGGCGGAGCTGGTGCAGCGGGTGTGCCGCGAGCTGGCCGAGCGTTACGTGCAGTCGGGGCAGGTGCACCTGATGGACCTGCTGCCGGATCCGGACCACTGGTGGGCGGAGTCGTCGGCGGCGGGGTTGTCGACGACGGCGGGGCTGGCCGGGGAGACGCCGATCTCGCTGGTGTTCGCCGACCTGACGCCGCACTGGCTGATCGGGGGCCGGGCGGGGGGCGGCAAGTCGGCGTTCCTGGCGAATGTCCTGTACGGGTTGTGCACCCGCTACGACCCGGACGAGCTGGCGCTGTATCTGCTGGATTTCAAGCCGGGGCGGGGGCTGGCCCGGTTCGCGCCGGGGCCGGACGATCCGGCCTGGCTGCCGCACGCCCGGGTGGTGGGGCTGGAGTCGGGGCGTGAACACGGCCTGGCGGTGCTGCGGGAGCTGGACGGCGAGCTGGCCCGCCGGGAGGAGCTGTGGCGCGAGCTGCAGGTGAGCCGGTTCGTGCAGGCGCGGGAGCACCGGCAGCTGCCGCGGCTGGTGTGTGTGCTGGACGAGTTCCCGGTGCTGCTGTCGGGTGCCGATCCGATCGCGGCGGAGGCGCTGGGCCTGCTGGAGTCGATCGGGCGGCGGGGGCGCGGCTGCGGCGTACACCTGATTCTGGTTTCGCAGACGGTGCGCGGCATCGAGGCGCTGCATGCGCGGCGGGATTCGCTGTTCGGCCAGGTGCCGGTGCGGGTGGCGCTGCCGGGCGGCGGGGACGCGCTGGAGGCGACGAACGACGCGGCGGCGACGCTGCCGCTGGGCTGCGCGGTGGTCAACACCGCGGGCGGCCTGGGCGGGCCGCGGGGCGCCACGCGCGGCCATGAGAAGACGGTCCGGTTCCCGGACCCGGACGCCGACGCGCAGGTGCTGTCGGCGCTGCGGCAGCGCCTGTGGCAGGCCCGCGACCCGGACTCCGATCCGCCGCTGGTCCTCAGCACGGCTGAGCTGAGCCAGGGCCCGGCGTGATCGGGACCGCACGAGCATTCGGCGACGTGGGCGGGCAGCCGACCGCGTGGATGGCGCGCACTGGGCGCGGCGGGCTGCGGGAGGCGGCGTGAGCGAGCGGAGTACGGCCTGGTCGGAGTACCTGGCGGCGGCTCACCGGCTGGACACGGTGCGCCGGGAGGCGGCGGACGCGGCGGCGGGCGAGGCGTCCGCGCTGGCGGCTGCCCGGGACGAGCTGCCGACCGTCCAGGCGCGGCTGACGATGCAGGCGGCCACGCTGGTCGACGCGGCGGACCGGGCGGGCACGCCGGCGCCGGTGCTGCAACCGGGACCGGCGGAGATGCACGACGCCGCGCAGGCGGTCGCCGGCGGTCCGGCGGTGGCGCTGGCGGCGCTGCGGCAGGCGGTCGCGCACGTGGACGTCGCCGACGGTGCGCTGGCCCGGCTCGACGACGAGGGCACCGGCCCGCAGGCGCTGCGCAACCTGCTGGTGTACGGGCCGCTGGCGCTGGTCGCGATGCTGGTGCAGCTGGCGGTGGCGGGGCTGGCCGAGCCGGACGCGCAGCTGTTCTTCGCGGCGGTGTGCGGGCTGGTGCTGGCGCCGCTCGCGTTGGGCGCGGGCTGGCTGGTGACCGGCATGGTGTACCCGGAGCGGTCGCGCACCCCGCAGGTGGGCGCGCTGGTCTGCGTAGCCCCGGCGCTGCTGGTGGTGCTGCTGCTCGCGCTGCTGTGATCAGCGGGAGTGGATGAGTGACATGGCCTCGGCGCGGGTCTTCGGATCCGTCTTGAGGATGCCGCGCACGGCGCTGGTGACGGTGCGGGCTCCGGCCTTACGGATGCCGCGCATCTCCATGCACATGTGCTCGCACTCCAGCACCACGATGACGCCGCGCGCCTGCAGCCGGTCCTGGAGCAGGTCGGCGATCTGCGAGGTGAGCCGTTCCTGCACCTGCGGGCGGCGGGCGAACACCTCGACGAGCCGGGCCAGCTTCGACAGGCCGGTGATGCGGCCGTCGTCGCCGGGCAGGTAGCCGACGTGGGCGACGCCCTTGAACGGCAGCAGGTGGTGCTCGCAGAGGCTGAACACCTCGATGTCGCGGACCAGCACGAACTCGTCGTGGTCGGCCTCGAACGTGGTGGTCAGCACGTGCGCGGGGTCGACCCGCAGCCCGGCGAACAGCTCCGCGTAGGCCCGCGCCACCCGGGCGGGGGTCTTCTGCAGGCCGTCCCGGTCGGGGTCCTCGCCGAGCGCGAGCAGCATCTCGCGGACGGCCTTCTCGATACGCGCGAGGTCGACGGTCTCCTCCACCGGAACACCGGTGAGGGAGCCGTCGACCAGGCGTGCGGCGAGGTGGTCGAGTTCCTGCTCGCGGTTCAGTTCGAGGCCTCCGCGGACGAGGAGACGGTGACCTCGCCGTCGGCGGACTCGCGCTGCTTCTCCACCTCGGCCGGGGTCAGCACCGGCGGCTGGGTGGAGGGCGTGCGCTTGCCGAAGCCGTTGAACGGGGCCATCGGCGGCCGCTTGACGACGCGGGCGCAGATGCGCGCCATGTCGGCGGTCGAGATGGTCTCCTTCTCGATCAGCTCCAGCACGATGCTGTCGAGCACGTCCCGGTACTCGACGAGGATCTCGTACGCCTCGTCGTGGGCGGTCTCGATCAGCGAGCGCACCTCGGCGTCGATCTCGGCGGCGATGGCGTCGGAGTAGTCGCGCTCGTGCCCGTAGGACCGGCCCAGGAACGGCTCGTCGCCGCTGGTGCCGTACTTGACCGCGCCGAGCTTCGAGCTCATGCCGTACTGGGTGACCATGGCACGGGCCAGCGCGGACGCCTTCTCGATGTCGTTGCCGGCGCCCGTGGTGGGCTCGTGGAACACGAGCTCCTCGGCCGCCCGGCCGCCCAGCGCGTACGCCAGGGTGTCGATCATCTCGGCCCGGGTCTGGGTGTACTTGTCCTCGGTCGGCAGCACCAGGGTGTGGCCGAGCGAGCGGCTGCGGGACAGGATGGTCACCTTGTGCACCGGCGCGGAGTGCGGCAGCGCCCAGGCCACCAGGGCGTGCCCGCCCTCGTGGTACGCGGTGATCTTCTTCTCGTGCTCCGACATGACCCGGGTGCGCCGCTGCGGGCCGGCGACCACGCGGTCGATCGACTCCTCCAGCGACTCGTTCGAGATGGCGCGCTTGTCCTGACGCGCGGTCAGCAGCGCGGCCTCGTTGATCACGTTGGCCAGGTCGGCGCCGGTGAAGCCCGGCGTGCGCCGCGCCACCGCGTCCAGGTCCACGTCGGGCGTGAACGGCTTGCCCTTGGCGTGCACCCGCAGGATCGACTTGCGGCCGACCATGTCCGGGGTGTCCACCGCGATCTGGCGGTCGAAACGGCCCGGGCGCAGCAGCGCCGGGTCGAGGATGTCGGGACGGTTGGTCGCGGCGATCAGGATGACGCCGCCCTTCGCGTCGAAGCCGTCCATCTCGACGAGCAGCTGGTTGAGGGTCTGCTCGCGCTCGTCGTGACCGCCTCCGAGACCCGCGCCGCGGTGGCGGCCCACCGCGTCGATCTCGTCCACGAACACGATCGCCGGCGCGTTCGCCTTCGCCTGCTCGAACAGGTCACGAACACGCGACGCACCGACACCAACGAACATCTCGACGAAGTCGGAACCCGAGATCGAGTAGAACGGCACTCCGGCCTCACCCGCGACAGCCCGCGCGAGCAGCGTCTTACCCGTTCCGGGCGGCCCGAACAGCAGCACACCCTTCGGGATCTTGGCACCGAGCGCCTGGTACTTCGCCGGGTTCTGCAGGAAGTCCTTGATCTCGTGCAGCTCCTCGACGGCCTCGTCGGCACCGGCCACGTCCGCGAAGGTCGTCTTCGGGGTGTCCTTGCTGACGAGCTTCGCCTTCGACTTGCCGAAGTTCAGCACCCGCGAGCCGCCGCCCTGCATCTGCGACATGAACAGCAGCAGCAGGATCACCAGCACGGCGATCGGCAGCAGGCTCACCAGCAGCGACAGGAACACCGACTCCTCGGTGACCTCGGTGTCGAAGTTCCCCGAGATCTTCCCCGCCGTCTTGGCGGCATCAACCTCGTTGAACACCTCAAGACCCGCATCAGCCGGATACTGAGCCTCGATCTTGTCCGTCTCGACATCGTCGAACTTGGCCTTGTTGGCCAGATCGATCCGGATCGTCTGCTCCTTGTCCCGGATCTGCACTTCCTTGATCGCCCCCGGCCCAGCATTCTTCAACTGGGCGAGCGCCACCGAGGTGTCCACGGGCTGGTAGCTCGGGCCGCTGGTGAAGAGCTGGCTGAGCAGGATCGCGCCGATGGCCACGATGAAGATCCAGAAGATCGGCCGGCGGAAGAAACGCGTACGCTCCATGCTGTTACCGGACGCTTTGTGCGCGCCCGTGTCCTCCTGATCGATAGAGGCGGTCAGCTCACCGGGCGCGGCCCGGTCACTCGACGGTACACCGTACAAACACTCGGGTGGCCCATGCGTGTCCCCCATCGCACAACGTTCAGCCTTTTCTCAGCTCCAGCAGCCCCGAATCTACCCAAATCCCCCTGGTGTTCGCTCTGGGCTGACTCGGTTCGTCCCGGGCGTCGTGGGGTCGCTCCGCGGGGTGGTCGGCCGGTGCCGCTGGGGCCGCAAAAACCGCGGCCTTTTACGCGGCCCCGTCCGACCACCCCGCTCCGCTCGACTGATACCAAGGGCAAAGTTCCAAATGCCTGCACGGTTACCAAATCACAAGAAGTAACCAGGAACGGCTCCCATGGCCCCCCAGTGGTCCGGTGACCCACAAACCCGACCACGGCACCCCAACCTCGTAGGAGCCAATATGGGGCGTTACCCGTGTGCTGCCCCTAAAAATGCTGCACGCCCCCACCCAACCCAGCCACCCGGACCTAGCGGAGCAGGGGGTGTCGACGGGAAAAGCGTAAAGGGCCGCCCGTTCTTGGCGGCCCCCAGCGTTCCCGGCGACACCCCCTGCGGAGCGAAGCCACGACCTCAGCGCTGATAAACCTCAGGCTTCAAAATCCCCACATACGGCACCTCACGGTACCGCTCCGAGTAATCCAGCCCGTAACCCACAACAAACTCAGTCGGAATATCAAACCCGACATACTTCACCGGAACCGGCACCTTGATCGCCTCAGGCTTCCGGAACAGAGCCACCACATCGACCGACTTCGCCGACCGCGACTCGAGGTACTTCAGAAGCCACGAGAGCGTGAGACCGGAATCCACGATGTCCTCGACGACGATCACGTGCTTGCCCGCGATGTCCCGGTCGAGGTCCTTGAGGATCCGGACGACGCCGGAGGAGGTCGTCCCCTGGCCGTACGACGAGACCGCCATGAATTCGAGTTCCGCCGGCGGTGCGCCCACCTTGCCGAGTTCGCGGGAGAAGTCGGCCATGAACATGACCGCGCCCTTGAGTACGCATACGAGCAGGAGGCTGTCGACCGACGCGTAGTCGGCGGCGACCTGCTTGGCGAGCTCGGCGGTTTTGGACCGCAGCTCCTCTTCAGTGATGATCACACGGTCGATGTCCGCGTCGTACCAGCCCATGTGCTTAAGACTGCCCGACTGTCGGTGCTTTGCGCACGCCGGGGTCGGAATTGGTGACGATCATCCCGAGGGCTGGTCAAGGGCTGGTCAGGACGTTAAGAAGGGCACCTTCTTCTACGCAAAGCGTTAAGAAGGTGCCCTTCCTTCCCCCGTCAGGGGGTGATGGGGATCTTGGTACGGACGACCGTGGTGCCGGGAACTTCGGGGCTGGTCATGCTCGTGGTGACGCGGGCGGCTGCCGGGAGCAGGGCGCGCAGGTGCACGGTGTAGGAGGCCGTGCCGCCGGGTTTGCCGTCGGTGGTGCGTACGCGCAGGTCGGGACCGGGCTTGGTGGTGCGCAGCTCGCCCTTGCCGAGGGCGTTCTCGGCGCCGACGGCGAAGACCTTGGCGCCGCCGGGCAGGTCCTTGCGGTCGTAGGCGAAGCGGATGTCCTCGTCGGGGCCGGTGGCCAGCCAGACCTGGAAGCGCTGGCCGTCCTTGGTGCCGAAGCGGTTGACCCGCCACTCGATGACGATCCACTCGATGCCGCCGCCCTTGACGGTGGCGGCGCGCACCCCTTCGGCCTGGGTGCCGTCGAGGTCCGCCCAGTACGGGGCGAGCAGGTTGTTGGGCCGGGCCGGGTCGTGCTTGGGCGCGCCGTCGGCGGTGGGCGGCTCGAAGCGCACGTCCTGGCCGGTGCCGCCGCCGACGACGAGGTAGCCGTTGGAGACGACGCCGAGGCGGGTGTACGTCTGCCCGGCGTAGCCGAACTCGGGCACCTCGTAGTTGATGATCTCCTCGTCGCCGATGGGGTCGGCCGGCACGGTGAGCGGGCGCCAGACCCGGTCGTCGAGGTCGGCCAGGCCGGGGCGGCCCGGTTCGATGCCGCGCAGGGTGCCGGTGTGCCGGATCTCGCGCGGCCCGGCGGCACGGGCACTGCCGTCGACGCCGGTCAGCGCGAGCGCCGGGTCGAGCCGGGTGACCAGGTCGACGGGCGCGTCGTCGTAGCCGGTGTTGGCGGCGGTGACGGTGCACTGGGCGGTCCCGGCGAGCGGCACGGCCTCGGCGGTGCAGGTGCTGGCGAGGGTGACCTGGCCCTGGCCGGGCTTGAACGACACGGGCAGGTGCAGGGCCCGGCCGCCGCCCTGCGGGGTGAGCCTGACCTCGCCGGACAGGTAGGCGTCGCCGGTGGCGCGGGAGCTGACGGCGATCGGCAGGGTGGCGGTGCCGCCCGCGGGGACGACGACGACCGGCGGCACGCTGATCGCGCTGTCCCGCGGCGCGGTGGTGGTGACGTCGTACGCCGTGGTCCGGCCGGTCATGTCGCGCAGGGTCCGCACGGTGGCCAGGCGGCCCGGCATGACCGGAGCGTTGATCGACGGCAGGTTGAGGTCGACGGCGCGCACCTCGTCGCCGGCCAGCGCCATCATGCGGTCGGCGGTGTCGGAGACGGTGAGGGTGACCTCGTCGGCCCGGTCGACGGCGATCCGGCCCGCGCCCATCTCCTGCGGCCCGGCCTTGGTCTTGCCGTCCTCGGTGACCACGTCGGTCACCGCGCTGGTCATCAGCGCGGACTTGAGCTCGCCGGGGGTCCAGCCGGGGTGCCGGGCGGCCAGCAGCGCGGCCGCGCCCGCCACGTGCGGCGAGGACATGGAGGTGCCCGCGATGGCCTGGAACAGCTCACCCTTGGGGCCGCCCGCGGCCTCGTCCGGGGTGGGCGTGTGCCCGGCCAGGATCTGTACGCCGGGGGCGGTCACGTCGGGCTTGAGGGCGAGGCCGCCCGGCCCGCGCGAGGAGAACGCCGCCATCACGTCGCCGGTGCCGGCGTCGGCCTGACCCGCGCCGATGGTCGCGGTGATCCCGGTGTTCGCGTCGAGGAACTCCAGCAGGGCCGCGTCGGGCAGGTGCACGGTGGGCAGCCAGTGGTTGTCGGTCTCCACGTCCTGCAGCTCCGGGTTGTAGAGGACCATGCCGAGGGCGCCGCCCTGCAGCACGTTCCAGCCCTTCTCGACCCGGGGGTTGACGCCGCGCTCGCAGACCACGATCTTGCCGGCGAACAGGCCCTTCTTCGCGGGCTTCTCGCAGGTCATGCCGCCCTTGTAGCCCTTGGTGTCACCGGCCCGGACCACGGGCGCCGGACCGGCGGCCCCGGTCAGCGAGGCACCGTGCAGCACCTTGCTCACCGCACCGGCCTGCAGGGTCAGCGCGGAGCGGAACTCGCGGCGCTGCGTCGACGCGGCCACCGTGGTCACCCACGGGGACAGGTGGTTGACGGTGCCCGCCTCGGGGCCCGAGTTGCCCGCCGAGGCGGCGACGAAGACCCCGGCGGCGTACGCGTCCAGGAAGGCCATCTCGACCGGGTCGCTGAACGGGTCGGTGCCGCCGGAGATGGAGAAGTTGACGACGTCCACGCCGTCGCGCACGGCCTGCGCCACCGCCGCCGCCGAGTCCGACGACATGCAGCCCTGCTTGCCGCACACCTTGTAGACGCTGATCCAGGAGCCGGGGGCGACACCGTGCACCGGCCCGCGCTCGACGCCGAACACCTTCGCCGAGGTCACGACGTTCCCGGCGGCGGTGGAGGCGGTGTGCGTGCCGTGCCCGTCGCTGTCCCTTGCCGTCTTGTACGTCTCGTCCGGGAACGACTCCAGGTACGCGTCCAGGAACGGGGCGCCGCCGATCAGCTTGTTGTTGCAGCGGAACACGTCCCGGGCCGGGGTCAGCGGGTTGTCGCCGAAGTCGCAGCGGCGTGCCGAGCCGTCGGTCTTCGCCGGGGGCGCGGCGAGCACGCCCTGGTCGGCGAAGGACGGGTGCTCCGGCCAGGCGCCGGTGTCCAGCACGCCGACGAGGACGCCCTTACCGGCCTGGCTGGTCGGGGCGCCGTTCGCCGCCGCGCCGCTCTGCAGCACGTCCGCGCCGATGAACGAGCTGGAGGCGTCGGTCAGCGGCTCGCGCAGCTCGTCCCGCTGCACGGCGACCACGCCCTCGACCGCGAGCAGTTGCTTGACCTGGTTCGCGGGCAGGGTGAGGGCGACGCCGCCGTACACGGTGCGCAGCCGCTGCCCGACCCGGGCCTGCGGCACCCGCGCGGCCAGCGCCGTGGTGAAGCTGCGTTCGCGCTCGGCAAGGTACTGCTCGTACGCGCGCTCGGCGTCGCCGCTGCGCAGCCGCGCGCCGGTGACCGCCGGGCTGGTCGCCGGGAGCCCCGGCAGGCCGCCCGCGTAGCTGGCCACCGCGTCGTAGTCGAGCTTCACCAGCACCGGGATGCGCTCGCCGTCGCTGCGATCGAGCAGGCTCCGGTCGGTCCTGGCCAGCCTGCTGGTCGGGGCCTTGCCGACCGTGGTCCGCGAGGCCGGTCGGAGTTTGCGCGGGCCGTCGTCCGGCGCGGCCGCGCCGCCGCCGGCCGGTATCACCGCCGCGCCTGCCACCAGGGCCAGCCCGCAGCTGATCCGGACAAAAGTAGCCATCTTCACAGTGGCGTCAACGACCACCCCACAGCCCGGGACTTGCCACGCCGATATCTGCCCAGCTCAGACCCCCTCCCACCCCCACCTCCAGCCCCCACCCCGCCCGGCCACCGGCCACCGGCCACCGCGATGATCGGAGTTTCGTGTCAAGATCTGCGGTTACACCGCACCTTTTGACACGAGACGCCGATCATGGGCGGGTCGGCGGCCGCTGGGCGGGCGGAGTCCGCGGGTGGGGTCAGTAGGCGGCGGCCTGGCCGTCGGCGCGGGGTTCGGAGCCGGCGACGTAGCCGCCGGGGATACGCCAGATGGCCTGGCCCATGCCGAAGGTGGAGCGGTCGGTGGCCACGGTGACCTCATGGCCCCGGGAGCGCAGCTCCTCGACCAGCACCGGGTCGAACTCGACCTCGACCTCGACCTTGCGGCCCGCGTGCCAGTACCAGCGCGGCCGGGTCAGCGCCTCCTGCGGCCCGAGCCCGCCGTCCACGGTGGCCAGCACCAGCTGCAGGTGCCCCTGCGGCTGCATGTGCCCGCCCATCACGCCGAACGGCCCGACCGGCTCCCCGTCCCGGAACAGGAACCCGGGGATGATCGTGTGGAACGGGCGCTTGCCCGGCGCGGCCACGTTCGGGTGGGCCGGGTCGAGGCTGAACCCGGCCCCCCGGTTCTGCAGGCCGAAGCCGTATCCGGGGAGCGTCACGAACGAGCCGAAGCCCATGTAGGTGGACTGGATCAGGCTGACCATCATGCCGTCGGCGTCGGCCGCGGCCAGGTAGACGGTGCCGCCGCGCATCGGGTCGCCGGGCGCCGGGTCCCCGGCCCGGTCCGTGATCAGCGCCCGGCGCGCGGCCAGGTAGGACGGTTCCAGCAGGTCGGGCACCGCGGCCACGTCGGGATCGGCGACGTACGCGTGCGCGTCGGCGAAGCCGAGCTTCATCGCCTCGATCTGCTCGTGCAGCCCGTGCCCGTCCAGCCCGTCGAGCAGCGCGAACGCCTGCAGCGCCGCGACGCCCTGCCCGTTGGGCGGCAGCTCGTACACGGTGTGCCCGCGATAGCCCGCGGCGGCCGGCTCGACCCAGGTGCTGGTGTGCGCGGCCAGGTCGGCTGCGGTGAGCAGGCCCCCGCTGCTCGCCGCGTACGCGTCCAGTGCCGCGGCGATCTCGCCGTGGTAGAAGGAGTCGGCGTGACTGCCGCCGATCAGCCGCAGCGCCCGCCCCGCGCCCGGGTTGCGGAACCGCTCGCCGACCCGGGGCGCTCGCCCGCCCGGCGCGAACACGTCGGCCCAGCCGCGGCACTCGGGCTGGGTGAGCGAGCGGTGCAACTCCACCGAGCGCGCCCAGCCCGCGGCGACGGTCGGCGACACGGTCCAGCCCTGCTCGGCGTAGTGCACCGCGTCGGCGAACAACCGCTCGAACGGCAGCCGCCCGAATCGGTCGTGCAGGTCCCGCCAGCCCGCTGGGGCGCCGGGCACGGTCACCGGCAGCCAGCCGCGGTCGGGCGGGGCCAGCTCGGCGTGTGCCTGCCCGCCGCCGAGGGCGAGGGACGGCGCCCTGCCGGAGGCCCGCAGTGCGTCGAGGGTCAGCGCGGCCGGAGCGCGGCCGGAGGCGTTCAGGCCGTGCAGCCGCTGCCCGTCCCAGACCAGGGCGAACAGGTCGCCGCCGATGTCGTTGGAGGCCGGCTGCACCTGGGTCAGGGTCACCGCGGCGGCGACCGCCGCGTCGACCGCCGAGCCGCCTTCGCGCAGCATGGCCAGGCCCGCCTGGGCCGCGAGCGGCTGGCTCGTGGCCACCACTCCCTGGGGCGCGTACACCGCCTGTCGCATTCCTAGATCCAAGCACGCCGTGGTTTCTCGCTACGGGGGAGTAGGTTCTTAGGCATGGCTCTCGTGGACTGGGATCTCGCCTCGACCACCGCCGCGCGCTTCGGCCCCACCGGGCCGTCCGTGACGCTCGAGCAGGCCACGGAGGTCGTCGCCGACCTGCGGCGGCTGGCCGACGAGGCGGTGGGCCACGTCGCGGAGTACACCGGGATGACCCCGCAGCTCGCGGACGGGCCGGTGCGCGTGGTGGACCGGCGCACCTGGGCCGAGGTCAACGTGCAGGGCCTGCGTACGGTGATCAGCCCGCTGACCGACAAGCTCGAGGAGAAGGTGGGCTTCCTCGGCAACGTGGTCGGCGCGAAGGTGACCGGCGTGGAGGCCGGTGCCGTGCTGGGTTACCTGTCCGGCAAGGTGCTCGGCCAGTACGACATCTTCGGTGCGCCCGTGGGCCAGCTGCTGCTGGTCGCCCCGAACATCGTGGGCATGGAGCGCCGGATCAAGGCCGACCCGCGCGACTTCCGGCTGTGGGTGTGCCTGCACGAGGTCACCCACCGCACCCAGTTCACCGCGGTGCCGTGGCTGCGGGAGCACTTCCTGGCAGAGGTGCGCGCTTTCGTCGAGGCCACCGAGCCGCCCTCGGCGAGCCTGCTCACGCAGGCGTACCAGCAGATCGCCGCGGCGATCAAGGCCGCCCGCGAGCCCGACGACGCCCGCGGCACGTCGCTGCTGGAGGCGGTGCAGAGTCCCGAGCAGCGGGCCGTGCTGGACCGGCTCACCGCGGTGCTGACGCTGCTGGAGGGGCATGCCGAGGTGGTCATGGACGGGGTCGGCCCGCAGGTCATCCCGTCGGTGGCCCGCATCCGCGCCGCGTTCGACAAGCGCCGCAACCCGAGCAACCCGGTGGAGCAGTACCTGCGCAAGCTGCTCGGCATAGACATCAAGATGCGGCAGTACGCCGAGGGCCGGCGCTTCGTGCAGGCGGTCCTGGACCGGGTGGGCATGGACGGCCTGAACCGGATCTGGACGTCGCCGCAGACCCTGCCCACCCTCGACGAGATCGCCGACCCGGACGCGTGGGTGACCCGCGTGGTCACCGCCGCCGCCCCCGGATGACCCGGCTCGACCCATCGATCGCCGCCATCCGCGCCGCGATCCGCACCGCCCTGCCCACCCTCCCTGAGGGTCCCGCGCGAATGGTGCTCGTGGCGTGTTCGGGTGGGGCGGATTCGCTGGCGCTGGCCGCGTGCACCGCGTTCGTCGCACCGCGGGCCGGGTGGCGGGCGGGGCTGGTGACGGTGGACCACGGGCTGCAGGACGGGTCGGCGGAGCGGGCCGGGCAGGTGGCGAGCTGGGCCCGCACGCAGGGGTTCGAGCCGGTCGAGGTGGCCGCGGTCGAGGTCGGGACGGACGGCGGGCCGGAGGCGGCGGCGCGGGAGGCGCGGTATGCCGCGCTGGCCGACGCGGCACGGCGGCACGGCGCGGCGGCGGTCCTGCTCGGACACACCCGCGACGACCAGGCCGAGACGGTGCTGCTGGCGCTGGCGCGCGGTGCAGGGCCGCGCGGGCTGGCGGGCATGCCGGTGCTCCGGGAGCACCTGGGGGCACGGTTCGCCCGGCCGCTGCTGGACGTGCCGCGGGACGCGTGCCGGGCGGCGTGCGCCGCGCTCGGGCTGACCCCGTGGGACGACCCGCACAACACCGACCCGTCCTACGCCCGCGCGCGGGTGCGGGCGGACCTGCTCCCGGCGCTGGTCACGGCGCTCGGCGAGGGTGTGGTGGCGAACCTGGCCCGGACCGCGAGCCTGCTGGCCGACGACACGGCCCACCTCGACGAGCTGGCGGAGGCGGCGCTGGCGCGCTGCCGTACCCCCCATGGGTTGTCCACAGCCGAGCTGGGAAAGCTGCCCGCGGCGCTGCGCACCCGGGTGCTGCACGGGTGGGCCGCGGAGCTGGGGGCGTCCCGCGCGGCGCTGTCGCACCGGCACGTGGCGGCGCTGGACGCGCTGGTCACCACGTGGCACGGGCAGGGTCCGACGCTGCTGCCCGGCGGGATCGCGGTGGCCCGGCGCGGCGGCGAGCTGGCCGCCGCACCGGGCTGAGCCCTCAGTGGCAGCCGCAGGCCGCCATCGCGGCGGGGATCTTGTCGAGCAGCTCCTGCGCCGGGTACATGCCGATCGGGACCTTGTCGGCGAGCACGGCGAAGGCCAGCAGCCGCCCGTCGGCGGTCTCGACGACGCCGGACAGCGAGTTCACGCCGTTCAGGGTGCCGCTCTTGGCGCGCACCACGCCGAAGGCGCTGGTGGACTTTCCGAAGCGCTCGGTCATCGTGCCCGACCAGCCGCCGACCGGCAGGCCGTTGAAGAAGTCGCCGAGCACGGCGCCGTCGCCGTACGCCTTGACCAGCAGGCTGGTGAGGATGCGCGGGGTGAGCTTGTTGCCGGCCGACATGCCGGAGCCGTCGTGCAGGGTGCTCTGCGCGGGGTCGAGGCCGAGCTCGGCCACCACCTCCTCCAGCGCCTCGGCGGCGCCGGCGAACGAGGCGGGCTTGCCCTTGGCTAGGGCGACCTGCCGGGCCAGCGTCTCGGCCAGGGTGTTGTCGCTCTCGATGAGCATCTGCTCGACCTGGCGCAGCAGCGGCGCCGAGCGCACCGCGCCCAGCTCGGTGCCTGGGGCGGGCGGCCCGGCGGCCGCGCTCGGCGCGGCCGAGGCGCTGGCGGCGACCTGGCCGCCGCCGCTGCCCGCGGGCGCCTTACCCTTCGCGACCGCGCTGGTCGGCACGCCGAGCAGCTTCGCGAACGCGTCGCCGGCCGCACGTTCCGGGTCGTTGTAGCGCTCGAACGGGGTCTTGCGGTCCTTCAGCCCGGTGCGCGCCCCGTTGATCATCAGGGCGGGGATCTTCGAGACGTTGCCCTCCTTGGCCGCGTTCGGCGACCAGGTGGGGGCCGTGACCGGACCGGGGAACAGCGAGCCGTCGAGGATCACCTTGGTGATCGGGGTGTCCCCCATCGCCTTCTTGACCTGCGCCGCGAGGTCGTCGAGCTGAGGGGCGCCCGCGTAGTACTTCTCCTTGGTGACGCCCAGCGTGGCGTCACCGGCGCCGATCAGCACGACCTCGCCCGGGTTCGCCCCGGCCACGACCCGGGTGGTGATCCGGTAGTCGGGCCCCCGGGTGGACAGCACGGCCGCGGCCGTGACCAGCTTCGTGTTGGACGCCGGGGTGAGCATCTCGGTGGGCGCCCGCTCGTAGAGCACCTGCCCCGTCCCGGCGTCGACCACCGACACGCTCACCTGGTCGCCCAGCTGGGTGCCGGTGACCAGCGGATCTAGCAGTATCTTCAGCTGCTGCGGGTCCGGCAGCGGGGCGTCGGCCAGCTTGGCGAGCACCGGCGCCGCGGCCGGCTCGGCGGGCGGGGCCGCGCTGGGCGTCTCCCAGCCGGGGCTCGCCAGCAGATCGGACAGTAGGCCGGGTTTCAGCACGGCGACGCCGACCAGGCCCGCGCCGAGCGCCACCACCAGTGTGAGCACCGTCACCAGCACGCCGCGCCTGCGCTTCCTCGGCTTGCCGGCGGCGCTCCCCTCGGGACGCGCGGGCGGGCGGACGGGGGCGCTCGGGCGGGCGCCCGGCGGCGGACCGGTCACCGCAGGCTGGGTCTGGGTCGGCTCGTCCTGGCCCGGGGCGCCGTAGCCGTAGCCGGGCGCGCCGCCGTAGGGCTGGGTCTGCGGGTAGCTCTGTCCGTAGGGCTGTGGATATCCAGGGTGTCCCATACCCGACTGATGTCCACCGGGGCCGTGGTCGCCCTGTGGATATCCCCCCTGGTCAGGAGTGGTCTGTGGATAGCCGGCGGGATTCGGGCCCGGCTGGGGATAACCGCCGTGACCAGGGGCGTTCTGTCCGTACGCACCGTATCCGGGCGCGTACTGCGGGTCATGGGGCGAGCTGTGCACATCCTGTGGATAACCGCTCGGTCCCGGGCTTGCGGCCTGTGGATAAGACGGTGGATACCCGCCAAGTGCCTGGTCCGCGGGCTGTGGATAACCACTGTGGGGGTGCCACACCCACTCCCGGCCGCTCCACACCCACTCGCCCGGCGTGGAACCCCCGCCATCTGCGGGTTCGGCCCCGTAGTGTGAACCTTGCCTCCCCAACGCGGCCCTCCTCCGAAGCCCCGAACCAGCCAGGCGAGACTAACTAAAATTCGCCAACGTCGGCGAACTAACAGGCCAATGGGAGTGTGAAATGGATTTCGACGTCACGGTTGAGATCCCCAAGGGGCAGCGGAACAAGTACGAGGTCGACCACGAGACCGGGCGCATCCGGCTGGATCGCACCCTTTTCACCTCCACGCAGTACCCGGCCGACTACGGCTTCATCGAGAACACGCTGGGCGAGGACGGTGACCCGCTCGACGCCCTGGTGCTGGTGCAGGAGCCGACCTTCCCCGGCTGCCTGATCCGGTGCCGGGCCATCGGCATGTTCCGCATGCGCGACGAGAAGGGCGGCGACGACAAGGTCCTCTGCGTCCCGGCCGACGACCCGCGCCTGGAGCACCTGCGTGACATCCATCACGTGGCCGAATTCGACCGCCTGGAGATCCAGCACTTCTTCGAGGTCTACAAGGACCTCGAGCCCGGCAAGAGCGTCGAGGGCGCGACCTGGGTCGGCCGCACCGAGGCCGAGGCCGAGATCGTGCGCTCGTTCGAGCGCGCCAAGGAAACCCCGCACGAGCACTGACGCGGGCTATACGCGAAAGGGCCGCCCGTCGGGGCGGCCCTTTCGCGTATCCGTTCGCAGTTTCGGGGAAACTGCGCCTTCGGCTCGCCCGACGGCTGCACTTTCCCCGAAACTGCAAGCGGTCAGTACGCCGGCAGCTCCGCGAGCTGGACGAGCCGGCCGCCGCGGCGGGTGATGAGGCGGCCGCGGCCGGGAGGCATGCGCTCGTACTTGATGCGGGCGCCGAACGGGGCGGTCGCGCTGCTCTCCGCCGACAGCATCAGGAACGGCGCACCCGCCGAGGCCAGCCTCGTCAGCGCCACGTCGCTCGACGAGCGGTAGCCGCCCCAGTTCGCGTTGGACGACGTGATCAGGTGCAGACCGACGTCGCGGGCCTGGAACAGGAACTCGCTCAGCGGCTCCAGCGGGTGGCCCATCGACGCCCCGACCACGATGTCGTAGTCGTCGATGATCAGGAAGAACTCGCCGCGCCCGGCCAGCCAGGGCCGCCGCGGGATGTCCTGCGGGCGCACGTCGTCCGGCGGGCGCCGCTCGTCCATCTTCTGCCGGATCGCCTCGGCGTAGTCGCGCAGCTGGGCGGGGTTGCTCAGGTACGCGAGCTGGTGCTCGGTGGTCACCGCGCCGAGCAGGCTGCGCTTCGGGTCCATGATGATCATCTTTGCCTGGTCCGGCGTGTACCGGCGGGCGATCGAGGTGGCGATCTGCCGCAGCAGGGTCGACTTGCCGCTCTCGCTCTCCCCGAACGCGCTGAGGTGCACGTCGGCGAAGAAGTCGACGGTCGCCGGGGTCAGGTCGTCGGCGATGCCGATCGGCAGCGTCCACTCCCCGCCCGTCTCCAGGTTCATCCGCTCGTACGCGTACACCGTGGGCAGCATGCGCACCCGCGGCGCGGGCTGGCCCGTCCAGTGCTTCGTGATGTGCTGCAGCAGCGCGTCGCGGTCGCCGACGGCGTCCATGTCCGGCCGCAGCGCCAGCGTGAACAGGCCGTCCACGGTGACACCGAACCCGGGGCGGGCCGGCACCTGCGGGGCGATCTTGCGGACCCGGCAGATGCTGTCGCTGGCGTCGCCCAGCTTCAGCTCCAGCTTGCTGCCGAACTGGTCGGCGATCGCGGGCCGGAAGTCGCGCCAGCGCAGCGTGGAGGCGATCAGGTGCACGCCGTACGCCAGGCCCCGGGTGGCGAAGTCGGTGAGCACCGGCTCCAGGTCGTCGTAGTTCTCGCGCAGCGTGGTCCAGCCGTCCACGACCAGGAACACGTCGCCGTACGGGTCGTCGGTGAACCGGCCCGCCGCGCGCAGCCTGCGGTAGGCCGCCATCGACTCGATGCCGTGCTCGGCGAACCGGGCCTCGCGGGCGTTGAGCAGCTGCGCCACCTCGCTCACGGTGCGCCGCACCATCAGCGCGTCCTGCCGGCCCGCGACGCCGCCGACGTGCGGCAGGTCGCGCAGCGCGCCCAGCGAGCCGCCGCCGAAGTCCAGGCAGTACACCTGCACCTCCTGCGGGGTGTGGGTGAGCGCCAGGCCGGTGATGATGGTGCGCAGCAGCGTGGACTTGCCGCTCTGGCCGCCGCCCGCGAGCGCCACGTGCCCCGCCGCGCCGTCGGCCAGCCGCAGCCACTGCAGGTCGCGCAGCTGCTGGGCGGGCTTGTCGATGATGGCGACCGGCACCCGCAGCGCGCCGCGCAGCTCCGGGTTGGCGACGGTGAGGCCCCGGCCCTCGACCAGGCCGAGCTGCCCGAAGGCGAGGTCCAGCGGGTCGGAGATGTCCAGCGGCGGCAGCCACACCTGGTGCGCGGGCGGGCCCTGGCCCACCATGCGCTCGATCATGACGTCCATCAGGCTCTCGCCCGGCTTGACGTCCCAGTTGACCTCGGGCTCGGCGTTGGCGGGCTTCTTCGGCACCGGCACGAAGTGGTTGCTGAAGTCGTACACGACCTGGCGGCCGTCGTCCTTGCGGCGGGTCGCGGTCTCCCCCGCCCGCTTGAACGAGCCGGACACGTACGCGCCCTTGAACCGCTGCAGCGGCTCCGAGCCGAACTTCAGGTAGCCGTGGCCGGGCGCCTTGGGCAGGTCGTACGCGTCGCCGACGCCGAGCACCGCGCGCGACTCCATCGCGGAGAAGGTGCGCAGGCCGATCCGGTACGACAGGTGCGTGTCCAGGCCGCGCAGCCGGCCCTCCTCCAGCCGCTGGCTGGCCAGCAGCAGGTGCATGCCGATGGACCGGCCGACCCGGCCGATCTGCACGAAGATCTCGATGAAGTCCGGGTTGGCGGTGAGCAGCTCGGAGAACTCGTCGCAGACGATGAACAGCGAGGCCAGCGGGGCGATCGCGGCGCCGCCCGCGCGCGCCTTCTCGTAGTCCTTGAGGTTGGCGAAGTTGCCCGCCGCCCGCAGCAGCTCCTGGCGGCGCAGCACCTCGCCGGTGATCGCGTCGCCCATGCGGTTGACCAGGTGGCTCTCGCCCTCCAGGTTGGTGATGACCGCGGAGGTGTGCGGCAGCCGGTCCAGCGAGGCGAACGTCGCGCCGCCCTTGAAGTCGACCAGCACGAAGTTGAGCTGCTCCGACGAGTGCGTCGCGGCCAGGCCGAGCACCATCGTGCGCAGCAGCTCGGACTTGCCGGAGCCGGTCGCGCCGACGAGCAGGCCGTGCGGGCCCATGCCGTCCTGCGCCGACTCCTTGATGTCCAGCTCGACCGGCGAGCCGTCCGGGCCCACGCCCAGCGGCGTGCGCAGCATGTTGCGGCTGCTGCGCGGCGACCATCCGTACGCCACGTCGAAGCGCTCCGGGTCGGGGATGCCGAGCAGGTCGGCCAGGCCCTTCTCGGTGGTCATCGCGGTGGAGCTGGTGACCGTGGTGGCGGACAGCCGCAGCGGGGCCAGCCGCCGGGCCAGCGCCTCGGCCTCGACGACGCCGAGCCGGTCCGCCGCGCCGACCTCGGCGACGGAGGTCGCGGTGGTGGTGTGCAGCTCGCGCTCGCGGCCGCGCACTTCGAGCGTCAGCATGCCGCGCTCCAGCAGGCGCGGCGGCGCGGTGTCCAGGTCCAGGATGGTCATCCCGGACAGGCCCTCCGGCACGGCCAGCAGGTTCGCCCCGGCCATGTCGGCGCCGTCGAGCACCACGACCACGTGCGGGCCCGCGCCCTCGCTGCCGCCGAACCGGGGCCGCCCGGCGAGCAGCTCGGTCAGCAGCTCCTCCAGCTCGGGGGCGGAGGTGGCGTAGAGGCGCATCGGGCCGAGCGCGTCGACCCGGCTCGGGTGCTGGTGGTGCGGCAGCCACTTGGCCCAGTCCCAGGCGTCGCGGCGGTAGGACGAGCCGCACACCGCGATGACCAGGTCGTCCGGGGCGTGGAACACGGCGAGCTGGGCCAGCATCGCGCGGGCCAGGCCGTGCGCGTCCGAGCCGTCACGGTGGTCGCGCTCGCCCGAGCTGGTGTACATCCCCTCGGTGCGCGGTGCGGCGTCGCCGCGCAGGAACACCCGGCCGAAGCCGCGCATGGACAGCGCCACCGGCAGGTCCGGCACGACGGAGTACGCGTCCAGGAAGCGCCGCAGCGCCCCGGCCGTCATCGGCTCCAGCTCCTCCAGCGGCCGGGTCTCCGGCGGCACCAGGGGCGTGGCCAGCGACTGCGGGCCGATGCCCACGCGCACGATGCCGAAGTCGGGGTCGTGCCCGCGGCGCTCCCAGAGCCGGTGGCTGTCCACCGTGGACCACAGCCGCTGCGGGTCGGGGTGGCGGTAGAACAGGCCGGTGCGCTGCGCCTGCACCGCCTGGCGGGCGCGCCGCCGCAGGCTGGCGAGGTGGCGCAGGTATTCGCGGCGGGCCGCCATCATCTCGGCCTTCTTCGGCTGGCCGGCGCCGTTCATCAGGCTCGCGGCGATCATGCCGAGGCTGGACACGCCCATCATGCCGCCGGCCAGATAGGACATCTTGTCGCCCTGGCCGCGGCCCACCATCATCGCCATGCCCAGGCCGCTGCCCAGCATCGGCAGGATCATCATGGCCTGCTGCCAGCGCCCGCCCGCGGCCTGCGGAATCTCCGGCGGCGCGTCGATGACGAGTTCCCCCGCCGGGATCTCCGGTGCGGGGCGACGTGGCGCCCGCTTGACGATCACCGTACCCATAGCGATTGCCCTCCCCACGACCATCGACCGCCCGTCATGCTAAGTCATGTGAGAACCGCCCGCGTTCGGCCGCCTGTGACAAACATGTCCGCGATCGATGCGGGGTGACGCGTTCCTCCGGAACGTGGTAGACGTACCGGGTGAGCTACCCCGCCGCGACGACCGCGTCCCCCACCGGCCTGGCCCGCATCTCGCTGCAGACGCCGCAGCGCCGCGTCGACGTGGCGCTGCCCGAGCAGGTGACGCTGGCGGATCTGCTGCCCGACCTGCTGCGCCACGCCGGGGTCGGCCTGGCCGACGACGGCGAGCAGCACGGCGGCTGGGTGCTGCGCCGCACCGACGGCAGCCCGCTCGCCGAAGGCATGTCGCTGCAGCAGCAGTCGGTGCGCGACGGTGAGATCCTGCACCTGGTGCCGGCCCAGGAACACTGGCCCGAGCTGGAGTACGACGACGTCGTCGAGGCGATCGCCGAGGGCGCGCGCCGCCGGGGCACCCTGTGGACGCCCGCGGCGACGCGGATGTCCACCCTGGTCGGTTCCGGCATCCTGCTCGCCGCGGGCGTGCTGTCGCTGGTGCACGGCGGTCCGCAGTGGACGCCGGGCGGATACCTCGGGCTGACCGTGGCGGTGCTGCTGCTGGTCGGCGGCGTGCTGGCGTCGCGGGCGTACGGCGACGGCGTCACCGGCAGCGCCCTGGCCGGCTTCGCGCTGCCGTACGCGTTCGCGGGCGGCGCGCTGGTGCTCGGCGGCGCGGAGGGCGGCCCGGCGCCGCTGGCCCCGTGGCTCGGCGAGCCGCAACTGCTGGTCGGCTGCGTGGCGGTGCTGCTGTTCGCGATGCTCGGCGCGGCCGGTGTCGGCCACGGGCTGCGCATCTTCACCGCCGGTGGCACGGCGGGCCTGCTCGGCGCGCTGACCGCGCTGCTCGGCGGGCTCGGCGCGGCCGGCGCCGCGGCGGTCCTGGTGAGCGCGCTGGTGTGCGGCATCGGCCTGGTGCCGGTGCTGGCCATCCGGTTCGGCAAGGTGCCGGTGCCGTCGGTCACCCCGCCGCGCGGCCCGGCCGGCGAGAACGCCTTCGCGGCCGTGCCGGCCAACCGGGGCGCCTCGGACCTGCCCGACCGCTCCCGCGTCTTCGCCGCCGTGGCCCGCTCCGAGGAGCTGCTCACCGGCATGCTCATCGGGTACGCCGTGCTGACCGGCGCGGCCGGGCTGATCCTGGTCGGCTCGGGCGGCACCGCGGGCCGGGTGCTGGTCGCGGTGTGCGCGACGGCGCTGCTGCTGCGCTCGCGGCTGTTCGTCACGGTCCGGCAGCGGGTGCCGCTGGTGATCGCGGGCCTGTTCGGCTGGGTGCTGCTGCTGGGCGCGGCGGTCTTCCTCACCGACGGCGGCACCCGGGCCTTCTTCGCGGTCGGCACCGTGGTGCTCGCGATGATCATCGCGCTGGCCGGGCAGACCTGGTCCCGTAAGGCCCCCTCGCCGTACGTCGGCCGCGCCGCCGACCTGTTCGACCTGCTCGTCGTCGTCTCGGTGGTGCCGGTCGCGGCCTGGGTGCTCGGGGTCTACGGCATGATCCAGGGCTGGGCCGCATAGCCGGGTTTCTTTGCCCGCGCGGGTGAGCGTGTGAGAATGGCGGAACTGTGCCTGGGTTCCGGTCATTCCGCCGCAGCGCCGTCCCGCGTAAGAACGCGACGGCGCTGCCTCGCGTGACCGCGGCGCTGGCGCTGGCCGTGGCGGGCAGCATGGCCGCGACGACCCCGCCGCGGACGCCCCTGGCGGACACCGCCGGGCTGCGGGCCGAGGTCGGCGCGCAGCGGGTCTCCCGCGACGCCGAGCGCAGCGGGCAGTGGCAGCTGACCACCCTCCGCGCCACCCGCGCCTGGGATCTGGCCACCGGCGACGGCGTCGTCGTCGCCGTGATCGACTCGGGGGTCGCGCCGCACCCGGACCTGACCGGCCGCGTGCTCTCCGGGCTGGACCTGGTGGACACGACCGGCAACGGCAGCAACGACCAGGTCGGGCACGGCACCACGGTGGCCGCGCTGATCGCCGGCCAGGGTGACGGCCGGCACGGGGTGGCCGGGCTGGCGCCGCGCGCGAAGATCCTTCCGGTGCGCGTGCTCGACGCGGAGAACCGGTACGACGACGCGCGGGTGGTCGCCGAGGCGGTCCGCTGGGCCGTCGACCACGACGCGAAGGTGATCAACCTCTCTCTCGGCGGCCCGGTGAGCAGCGAAGCGCTGGCCGAGGCGATCGACTACGCGTTCGCCCGCGACGTGGTGGTGGTGGCCTGCGTCGGCAACGTGAGCGCGGGCGGCAGCACCGAGATCTGGTATCCGGCCCGCGAACCCGGTGTGCTCGCGGTGACCGCGATCGCCCCCGGCCAGCGCCACCAGCGCTGGCAGGGCTCCCTCACCGGTGAGCAGGCCGTGCTCGCCGCGCCGGGCACCGACCTGCTCGGCGCGAAGCCGGGCGGCTACTGGCGGGTGCAGGGCACGAGTTTCGCCGCGCCGCTGGTCTCGGCGACCGCCGCGCTGGTCCGCTCCCGCTTCCCGGGCATGTCCGCCGCGGACGTGGTGCAGCGGCTGATCAGCACCGCACAGGACCTCGGCCCGGCCGGGCGCGACGACGAGTTCGGCTTCGGCCTGGTCGACCCGGTCGCGGCGCTGACCGCCGAGGTGACCCCGGTCCGGGCCAACTCGCTGGACGTCCTGCCGCCGCCGGGACGCGCCGGCTTCGGGCCCGCGCCCGAGCCGTCCCCGGCCGCCGCGGCCACGCCCACCCCGGCCGCCGGCACCCGGCCGGCGCCGACTCCGCAGCGGGTCAACGGCGGGCTGCAGCTGGCCCTCGACGGCGCCCCGCTGCTCGCGCTTCCTCTTTCCTGATCAGGCGCACTTGCCGGTCGGGACGGCGCTGGTGCGGGTGCGGCCCATCAGGGCGATCGTCGAGGCCTCGTCCGCGGTGACGGCGTAGCCGACGTTCGGGTCGTCGGCGGCCGCCGCGAAGATCACGCCCAGCACGGTGCCGTCCGCCGAGACCAGCGGGCCGCCCGAGTTGCCGCTGCGGACCAGGCCGCGGATGGTGTACACCTCGCGGGTCACCGTGCCGTCCTCGTAGATGTCCGGGCCGGTGATGTCGCCGACGTCGCGGACCCGGGCGGACTGGGCGTTGTAGGGCCCGTCCAGCGGGAAGCCCAGCACGATGGCGTCCGAGCCGCTCTTGGCGGGCGAGTTGGCAAACCGCATGACCGGCGCCTTCAGCGACGGCACGTGGATCACGGCGAGGTCGCGCTCCGGGTCGTACACCACGACCTTGCCGGACATCAGGTTGCCGTTGAGGTTGATCCGGACGCTCTGGGTGCCCGCGACCACGTGCGCGTTGGTCATCACGTGCTGCTCGGCGAACACGAACCCGGAGCCCTCGATGCGGCGGCTGCAGCTCGGCGCGTTGCCCAGCACCTTGACCACGGACTTCTTGGCGTTCAGCACGACCTGCGACCCGGCCAGCTTGGGGTCCGGCGCGGGGACCTCCTTGACCTCGGTCGGCACCAGGTCGCCGAAGACCTCCGGGAAGCCGTTGGTGTCGACGGTCTCGCGCAGCGCCTCGGTGAGCGACTTCGCCTCGCCCGGCATCACCTTGTCGATCGCCGCGAGCATGCTGCTGTTGCGCACGGCACGGGCCAGCCAGGGCTGGTCGGAGTCGCTCAGCGGCACCGCGACCAGCCAGGCGACCACGGTCACCGCGAGCACGGAGACGACGGCGCCACCCAGGTCGTCGGCGATCTGCCCGGTGCGGTTCGTGATGGCGCGCCGCAGCCTGCTGCCCCACCAGCCGGCCAGCGACTGGCCGAGCACGGCCAGGCCGAAGATCGCGATCAGCGACACCACCAGCTTCAGCACCGGGTCGGTGATGAGACCCGCGAGCAGCGGGCCGAGCTGCAGTCCGATCAGGGCGCCCCCGAAGAAGCCGGTGAACGAGAGCACGCCCACCACGAAGCCCTGCCGATAGCCGCTGACCCCGAAGAGCAGCAGCAGGAGCAGGAGGACACCGTCGACGATCGACATCGGTTCAGCCTACGGAAGGGACATCGGAGGTGCCACTAAGCGTGGCGGGCGGCGTGGGCAGCGCCTCGATCCGGTCGGTGTTCCACGGCCGGGCCCAGCCGCCCAGGTCCAGCAGGGTGCTGAGCACACCGGCGGTGAAGCCCCAGACGAGCATCCCCCGGGAGTGGAAGGCGGGGCCGATCCAGCCGCTCGAGTGACGCACCCGCAGCCGGTGGGCCGGGTCGGCCAGCTCCGCCAGCGGCAGCCGGGCGACGTGCGCGACCTCGCGCGGATCGTGCGCGCCGACCGGGTGCGGCGCGTGCCACCAGGCCAGCACGGGGGTGACCAGGAAGTCGGTGACCGGGATCCACAGCGTGGGCAGCTGCGCCAGCACGGTGACGCTGGCCGGGTCGAGCCCGACCTCCTCGTTCGCCTCGCGCAGCGCCGTCGCGGTCAGATCCGCGTCCTGCGGCTCCACCGCGCCGCCGGGAAAGGCGGGCTGACCCGCGTGGGTACGCAGGGTCGCGGCACGCTGCATGATCAGCACGTCGGGCCCGTGCTCGCCCTCGGCCAGCAGGATGAGCACGGCGGCGGGGCGGCCGCCCTCGTCAGGGGTGGGGATGCGGGTGAAGTCCACGGCACGCGCGTCGCGCACCCGGGTCAGCAGCGGCTCGAACCAGCCGGGCAGCCGCCCGTCGGCCCGCTCGGTCGTCCCGACCTGCTCGCTCATACCCTCTCCCTGCTCCCGTCGCGACCGGCCGCGGCCGCTCCCGGCCCACCTGCCCGCGCGTTCATGCCCGCTGCGCGCCCTGCCCGCTCATGCCCCAGCCAGGTGCTGGTCGACAAGCCGGGACAGGGTCTCATCGGTGAGCGCGACGTCGCGGTAGACGGCGGCCCGGCCGTCCGGCCCGACGAGCAGCGTCATCGGCAGCAGCTTCTCCCCGAGCGCGGCCTGCAGTGCGCCACCGCGGTCGTACACGGCGGGCATGCCGATCCTCAGCTCATCGGCGAGCCAGGCGGCGGCGGCGCGGTCGTCCCTGGTCACCACACCGAGCACCGGCACCCGGCCGCTGTCGGCCAGCCGCTGCAGCGCGGGCAGCTCCGCCCGGCATGGCTCGCACCAGGAGCCCCACAGGTTGATCACGAGCGGCCCGCGCAGCTCGCCGACACGCACGTCGTCGCCCCCGGCCAGGCACGGCAGCGACAGCTCAGGAAGATCCACAACGCGCAGCCTCGCCACCGGCCGCGCGTCGGCTGAAGCCGCCGGGCCAGGGCCGGTGCCGGTCGCCGGGCTCGGCGCAGGCGGGGTCGCCGCGCTGCCGGTCAGCGGAGCGCAGGCGGCGAACGGCTGCGGCACCTTCTCGTCCGGGCCGGGCGCGCCCGGCCCGCAGCCCGCCGCGAGCACGGCGACGAGGGCAGTCAGCGCCGCCGCGAGGCGTCCGCTTCGAGGGCTGCCCGTGGCCCGCCGCAGCGGTGACCGCCATCCCCCGGAAACTGCCGGCGATGCCGCGTCGACTGTCGCCGGCAACGCTGCGGCGACCCCCCTCTTTCGGGGAAACTGCGGGTTCGCGGCGGCAGGTCGCTGCACTTTCCCCGAAACTGCGGGCACGTCAGGGTGCGCGGCCCCGCCGGGGGACGCGAGGGAGGGACGGGTCATGGGGTGACTCCGGCGAGGGCGGCGATCTCGGCGGTGCGAGGGCCCTTCAAGAGCTTGACGGCCTCGGCGGGGTTCGTCGGGCCGGTGCCGTAGGACGGGCACATGGCTGCCAGGGGGCAGGCGCCGCAGGCGGGCTTGCGCGCGTGGCAGACGCGGCGCCCATGGAAGATCACCCGGTGCGAGAGCATGGTCCAGTCGCGCTTCTCGACCAGCGCGCCGACCGCGTGCTCGATCTTGACCGGATCGCTCTCCGCGGTCCAGGCCCACCGGTCGACCAGGCGCTGGAAGTGGGTGTCCACGGTGATGCCGGGCACGCCGAAGGCGTTGCCGAGGATCACGTTGGCCGTCTTGCGGCCGATGCCGGGCAGGGTCACCAGCTGCGGCAGGGTGCGCGGCAGCTCGCCGCCGAAGCGGTCGACGAGCTGCTGGCCCAGGCCCATCAGCGAGGCGGCCTTGTTCCGGAAGAACCCGGTCGGCCGGATCATCTCCTCCAGCTCGACCCGGTCCGCCCCGGCGTACTCGGCGGCGGTGCGGTACTTCGCGAACAGCTTCGGCGTGGTCTCGTTCACCCGTACGTCGGTGCACTGCGCGGACAGGATGGTGGCGACCGCCAGCTCCAGCGGGTTGGTGAAGTCCAGCTCACAGTGCGCGTCCGGGTGGATGACGGCGAGTTCGCGCGCCATCCGCCGCACCCGCCGCTTACGCGCCAGCGCCGTCTCGCCGTTCACCGTGACCGTCACGGCAGAGAGCCTACGTCGCGGGTGCGCCGATCGACCCGTCCGCGCTCACCACCGCGCCGTTCGCGCCGAAGTCCTCCTCGGTCATCTGCCGGAGCAGGCCGAGCGCGCGGTCCTTGGGGTCGGGCTGCGGGATGCCGTACGAGCCGCTGAAGTAGGTGGAGTGGAACCGCCCGGAGACGAAGCCGCCGTCCTTGCTCAGCGAGACCTGCAGCACGCCGCCCCAGCCGACCCGGCCGTTGCTGCTCAGCTGGCCGCCGCCGGCGAAGTTGCCCAGGCTGTACGCGATGAGCCGGCCCTTGTAGAACTCCAGGCCGCGGACCACGTGCGGGCCGTGCCCGATGATGAGGTCGGCACCGGCGTCGATGACCGCGCGGGAGAAGGCGACCGGGTTGCCCCGGTTCTCGCCCAGGAAGGTCTCGGTGCCCGGCCGGACGTGGCTCTTGTCCGCACCCTCGGCGCCCATGTGCACCTGGACCACCACGATGTCGGCCCGCTCCGCGGCCTTGGCCACGACCTTCTTCGCCGCGGTGAGATTGATCAGGCTGTTGTTGCCCGAGTACGACGAGAAGCCGAGCACGGCCACCTTCACGCCCTTGACCTCGGCGATGGTGATCTGGCCGGTCTCCCCGGTGTGCTGCAGCCCGGCGGCCTCCAGCGCGCGCTGGGTGTTGGTGAACCCGGCCGTGCCGTAGTCGCGTGCGTGGTTGTTGGCCGTGTTGAGCAGGTCGAACCCGGCGTCCTTGAGATGCTGGGCGTAGCGCGGGGGCACCCGGAACTGGTGGCAGTTGTTCTTCGTCGGGCTGGCGCCGGGGCTGGGCGTCGCGTTCGGCACCGGGGACGGCTTCGGCGGGCACTTGCCCGAGCCGGTCTCCTCGGTGATGGGCTGCTCCAGGTTGCCCATCACCAGGTCGGCGGGCAGCAGCGCCTTGATCTTGTCGAAGTAACCCTTGCCGTCGCGCGGCGGCAGGTGCCCCGGCGCGTCGCCCATGATGATGTCGCCGGTCGCGGACAGGCTGATCGTCTCGCCCACCGGGGCCGGAGCCCCCTGCGACGGCTCGGCGGCCGCGCCCGCCGGCGGGTGCCACAGCGCCTCGGCGCCCTCGGCCGACGAGTTCACGGCGGTGAGCGCGACTCCGGCTACTGTGACAAGGAGCACGATCGCGCCCGCGGCGGAGACCCCCCGGCGCGCGCGCAGCGCTCCCACGAGCCGGTCCAGGGTGGAGCGGGGCGGGGTTTGGGCGGCGGGGGCGGGGGTATCGGCCGGGCTCAGGGGGTGTATGGACATCGCCGGGCACTCTACCCGGAGGCGGCGACGACCGGCACCGGTCGCCGATGCAGGATTCTGGGGGTTGGCGTCCGGTTGCCGCCTGTGTGCGCCTAGACTGACCTCGCGCGGCGTACGGGTAGCGACGAGTCAATCAACGGTGTGCCCACGCATCCGCGTCGATGGAGGGATGGCGATGGACGAGGTGCTGGCTCGCAGCGGAATCTTCCAGGGTGTCGACCCGGAGGCCGCTGAAGCGCTCGCTCGTGAGATGGAGACGATCGAGATCCGCAAGGGCGAGATCGTATTCAACGAGGGCGAGCCGGGTGACAGTCTCTATATCGTACTCTCCGGCAAGATCAAGTTGGGACGGCGCGCCGCCGACGGCCGGCAGAACCTGGTCTCCGTGATGGGCCCGTCCGACATGCTCGGCGAGCTGTCGCTGTTCGACCCCGGCCCGCGCACCGCGACCGCCACCGCCGTCACCGACGTGCGCCTGGCCCGGCTGCGCAAGCAGGCGCTGCGGCCCTGGCTGAACAACCGGCCGGAGATCGCCGAGCAGCTGCTGCGCGTGCTGGCCCGCCGACTGCGCCGCACCAACGACGCGCTCGCCGACCTGATCTTCACCGACGTGCCCGGCCGCGTCGCCAAGAACCTGCTGCAGATGGCGGGCCGCTTCGGCACCCGCGACGGCGGCGTGCTGCGGGTGACGCACGACCTCACCCAGGAGGAACTGGCGCAGCTCGTCGGCGCCTCCCGCGAGACGGTGAACAAGGCCCTGGCCGACTTCGCCTCGCGCGGCTGGCTGCGCCTCGACGGCAAGAGCGTCATCATCCTCGACCCCGAGCGCCTCGCCCGCCGCGCCCGCGTCTGACCCGGGGCCCCTTTCGGGCGCAAGTCTTGAAGAGTCGCGGCCTCAGGTGCTACCTGGGGCCGCGAGTCGTTAAGCGTTGCGGCAGAGAGCGTTAGAATGGGGCGAAACAGGACATAGCCGGGCGTTTTGCCTGGTCAAAGTGTCGGGAACCGGTCGCCGACATGTCAGCGGACCGAGGGCTTCGTTGGTCCGAGTGGTCGCGAACCTCGCAATTCAGGTGCGGCTAGACGTGTCCACAGTGACCGATCGTGCGGTGACCGAACGCCTGTGCCTGGGCGGATGGACACCTCTCGCACCGCCTCGATCGGTCGGTCGGAAGTCTCCGACGATCGAAAGAGGTCCCTACCACTATGAACACGTGGGTTCGACGCTCACTCAAGGCCGGCGCGCTCACCGCCGGCGCGGTCATGGCCACCGGCACCGCCGCGTACGCCGAGACCACCGTGATCAGTGCGGGCAACACCGGCGTGCTGAACGGCACCCAGGTCTTCGCTCCGATCCAGGCTCCGATCAACCTCTGCGGCGTGGCCGCGAGTGTGGGCGGCGACGCGATCGCCGGGTGCCAGGGCGGCAGCGCCGCCGAGCTGGAGGGCGTGTACGACGTCCGGATGCTGAGCACCGACAACCACGGCATCCTCAACGGCACGCAGGTCTTCGCCCCGATCCAGGCCCCGATCAACGTCTGCGGCGTGGCCGCGGGTGTGCTCGGCAACGCCGCGGCGTGGTGCGAGGGCGGCGCGTCCGCCGAGATCGGCGGCAAGCACAAGCACAAGCCGAAGCACCACGGCTGCGACGACCACTGCGACCACGACGACAGCGACGGGTACAGCCGCGAGTCGGCCGAGTCGGGCGACCTGCTGGGCGGCCTGCCGCTGCTGGGCGGCCTCACCAACGGCGGCCTGCCGCTGGTCGGCGGCCTCACCAACGGCGGCCTGCCGGTCGTCGGCGACCTCACCAAGGGCGGCCTGCCGGTGGTCGGCAGCCTGACCAAGGGCGGCCTGCCGGTCGTCGGCTCGCTGCTGGGCGGCCCGAGTGTGGCGCGCGGCGCCGACGCGATCGACCTCGACTCGATCGACGGCGTCGGCACGGTCGGCCGCTTCGACACCGAGAGCGACGACGCCGTGGACAACACCAGCACGGGCGGCACCGGCGGCGGCAGCGAGCACAAGTGCAACACCGGCTGCGGCGGCAACGGCGGCGGCGGCGGCCACAACCACCACCCGCGCCCGAAGCCGAAGCCGCGCCCGCAGCCCTGCCCGGACCACGGCCACTCGCACGGCCACCACGGCCACGGCAAGGACGTGACGCTGATCAGCGCCGGCAACTCCGGCATCCTGAACGGCACCCAGGTGTACGCGCCGATCCAGATCCCGGTCGACGTCAGCGGCGTCGCGATCGGCGTGCTGGGCAACGCGGCCGCGTGGAGCACCGGCGGCGCCTCGGCGCAGCAGTAGCCGTCCGGCCTGCCGGCGGGCACGGCCCACGATGACTTTCCCCGTCACCCGCGGACCGGAACCGGCGAAACACTGCACCCGCCTCACCCGCCGACAGGCCGGCACCAGCGCGAAACCCTTTCGCTGACGACCCTCGCGCTGGCCCAGCACCACCAGGACGTCCCCCGGGACCGGGCACCCATCCAGCCCACCGCCCGGGGGACGTCCCTTTTCGTCCCCGTCCCGTCGTCATCCTGAGGGGTGGCGTTCAACGACCCGCGCCCTCAGAGCTGCTCCGAGGGCGCGGGTCTTTGCGAGTCTGGGGCAGAAAAGGGCAGGTCAGGCGGGGGTGAGGACGGCCAGGAGGGCACCGGTGTCGACGAGTACGCCGGGGCGGACCGTGACCGCCGCGACGACGCCGTCGGCGGGGGCGTGCACCGGGTGCTCCAGCTTCATCGCCTCCAGGGTGAGCAGCAGGTCACCGGCGCCGACGCGCTGGCCGGGGGCGACCAGGACCCGCCCGACCGCGCCGGGCAGCGGGGCGGTCAGCGAGCCCTCCTCCAGCTCCTGCACCGGCACCGGGAAGCGGGGCAGCCGGCGCAGCGAGAGGGAGCCCTCGGCGCTGTCCACGTACGCGGTCTCGCCGACCTCGTGCACGTGCAGGGCCAGCCGGATGCCAGCCACGTCCAGCACGACCTCGTCGGGGGAGGCGGACAGGACCGCGACCGGCGGGTGGTCGTCGACGGGCCCGGACGGGCCGAGCCCGGCCAGGTCGAGCTCCTCGGGGTCGACGGCGCGGACCCACCACTGGGCCAGCGCCCCGGACGGGTCGAGGCGGTACCCGACCTCGACCGGACCGGCGGGGCCGTCGTACACGACGCTCTGCGCCACGGTGGGCACGTTGCGCCAGCCGGACGGGATGCCGCGCTGCACCGGGGCCTGCGCCCGGCGCCGGGCAGCGGCCGCGAGCGCGGCGGCCAGGCAGCTCAGCCGGACGGCCTCCACGGAGGACAGCAGCGGCGCGAACACCTCGGGCTGCCGGTCGAGCAGGCCGGTGTCGATCTGCCCGGTGAGGAAGGCGGGGTGGCGCAGCACGCGTACCAGCAGATCCCGGTTGGTGACCAGGCCGTGGATGCGGGTCCGCGCCAGCGTGCCGGCCAGCATGCGGGCGGCCTCGTAGCGGGTGGGCGCCCAGGCGACGAGCTTGGCCAGCAGCGAGTCGTAGTGCACACCGACCACCGTGCCGGGCTCGACACCCGAGTCGACGCGCAGGCCGGGCTGGAGCATGGGCCGGAAACGGGCGGACACCTCGGGCACCTCGAACCGGTGCACCTGCCCGGTGGCGGGCAGCCAGTTGCTGGCCGGGTCCTCGGCGCACAGCCGCACCTCGATGGCGTGCCCGCGCATCGGCGGCGCGGACAGGAACGGCAGCTGCCCGCCCTCGGCCAGGAACATCTGCAGCCGGACCAGGTCGAAGCCGGTGACGCACTCGGTCACCGGGTGCTCGACCTGCAGCCGGGTGTTCATCTCCAGGAAGTAGAACTCGCCGTCGGGGCTGAGCAGGAACTCCACCGTGCCGATGCCGACGTACCCGATGGCCTCGGCGACCAGGACCGCGGCAGCGCACAGGTTCTCGCGCAGCTCGGGCGAGACGGCGGGGGACGGCGCCTCCTCGATGATCTTCTGGTGCCGGCGCTGGATGGAGCACTCGCGCTCGCCCAGGGTGACCGTGTTGCCGTGCTGGTCGGCGACGATCTGCACCTCGATGTGGCGGGCCTGCTCGACGTAACGCTCGCAGAACACGGCCGAGTCGCCGAACGCGCCGAACGCCTCGCGGCGGGCCGAGGAGACCGCCTCGGCCAGTGAGTCGGCGTCGCGCACGACCCGCATGCCGCGCCCGCCGCCCCCGACGGCGGCCTTGACCAGCACCGGGAACTCGTCCACGGCGGCCGGGTCGGTCCAGCTCGGCAGCACCGGCACCTCGGCTTCGGCCAGCAGCAGCTTGGCGTCGACCTTGGAGGCCATCACCGAGATCACCTTCGCGGGCGGGCCGACCCAGGTCAGCCCGGCGTCGGCCACCGCGGCGGCGAAGTCGGCGTTCTCGGCGAGGAAGCCGTAGCCGGGGTGGATGGCGTCGGCCCCGGTCTTGCGGGCGGCCGCGAGGATCAGGTCCCCGCGCAGGTAGGTGGCGCTGGGCGCGGAGCCCGGCAGCTGCACCGCGTAATCGGCCTCGGCCACGTACGGGGAGTCGGTGTCGGCGATGGAGTAGACCGCGACGGTCTCCACCCCCACGGCCCGGCACGTGGCGAAGATGCGCCGGGCGATCTCGCCCCGGTTCGCCACCAGCAGCCTGCGGATCATGACGCCACCTCCCGTTCGGCCACGTGACCCGGCACGCCGCGGCGGGCCGCCGACGCGCTCACCGACAGGCAGATGCCCAGCACGGTACGGGTGTCACGCGGGTCGATCACGCCGTCGTACGGCTCGTTGGTCAGATCCCCCACCGGCCAGGCGAACCGGAAGCCCGGCCCGGCCAGCGTCCAGGCGCCCGGGTCCACGCCGAGCACCAGCGTCATCCGGTCGGCCTGGGACAGCGCGCGCAGCAGCGGCGCGGACGCGTCGGGCGCGGTCTCCACCACCGGGTTGGCCAGCACCAGCACCGGCACGCCCGCGTTGGCGGCCAGCCGGGCCAGCTCCACGCCCTTGTCCGCCGACTCGGCGTCGACGGCGAGGCCGGTCGCGGCAAGCACCGCGACCCGGTGCCCGTGCACCGCGCCGAACCCGGCCAGCACCGCCGGACCCCGCTGCGGCCGGAACTCGTCCAGGTCGGACCCGTCGAGCACGCGTGCCAGCACCTCTCGCGGCTCGGTCACCCCGCGCGGGTCGGCGCTGGCCACCGCGAGCAGCTCCTCGGCCTCGAAGCGCGGCGGCGCGTCCGGCCGGGCGGCTCCGGCCGGCGGGCTCTCGGCGGGACGCGGCCCGTGCCGGAACGTCACGAGCTGCCGTACGGTCTGCCGGAGCAGGCGCAGCGCGTCCCGCTCGTCCTCGGCGACCACGTCCACCCGGGTCGCGTCGCCGCGCCCGCGCACGGTGAGCGCATGGTCGGCCAGGTCGGGCAGCGGGGCGAGCCAGGCGTCCAGCGGGCCGAACACGGCGCAGAGCACCGGCGCCGCCATCCGGCTCAGCCGCGCGAAGCTCGGGTCGGGCGCTCCGGTGCCGCGCTCGTCGTCGGCGGTCGACTCCAGCAGCAGCACCAGCGGCAGCAGGTGGCGTGCGGCCAGCTCGACCGCGCGCGCGAACTTGCGCCGGCCCGCCGTGGACGGCCCGCCGACCCGTACGGTCGGATCGTTGGCGATCAGCATGCACTCGATGCCGTCGACGACGCCGAGCGCCGTGACGAGACCGGCCCCGGCGGGCTCGCCGGTCTCCCGGCCGGCCGTCGCGGCGAGTTCCAGCAGCGCCGTGTCGGTGTCCACGAGCAGCTCGATGCGCTCGCGCGGCAGCAGCTTGCCGCGGGCGTGGTGGCGGGTCACCTCCTTCTCGCCGCCGCCGTCACGGGCTTGCCCGTGCGCGTGGTCCAGCGCGCGCAGCGCCGCCTGGGCGGTGCTCCGGTTGTCGAGGAAGGAGGGCGCGCGGGGATCCAGCGCGGTGTCGAGAGTCGCCATGGTGAACCTGCTCTCCGTGCTCCACCGCTTGTTGACACCAGAGCAACGAGTGGTTCAAGGAGCGCGACACGCACCCGGCGGCGCGTCGTGGGCGACCGTCAGCGGCCGAACAGGTTGTCGATCAGGTTCGTGAAGAAGCCGGGGCGCTGCACGGGGACCGTGGGCGGGTCGATGTTCGACACGTCCATCGTCGACTGCTCCTCCTGCGTGGGACCGTCGAGGTCCACCGAGGCGAGCAGCTCCTCCAGCGCGCGGGCGGTGGGGCGCTTGTCCGGGTCGTTCTCCATGCCCTGGCGCAGCACGGCGCACAGCGCCAGGGGCACCTCGGGCAGGTCCGGCACGGGCTGGGCGAACATCTCGATCAGCGTGAGCAGGCCGGGCGGGTGGTCGGGCTCCCAGCGCGGCGGCGCGCCCCGCAGCAGGGCGTACAGGGTGGCGCAGAGGGCGTACACGTCGCCGGGCGGGCCGGGCTCGGCGCGGCGGAACGCCTCCGGCGGCGCGTACGCCGGGGTCATCACGTCCAGGGTGATGTCCGGGTCGCGGATCTCGGCGAGGATGGCCAGCCCGAAGTCGGCCAGCGCCGGCTCACCGAACGCACTGATCAGGATGTTGGCCGGCTTGACGTCGCGGTGCACCACGCCGCGCTCGTGCGCGTCGGCGAGCGCGTCGGCGATCTTCACGCCGATGTCGCGCACCTCGTGCGCCCGCAGCGGCATGCGGTCCTGGTACGACCCCGCGTACAGCTCCATGATCAGGTAGGGGTGGTTGTCGGCGGTCACCCCGGCGTCGAACAGGTCGGCCACGTGCGGGTGGCCGGACATCTTGCCCGCGGCGCGGGCCTCGCGCAGGAAGCGGGCACGGTCCCGGTCGCCGTCGATGGTCCGGTTCTCCACCTTGACCGCGACCTCGCGCCCGACCGAGCCCTGGGTGGCCCGGAAGATCGTCGCGTAGCCGCCGACGGCCAGCAGCGACAGATCGGTGAGTCCGGGGATCTCCGGGAACGAGGTCGGGGTGTGCTTCACGCGCTAGACGGTAGCGCCTCGCCCTTCGGTCACGGCACCCCATGTCGCCAATGCAACGGCACGTTCGCTCGCCTGCTGCGTGCCCTCCGCGATCGAGCGGGCTCGCTCCGCCGCGACCAGCGCCTCCGCGTCTCGCCCGGCCGCGGCGAGGACCCGGGCGTACGTGGCGGCGGACCGCACCCGGCTGCGCACGTCCACCGCGGGCAGCGACTCGGCCAGCTCCGCGGCGGTCAGCGCTTCCTCGACCTGCCCGGCGGCCAGCAGCGCGTCGGCGTACAGCGCCACGCCCTGGCGGCGCGAGTAGAGCATCGACGGCGCGTGCGGGGCGGCCGCGACCGGGGTGAGCAGCCGGACCGCCATCGCCGTGTCGCCCGCCGCGAGCCGGGCCGCGCCCAGCAGCGCGCGCGGTCCCACCCGGGCCGGGTCGAGCACGCCGTACGGCGAGACCATGGTCAGCACCGAGCGGGCGTCCAGCTCGGCCGCCTCCGGGTCGCCCCGGTCCAGCGCCACGAAGCCGCGCACCGTGCCGGCCATGCCGACCAGCAGCGGGTGCCCGACCTTCTCCCCCTCCTGCAGGGCCTCGCCGAGCAGGTCCTCGGCGTGGCCGTACTCCCCCAGCCCGCGCGCCACCACCCCCCGGGCGACCAGGGCGAACCCGCGTCCCCAGGTGTCCTTCGCGGCGGCGAAGTCGCGGTAGGCGCGGCGCGCCTCGCGGTCGGCCTCGCCCAGCTCGCCCAGCTCGGCGGCGGCGAACGCGGCCACCGCGCGCAGCGTGCCCACCGCCCACGCCTCGCCGACCCGCTCGCCGAACGGCAGGAACACGTGCGCCAGCCGCAGCGCCTCGGTCAGCCGGCCGGACAGCAGCCGGGCGAACGCGGAGGTGCCGCGCAGCCAGGCCCGGCCCACCGGGTCCTTGGTCTCGGCGAACAGCCGCGCCGCGCGGGCCAGCGCCGCGTCGGCCCCGGCGAAGTCGCCCCGGGTGGTGGTCACCCAGGCCAGGTTCTGCAGCGACCAGGCCTGCGACTTGCGGTCGCCCGCGGAAACCGCGATCTGGTACGCCCCGGCGAAGCGGCTGGACGCGTCGCCCAGCCGCCCGCCCAGGAAGTCGGCCATGCCCAGGCGGCGCATCGCCTCCGCGCGCTCCCCCGGCAGCTCGGCGTCGGTGGCCGTGGTCAGCGCCTCCGACCACAGCCGGTAGGCGTGGCCCGGGTCCCCCTGCGCCACGTGCGCCCGCCCGGCCAGCAGCAGGCCACCGGCCCGGGTGCGCGGATCGTCGGTGGCGTCGGCGACCAGCTTCTCGGCGTCGTGCAGCGCCTCGGCGATCCGGCCGTATTGCAGCAGCGACCGGGCATGGACCAGCCGGTCCGGCAGGGGCAGCGCGCCGGGAGCCAGCCGGGCCGCGCGCTCGCCGTAGCCGACCGCCTCGGCGGGCTCGCCGGCCTGGCCCGCGCGCCGGGCCGCCCGGCCCAGCGCCGCCACGCCCAGCGGCCCGACCTGCCGCGCGGGCACGTCAGGGCGCAGCCGGACCGCGTCGGCCAGCCGGGTGGCGCGCTCGGCATGCTCGGCCACGAACGCGTCGCGCACGGCGTCGGTCACCCCGGACAGGCCCGCCACGGTCCGTCCCGACGACACCGCCAGCGGCGGCTGGCCGGGCGCGGCCCAGCGGGCCAGGAACGCGTGCCGGTCGGCGAGGTCGGCCTTGCCCACGCCGCCGTACGCGGCCTCGCGCAGCAGCGGGGTGGCGAACGCGAAGCCGCCCCGCACCCGGCGCAGCATGCGGCGCTGCAGCAGCTCGTCGATCGCCCGCTCCAGCTCGACCGCGACCACGGCGGCCGGGCGGCCGTCGCGGGTGGACCGCCGCTCGCGCAGCGCCTCCAGCGCCCCTGCGGGCACGGTGTCGCCGACCACGGCCGCGTCGCGCAGCACCGCGCGCGCCTCGACGGGCAGCGCGTCGATGCGGGCCGCGAGCACCGCGGCCAGGTCCCGGGACAGCAGCTGGTTGCCCAGCGAACCGGGCGTCAGCCGCCACTGCGCGCCCGCCTTCACCAGCGCCCCGCGCTCCATCAGCAGCGTGGTCAGCTCGGCGAGGTAGAACGGGTTGCCCTGGGCGGTGGTGAGCAGCCGGTCCTCGTCGGCCTGCGGCAGCCGGCCGCCCTTGAGGTATGCGGTGAGCAGCCGCGCCGCGTCCGCGCCGCGCAGCGGCGGCAGGGTGAGCGCCTCGGCGTCGGCGACCCGGGTCAGCTGGCCCGCCCGGCGCACCAGCTCGGGGCGGCCCAGCAGCAGCACCAGCACCGGCCCGGTCAGCTCCTCCAGCGCGACGCCGAGCGCGTCCAGCGTCTCCGGGGTGCCGTCGTGCAGGTCGTCCACGATCACGGCCAGCGGCGACTCGGTGGCCAGCGCGTCCAGCAGGCGCGCCACGGCCACCGCGAGCGTCGCGGTCTCCCGGCCCGGCTGCTCCGGGTCGTCCCCGGACATGCCGTGCCACTGCGCCAGCTCGGTCGGGTCGGCGTAACCGAGCAGCGACAGCAGCGCGTCCACGTCCACGCTGACCGGCTTGCCGGGCTCGCTGCGCTGGGTCAGCCGGGTGGTGAGGCGGCGCAGCCGCTCCTCGGCGACCGCCCTGGTGACCGCCGTCGAGCTGTCCGCGGGCAGGCCGACGGCCAGCCGGACCAGGTCGGACAGCGGCGCCAGCCGGCGGCGCTCGCCGTATGCGGCACAGCGCACCGACAGCACACGCGCCTGCGTACGCGCCGCGAAGCGGCCCGCGCTGACCTCATACCCGTTGGCGAAGCGCTCGACCTCGGACGCGAACCTGGTCTTGCCGATGCCCGCCTCGGCCGTGAACACCAGCACCCGCGGCTCGTCCCGGTCGACGACCTCGGCCAGGCGGCCGGCGACCCGGCCCAGCTCGGCCTCGCGGCCCACGAACGGGCCCTCCTCGCCCAGCCCCGCCCGGCTGCCCCGGGCGTCGTGCAGGCCCAGCAGCTCGTACGTCTCGACCGGCTCGCGCTTGCCCTTGAGCCGCAGCGGCCGCAGGTTGCGCCAGCCCGCCACCGACCCGGTCGCCGCGACGGTGCGCGCGCCCGCGTAGACCGCGCCCACCGCGGCCGCGTCGGCCAGCCGGGCGGCGGTGTTCACCGTGTCGCCGATGACCGTGTACTCCAGGCCCGCCTGCACGCCCGCGACCACCGGCCCGGTGTTGATGCCCAGCCGCAGGCCGGTCGGGGCGCTGCCGCCCCGCTCGTCGTCCAGCACCCGGCGCACCGCGCGCTGCATCGACAGCGCCGCCCGCACCGCCCGCTCGGCGTCGTCCTCGTGCGCGACCGGCGCCCCGAACACCGCCATGATGCCGTCGCCGGTCAGCTTGTCCACGTGCCCGCCGAACGTCTTCACCGCCCCGGCCAGCGCGGACAGCACCCGGTCGGTCACCGCGCCGACCCGCTCCGGGTCCAGCTCCTCCGACCACGAGGTGAAGTCCGACAGGTCGCCGAAGAGCACGGTGACCACGCGGCGCTCGGTCGCGGGCAGCGTCGCCGCCGCGGGCAGCGCCGCGCCGCAGTGGTGGCAGAAGCGGGCCGCCGGCACCGGGACGGTCCCGCAGACAGGGCAGGTCATAGGGCGTTCACAGCTCGCTCAACGTTTCGAGGTAGGCGAGTTGTGCCCGCACGGTCCACTCCGCCGCGAACCTGATCGCCGGGTCGACGTCGGCGTAGACCACGTTCACCACGTCCTCGGGGGTGCGTGCGCCCTGCTTCAGCGCGGCGCGCACCTGGTCGAGGCGCTCCAGCCGGTGGTCGCGCAGCCAGCGGGCCGCCGCCGCGCAGTCGGGCAGCACCGGCCCGTGCCCCGGCAGGCCCGGCACGTCGTATCCGGCCAGCACGTCCAGGCTCGCCAGATACGCCGCCACGTCGCCGTCGGGCCACGCCACCACGCTGCTGCCGCGGCCGAGGATGGTGTCCCCGGTGAAGACCACGCGCTGCCCGTCGCGCTCGGCGACGAAGCAGACGGAGTCCGTGGTGTGCCCCGGTGTGGGCAGCTCGGTCAGCCAGTCGGGCACCTCGCCCACGCTCGCCCCGGTCAGCGCGAGCAGCGTGGTGACGCCGTCCACGTGATCCGGGTGGCCGTGTGTGAACAGAATGCGGCGGACCGGCCCCGCCTCGATGATCGCCTCCAGGTGGGCGAGGTCGTCCGGCCCCGGGTCGATGACGGTGCCGTCGTCCAGCAGCCAGGTGTTCGTGCCGTCGAGGGTCATCGGGCCGGGGTTGGGCGCCCGCAGCCAGGTCACCCAGCCGGGGAGAAGCTCGGAGTGCAGCCGCGCCGTCATGCCGAGAACTCTACTGATCCACCGGCCGCCCACCACCTGCCGCCGCAGACCCGACTCCGGGCGCCGGCCGGTGCCGGATACGCGTCGGCCCGCCCGGTTCACCCGGACGGGCCGAAGCGTTCGCAAGCGCGCGGGGATGCTCCTATGGATGTCAAGCCACGACTTGAAGATCGTTTCGTGGAGCGGTAAGTATCGGGAAGATCTCGCGTGCGATATAGCGCTTGAGGCAGCGGATGATCTCTTTCTTGCTCAAGCCCTGCTTGGTGCGCTGGTCGGCGTAGGTGCGTGTGCGTGGGTTCCAGCGCAGGCGGCACATGGCGATGCGGTAGAGGGCGCAGTTGGCGTCGCGGTCGCCGCCGCGGTTGAGACCGTAGCGGCGGGTCTTGCCAGACGATGCCGGTAGTGGGGCGACGCCGCAGAGCATCGCGAACGCGGCGTCGCTGGTGAGCCGGTCGGGATTGTCGCCCGCGGTGACCAGCAACTGTGCTGCGACGTCCGGGCCGACGCCGTTGACGGCCAGCAGCGCGGGGTTGATCGCGGCGACCAGGGGCTCGATCAGCGCGTCAAGGTCGGTGATCTCCGCGGACAGGTGCTGGTGGCGTCGGGCCAGGCCGCGTAGCGCGATCATGGCGGCGGTGGCGGGATCGGCCGCGGTGGCGGGGTCGGGGGTGAGCGCGGCGCAGGTGGTGATGAATGTGGCTGCGGTCAGGCTGCGCAGCTGCCGGCGCAGGATTTCGGGTGCGGTGACGACCAGGGTGCGCATCTGGGTCTGGACGGCGGCGCGTTGTTTGACGGCGCTGCGGCGGGCCACGTGCAGGGCGCGTAGGGCCTCGACGTGGCCGTCTCGGGTCTTGGGGGTGCCGGTGGCGCGTCCGGCCAGGGCGGCGCGGGCGGCGGCCTCGGCGTCGATCGGGTCGGATTTGCCTTGGAAGCGGCGGGTCTTGCGGTCGGGCCGGTCGACCTCGACCACCTTCACGCCTCGGGCGCTCAGGTGGCGGGCCAGGCCCGCGCCGTAGGCGCCGGTTCCTTCGACGCCGACCTCGACCAGGCGGCCGTGGCCGGTCAGCCAGTCCAGCAGTGCGGCGTATCCGTGCTGGTCGGCGGGGAACTGGGCTGACCCCAACAACCTGCCCGCGGAGTCGATCGCGGCGGCCACGTGGGTGTCGGCGTGGGTGTCGACGCCACCGGTGACGTCGAGGGCTGCTTGTGCGATGGTGGACATGTCCGTCCTTCCGTGCGACCGGGTGAGGGCGGCACGCGCCGGCCGGGCAGGCGGACAAGACAGTGATGGGGCCCCTCAGCCAGGCTCCTATGAGGTCACGAAGCCACGTCCGGCGGTGCACGAGCAGCCCTCCCGGCCACGGCCGACAGATCCCGTTAAGGACCCGAGGTCAGTCAGTCGCCGGGTCAGACCGGGCCGGAAGGGCTGCTACTCATCCTCACCGAAGCGAGGACTCACCAAACATCCTCACTGTCAGTCGCGGACCTCGGCGATCAGCTCGACCTCGACGGGGGCGTTCAGCGGGAGCTCGCCCACGCCGACGGCGCTGCGGGCGTGCTTGCCGCTCTCCCCGAACACCGCGCCGAACAGCTCCGACGCGCCGTTGATGACGCCGGGCTGGCCGCTGAAGCCGGGCGCGGAGGCCACGAAACCGACGACCTTGACTATCCGGACGACCTTGTCCAGGCCGACCAGCCATTCAAGTGCGGCCAGGCCGTTGAGGGCGCATCGGGCGGCCAGCTCTTTCGCCTGCTCGGCGGTGATCTCGGCGCCGACCTTGCCGGTGGCGAGCAGCTTGCCGTCCGCCATGGGCAGCTGGCCGGATACGTACACGTGGTTGCCGGAGCGCACCGCGGGCACGTACGCCGCCACCGGCGGCACCACCTCGGGCACCTTCAGGCCCAGCTCGGCGAGCTTCTCGTACGGGTCAGACATCTTTGTCTCCTTCGCCGCGGTCCCCCGCGGATCGCGCTCAGTCGGCCTTCGGCCGCTTCAGGTAGGCCACCAGCTGCTCGGGGTTGTTGGGGCCGGGCACGACCTGCACCAGCTCCCAGCCGTCGGCGCCCCAGGTGTCGAGGATCTGCTTGGTCGCGTGGACCAGCAGCGGCACGGTGGCGTACTCCCACTTCGTCATGGGCATAACCTAACGTGCTCCCAAGATCTCGCAGGTCGATCCCTACTGCGAGGTCGTGCCAGGTGCGGTTAAGCTGAGCCGCCGCGGGGGCAGCCAGGTGTGTCGCGGCTCCGTGAGAGGGACCAGGGGAGATCAGATGACCCAGCCGACCGACGACCAGCAGCCCACGGCGCCGCAGACGCCGGGCCAGGCCGCGTACCCGCCGCCTGCCGACCCGTTCGCGTCCGCCGCGGTGACGCCGCCGACCGCTCCGCAGCCGGCCGTGCCGCTGCCGCCGACCACCCCGGTGACGCCGCCGCAGGCCCCGGCCGAGCCGGCCCCGGCCGCGCCGGTGTCGGGCGCGCCGACCCCCGTCTCGGGCACTCCCGCCTTCACCACGCCCACGGCCGCGTACCCGACCTCGGGCCAGCCGGCCTACCCGACCTCGGGCCAGCCCGCCTACCCGGCCGCCGGTCAGCCGCCGTACGTGCCGGGACAGCCCGGCTACCCCGCCGCGCCGTACCCGGGCGCGCCCGGCTTCCCGCCCGCCCCGGTGAAGAAGAGCAAGGCGCCGCTGATCATCGGCATCGTGCTCGGCGTCCTGCTGCTGCTGTGCGGCGGCGGCATCACCGCGTACGTCCTGCTGACCCGTAACACCGAGGGGGTCGGCGCCGCGTCGGCGAAGGACGCCACGACCAGCTTCCTCACCGCCGTCTACAAGGACGGCGACGCCGCCGCGGCCGAGAAGCTGGTCTGCGGCGACGCCCGCGACCGCAAGGAGATCGACGCCAAGATCGCCGAGATCAAGGCGGAGACCTCCGCGCTCAAGGGCGCCGACTTCACCTGGGAGACCCCGAAGATCTCCGGCGAGTCCGCGACGGAGGCGACCGCCGAGGTCACCATCAAGCTCGTCACCAGTGACGAGAAGATGTCGGAGCAGCAGCTCACATTGATCCTCGTCAAGCACGAAGGCTGGTTCGTCTGCGAGGTGAAGTAGCCACCTGGCACCATCGAGGGGTGCTGAACGACGCGTACGACGGGCCGGCCCAGGATCGCGGTGCACGAGACACCGCCTGGCCGGCCCGTCTGCATGTGGTCACGGGCAAGGGCGGGGTCGGCAAGACCACCGTCGCCGCCGCGCTGGCCTTCGCCCTGGCCGCGCAGGGGCAGCGGACGCTGCTCGTGGAGGTGGAGGGCCGACAGGGCCTGGCGCAGCTGTTCGAGCTGGAGCCGCTGCCCTACGCCGAGCGCCGCCTGCCCGACGCCGGGGTGGACATACGCCTGCTCGCGGTGGATCCGGAGGAGGCACTGCTGGAGTACCTCGAGCTCTTCTACCGGATGGGCGCTGCCGGGCGGGCGCTGCGCAAGCTGGGCGCGATCGACTTCGCCACCACGGTGGCCCCTGGCCTGCGCGACATCCTGCTGACCGGCAAGGTCAAGGAGGCCACCACCCGCACCGACGACAGCGGGCGCCGGGTATACCGGGCGGTGGTGCTCGACGCCCCGCCGACGGGCCGGATCGGGCGCTTTCTGAACGTGACCGCCGAGGCCGCGAAGCTGGCCAAGCTCGGCCCGATCAAGTCGCAGAGCGAGGGCGTGGCCGCGCTGCTGCGCTCGCCGATGACGTCGGTGCACCTGGTCACCCTGCTGGAGGAGATGCCGGTGCAGGAGACCGCGGACGCGCTGCGCGAGCTGGCCGCGCTGAACATCCCCGTCGGCAAGGTCATCGTGAACTGCGCCCGCCCCCCGCTGCTGGCCGGTGACCGGCTCACCCAGGCCGAGCTGAAGCGCGGGCTGGCCGCCGTGGGCCTGCCCGACGACCGGCGTACGGTCACCGCCCTGCTCGCCGAGGCGAAGGACCACCAGGCGCGCCATGCCCTGGAGCAGGAGCTGCGCGGCGAGCTGGCGGCGCTGCGGCGGCCGGTGATGGAGCTGCCGCTGCTGCCCGACGGCGTCGACCTGGCCGGTGTCCAGCACCTGGCCAAGCTGTTGAGCGCCGCCCCTTAGGCTTGGCACATGCTCGACGTGGACGCCCTCCTGGCAGACCCCGGTGTACGGATCGTGGTGTGCTGCGGCTCGGGCGGGGTCGGCAAGACCACGACGGCCGCCGCGCTGGCGCTGCGCGCCGCCGAGATGCACGGGCGGCGCACGGTGGTGCTGACCATCGACCCGGCCCGGCGGCTGGCGCAGTCGCTGGGGCTCACCGAACTCGACAACACGCCCCGCCCGGTGGAAGGGCTGGCCGGGGACGGCGAGCTGCACGCCATGATGCTGGACATGAAGCGCACCTTCGACGAGGTGGTGCTGACCCACACCGCGCCCGAGCGGGCCAGGGAGATCTTCGCCAACCCCTTCTACCAGGCTATGAGCTCGACGTTCTCGGGCACGCAGGAGTACATGGCGATGGAGAAGCTGAGCCAGCTGCGGAACACCGACCGGTGGGACCTGATCGTGGTGGACACCCCGCCGTCACGCTCCGCGCTGGACTTCCTCGATGCGCCCGCCCGGCTGGGCCGCTTCCTGGACGGCAAGATGCTGCGGCTGCTGATGGTGCCCGCGCGGGCCGGCGGCAGGAGCATGTTCAACCTGGTGACCGCGTCGTTCGGGGTGTTCTCCAAGGCGGTGCAGCGCATCCTCGGCGCGCAGCTGCTCAGCGACCTGTCCGGGTTCGTCTCGGCGCTCGACTCGACGTTCGGCGGCTTCCGCGAGCGCGCCGACCGGACCTACCGCGTGCTGCAGGATCCGCAGACGGCGTTCCTCGTGGTGGCGGCCCCGGAGCCGGATGCGGTACGCGAGGCGGCGTACTTCGCCGAGCGGCTCGGTGCCGAGCGCATGCCGCTGGCCGGGCTGGTGCTGAACCGGGTGCACCGCTCGGAGCTGCCGGAGCTGTCGGCCGCCGACAGCGCGGAGGCGGCCGAGAAGCTGACCGCCGAGCACGCCGAGCACGCGCTGACCGCCCAGGCGCTGGAGGTGCACGCGCTGCTGATGCGGCAGGTCGCCCGGGAGTCCGAGGTGTCGACCGGTTTCACCGACGAGTTCCCGCACGTCCCGGTGGCGTACGTGCCCGCCCAGCCGACCGACGTGCACGACCTCGCCGGCCTCCGCGAGATCGGCGGCGCACTGGCCGCGCCAGACGCGTGATCAAGTCGCCCCCGCGTCGTTAGACCAGCGTGAGGGCAGTTTCGATCATGACGAGCGATGCGCCGCCCGCGCCGTGGGAACGGCGCGAACGGCGCATCGGCTCGTCAATCGGACGTCAGGCCCGGACCAGCTCCCGGCGGTCCTGCTCCTGCATGGCTACCTCGAAGGCGCGCTTCCAACTCGCCACGTGCGGGTGCCGGCGCAGCAGTGCGCGGCGCTCCCGCTCGGTCATACCGCCCCAGACCCCGAACTCGATGCGGTTGTCGAGTGCGTCCGCCAGGCACTCGTACCGCACCGGGCAGCCGCGGCAGACCCTCTTGGCGATGTTCTGCTCCGCGCCCTGAACGAACAGCGCGTCCGGATCTCCGTTCCGGCACGCCGCGAGACTGGGCCAATCGTTGACCATGCCCATGTGTCCACGTCCCCCCTGACGTTCCCCCTCACCGCTCGCGACCTGCCCGAATCGCCGCAGGCCGAAGTCTGCGGAAGGCCGGGCACATCCCCCCGATGGTTCCCCCGAACCGACGCGAACGGTGTGCGTTACTCGCCCGCCCATCATGCTCCGTAGTCAGACGGTTACGCAACGTTGTGAGCCAAAATGGCGGAAAAAGGTCGTTAACTGCGCTGAGCCATACCTGAGCTGCGAGTACGCGCCGGAGGCAGCGATCACGCGGGAGGGTCGCGGACGGGGGTCCGCGACCCTCCACGGAGCGTCGCAATGCGAGTGACGGGGCGGCCGTGGCGTCCGGGGGGACAACTCACAGCCGGGCAACGCAACCACACGCCAGGGGTCGTGCGTCTTGGACAACGAACGTTCGCCGGGCACGGTTGCGGGCATGGGAGAGGTCTTCCCCCGCGACCCCGAGCCGGGCGGCTCATACCCGGCACGGTGGGGTCCGCGAGGACGAAACCTGCTCACGTAACCTGAGGCGGTGAATCTGATGCGTAAGCGCGACCACAACCTCCTGGCCAACGCCGCATCGCTCCTGATTTGCGGCTTGCTCGCCGGAGTGGTGGTCGCCGCGGCCGCCTTCCCCGCGGTGGCGATGTCCGGACTGGCCGCGAAGGCCGCGGGCGACGCGTTCGGCAAGCTCCCCGACGAGCTGACCGTCAAGCGCTCCCCCCAGATCAGCTACCTGTACGCGGCCGACGGCAAGACGCCGCTGGCCACCATGTACGACGAGAACCGGCGCGAGCTGCCGTTCGAGGAGATCCCGGAGGTCGTGCGCAAGGCCGTGCTGGCCGCCGAGGACCAGAAGTTCTACGAGCACAACGGCGTCGACGCGCTGGGCATCGCCCGCGCCTTCGTCGCGAACAAGCAGGCCGGCACCGTCCAGCAGGGCGCCTCGACGCTGACCATGCAGTTCGTGCGCCTGTCGATCTCGTACTCGGCGGACACGGCGCAGGAGGTCGTGGACGCCACCGAGGACACCACCAAGCGCAAGGTCCGCGAGATGCGCTACGCGATGGCCATCGAGCAGCGGATGACCAAGGACGAGATCCTCGCCGGGTACATCAACACCGCGTACTTCGGCAACCGCGCGTACGGCATCTACGCCGCCGCCAAGGTGTACTTCGACAAGGAGCCGAAGGCGCTGACCGCCGCCGAGGCCGCGTTCCTCGCCGCGCTGGTGAAGTTCCCCGGCGACTACAACGCCTCGACCGGCACGGGCAAGGACATCGCCATCGGCCGACGCGACTACGTGCTGCAGGAGATGGTGGGCACCGGCGCGCTGACCCAGGCCGAGGCCGACCTGAGCAAGAAGGAAGAGCTCAAGGTCGTCGGCAAGGTCACCCCGAACGGCTGCGTGCAGACCGGCAACCCGAGCTGGGGCTTCTTCTGCGACTACTTCCAGCGCTGGTGGAACAAGCAGGAGGTGTTCGGCGCCACCGCGTACGACCGCGAGCGTGCCCTGAAGTCGGGCGGCTTCCGCATCGTCACCACGCTCGACCCGACCGTCCAGCTCGCCATGAAGAAGAACGTGGACAAGCGCCGCACCACCAAGGACGCCGAGGCGCTCATGCTGGCCGCCGTCGAGCCGGGCACCGGCTACGTGCGGGGTCTCGCGGTCAACCGCGTGTTCTCCATCGACGATTCGAAGAACCTGCTCTCCTCCGACCCGGCCAAGAAGCGCAAGGGCATCAAGGGCAGCCGGCCGAACACCACCAACCCGCTGCTCACCGGCGGTGACGGGTTCACCGGCTACCAGGCGGGCTCGGCCTTCAAGATCTTCTCGATCGTCGCCGCCCTGGAGAAGGGCTACCCGCTGGCCACCACGATCGACGCCAAGGACAAGTTCGTCACGAACTTCCCGATCAGCGGCAAGGACGCGAACTGCGGCGGCTACTACTGCGCCAAGAACGCCAGCGGCAAGGGCTACGGCCCGCTGAACATGTGGGAGGCGTTCGGAGCGTCGATCAACACCTTCTTCGTGCCGCTGGCGATCATGGCCGGCGTGCAGAACACGGTGAACGCGGCCAAGAAGATGGGCATCACGTTCCACGACGAGCCGGGCACGAACCAGGACGACTTCTACTACTCCAACCACGCCGACCAGTGGGGCGCGTTCGTCCTCGGCGTCTCGGCGACCACGCCGCTGGAGCTGGCCAACGCGTACGCGACGCTGGTCGCCGACGGCAAGTACTGCGAGCCGACGCCGGTCGTCTCGATCCACGACAGCAAGGGCAACAAGCTGGCCGTCGGCGACCCCCGCTGCAGCCAGGTGATCAAGACGGACGTGGCGCGGGCCGCCACCGACGCCGCCCGCTGCCCCGGTGGCGACCGCTCGGCGTACAACGACTGCAACGGGCGCACCACCAACCAGGCCTCCCGCGGCATCGTCGGCAAGCCGATCATGGGCAAGACCGGCACCACCGACGGCTCGAAGTCGGTGACGCTGACCCTGTCCACCCGCCAGCTGACCATCTCGGGCTTCCTCACCGACCCGGACTACGCGCACAACGGCGGCATGTCGCACAGCATCGTCAACCCGGCCGTGCAGTACGCGCTGCGCGACGCCATGAAGGGCAAGCCGACGATGCAGTTCGCCAAGCCGTCGAAGAAGATCGCGGACGGCGACCAGGTGTCGATCCCGAACGTGGAGTGCAAGCCCGTGGCGGAGGCCAAGAGCATCCTCAAGAACCGGGGCTTCGAGGTCAGCGTCGCGCCCGAAGAGGTCGCCTCCAAGTGCCCGAAGGGCACCGTGGCGGGCACCACGCCCTCGGGCCGGACCATCAAGGGCGGCGTGGTCGTGATCCAGGTCAGCAACGGCAGCGGCGCCGGCACACCGGGCAACCCGCCGGGCCCCGGCACCGGCGGCGGGCCCGGCAACGGTGGCAACGGCAACCGGGGCTTCCTCGACTGGCTGTTGCCCGCGGTGTTCATCACGGGCCGCGAGACCATCGGCGGCTGACCGCACAGACACCGGAGGCCCCGTTCACCCAGGTGAACGGGGCCTCCGCCGTATCCGGGGCCGGGACTCAGCCGGCCAGCTGGCGGCGTACCTCCGCGGAGACCTTGCCGCCCTCGGCCCGGCCGGCCACCGCCGCCTGGACCGCCTTCATCGCCGGGCCCATCGACCCCATGCCGCTGAAGCCGCCCGCGGCCAGCGCCTCGGTGACGATCGTCACCAACTCCTCGTCGGTGAGCTGCTTGGGCAGGTAGCGGGCGAGCACCTCCTCCTCGGCGCGCTCCTTGGCGGCCTGCTCCGTGCGCCCGGCGTCGGCGAACGCGACCTCGGCCTCGCGGCGCTTCTTCGCCTCCTTGGCGATCACCGCCAGCACCTCGTCGTCGCTCAGCTCCCGCTTGGCCTTGCCGGAGACCTCCACCACCCCGACGGCCGCCAGGGCCATCCGCAGCGTGCTGGTCACGACCTCGTCGCGCGACTTCATCGCCGCGCGCATGTCCTCGGTCAGGCGCTCCTTCAGGGTGCCCATACCCACCTCACTGTGTGCTCCGCACAACCACATCGTGTGCTTGCCTGCGAGGAAACTACTCTTAGCCGCATGGGTCCGCTCGGGAAAATCGCGTTGGCCACGATCGCGGTGGGCGCCGGCACGCTGGCGTACGGCACGCTCGTGGAACGCAACATGTTCACGCTCCGCCGGTACGACGTGCCGCTGCTCGCCCCCGAGGCCGAGCCGCTGCGCGTGCTGCACCTGTCCGACCTGCACCTGACCCCGAACCAGCGGCGCAAGCAGCGCTGGGTGCGGGAGCTGGCCGGCCTCGACCCGGACCTGGTCGTGGTGACCGGCGACAACATGGCCCACCCGGACGCGGTCCCCGGCGTGCTCGCCGCGTACGAGCCGCTGCTGGAGCTGCCCGGCGCCTTCGTCTTCGGCTCCAACGACTACACCGGCCCCGTGCTGAAGAGCCCGTTCAGCTACTTCCGCGACGACCGGGAGTACCAGCACGGCGTCGACCTGCCCTTCGAGGACCTGCGCGCGGCCTTCCTCGCCGCTGGCTGGGCCGACCTCAACAACAGCCGCGCCACGCTCAAGGCCGGCGGCCGTGTGATCGACCTGGTGGGCGTCGACGACCCGCACATCGGCCTCGACGTGTACCCGGCCGGCCCCGCCGACCGGACCGCCGCCGTGCGCATCGCGCTCAGCCACGCCCCCGAGCCGCGGGTCCTCGACGCGTTCGCCGCCGACGGGTTCGAGCTGCTGCTGGCGGGGCACACCCACGGCGGGCAGGTGCGCGTGCCGGGCGTAGGCGCGCTGGTCACCAACTGCGGCCTGGACCGCAAACTCGCCCGCGGCCTGCACCGCTGGGGCGGCCGGTCCTGGCTGCACGTGTCGGCCGGGCTGGGCACCCACCCGACCGCCCCGGTGCGCTTCGCCTGCCGCCCCGAGGCGAGCCTCCTGACGCTCATCCCACGCTGAGGGGGATACCCGTTTTGGCGGAGCGACCCGGGTCAGCTACTATTTCGAGGCACCGCTTCGGGGTATAGCGCAGCTTGGTAGCGCGCTTCGTTCGGGACGAAGAGGCCGTCGGTTCAAATCCGGCTACCCCGACCGAGGAAGGCCCAGATCAGAGAAATCTGATCTGGGCCTTCGGTGTATCCAGGGGTCTGCTCATCCGCCGGAGGCAGCGAAGGAGTGCAGGACCCTGCTGTCTCGGTCCCGCGACGGGTGACTTGGAGCGCTGACTACCGGGTGGGGCCGTCCCGCCCACCGCCGGCCCAGGTGGATGCCTACGCGGAACCTGGCCCGGCGTGCACGATGGGTCGACGGCGGCCGGGACGGCAGGAGCGTCGCACGTGTGGCAGATTCTGCGCGTGCCCTCTCAGATCAAGCGTGCACGGTCGTGGAACTGGCTGGGAATCGTTCTCGGCCTAGTGCCCGGTGTCGTCTCGCTCGCTGTGGGAATTCTTGCTGTTCCGCCTCGCGTACTTCGCAGATACGACGAGTACGGCCAGGTCCTCCACTACGGCAACAACGACTACACCATGGACCGGCCGTTAGAGATGATCTTTCCGACGATCGTCGGTTACGGAATCTTTCTTACCGTGACATTGGTGATGGTGGCGCTTCGAATACAGCTTCGGTTCGTGCTGAACCTGGTCATTGGTCTTGTCGCCGGGATGGGTCTGCTCATGATCGGTTGCTTCGCTCAACGCTTCCTCGACGTATGGGTTCGGGTCTAGGCCGTGGGGCACAAGCGGGCACCCGCTTCGACTGCATCAGGTGGTCGACGCCGGACAGGGCGGCCGGCGGGATCATGTCCGCGAAGAAGGGAATTGGTGTCCTGTGATGGACTTCGGCGAGGGCCGCGACGAAGAGGGGCGGGTTGCTACAGACCCGCAAATTGCTGACAGGTTGCTCCTCGTGGAGACCATCGTGGCCGAAGATTGGTGCGTGGTACTTCCGCGGGTGATCGCGATCAAGTCGGGCACGGCCTATTGGATCGTGGGGTCGAGCCTGCATCTTCGAAGCGAAGATGGCGAGGTCAAGGTCATCGACGGCAAAGACTCCTACTGGCTCTGCCGATAGCGGGGGATTCGGGGTGGGCGAGGCGGAGCACGCCAGGCGGCCGCAAAGCGAGCCCGTCGAGCGCCAGCGGAAAGTCAGCGCGACGCTCGAGCGACCCGACACCGCACACACCTGCTGACAGGGTGATCACTGTTTGCAAGGCAGTGGCAGCTCAGCAGCCGGACCGTCAACCGATGACAGCAGGCGCTGTTCGTCAGCGGTCACCTGGGCGCTGCCGTAGCGGTCAAACAGCACGACCGAAGCCGACTGTCGCCTTCTGGGCGAAAAGGGCATCGGTTCAAATCCGGCTACCCGGAGTCGGGGGCGGCGCTTTCACGGACCGGTCGCCGCCGCCGGGGCAGCCCATCCGATCAAATGCTGTGACTGACATCACCTGGACCGTCGGTGCCAGGCCGAAATGTTTCGTATGGTCCGCCCGAACCCCGACGGGTATCCACTCATCCGATGGTCACGCTGGGCGAACGATTTTCATAATGGCCGCTGAACGCGCCTACCGTGAGTAAGCTTGGGCGCCGTAAGCCCCCACACCCACCCCTGAGCAAAGAGCGAAATCTGCCCCGTGCCCCTTCCTCGCATCGTTGATGATGTAACCGCAGCACTGCGAACCTCCCGCAGCGCGGTCGAAGCCTGCCACGCCACGGTCTCCGTGCTGAGCCGGCACACGCCCGCCCTGATCGAGGCGCTGCTGCATGTGAAGGACCAGCTCCGGTGCGTCTCCGCGAGCGGCGCGTGGCAGGTGTTCTCCGCGGTCCCCCTCGGGCACGGCGTGGTCGGCCGGGTGTACGCCAGCGGCAAGGCCGTGACCATCCCGAACACCGCCGACGACCCGGACTACATCCGTCTCGGGCCCCCCATCACCGCCGAGATCTGCGCGCCGATCATCGACCGCACCGGGCACCCGGTCGGCGTGATCAACGCGGAGTGGGCCGAGCAGCAGCCGCTCGACGGCTGGGAGGAGACCCTCACCGAGGCCGGGCGGCTGCTCGGCGCGCGGCTGAGCGAGCTCGGCGGGCCGCCCGCGGAGACCCGCAGCGAGCAGCTGCTGCGGCACGCACTGGCTCTCACCAGCGCGGAGACCGACGCGGAGGTGCTGATCCGGGCCTGCCGCGCGGCCCGCGAGGTGACCGGCCTGGCCGCGGCCGTGCTGCTGCGTCCCGCCCCGGACCTGCTGCCCGAGGACGAGGAGCTGCGCGTCGTCATCGCGGCCAGCTCACCGGAGCCCCGCGACCGGCCGCTGGTCGCGCGGCTGGCGCAGATCGAGCCCGACCGGCTCGCCGCGCTGCTCGACGAGGCGTGCCGCTACGGTGCGTCGTACACGCTGGGCGATCCGGCGGTGCTGGACGCACGGGGGTTCGAGGCGCTGACCGCGGCGGGCGTACGCACCATGATCGCCGTCCCGCTCGGGGCGGGCACCGCGACGGTCTCCTCGTCGGTCGGGGCGCTGGTCGTGCTGGACGAGACCGCGATCGTGCCGGACAGCGCGCTGGTGAACCTGCTCGAACTGCTCGCCGCGCAGGCCAGCACCTGCCTGGAGAAGCTGACCACGCTGCGCCGGCTGCACCTGCAGGCCAACTCCGACCCACTGACGGGGCTGCGCCACGGCGGGCCGTTCGGCGACCGGCTGGCCGCCGCGACCCCGGGCCGGACGGCGCTGCTCGCGATCGACATCGACCAGTTCAAGACGGTGAACGACACGCTGGGCCACGCCGCAGGCGACCGGGTTCTGGTGCAGATGTCGGGCGCGCTCCAGCAGGCGTTGCGGCTCGGTGACGAACTGTTCCGGGTGGGCGGCGACGAGTTCGTGGCCGTGGTCGACGTACCGAGTGAGGCCGAGGCGGTGCGGGTCGCCGAGCGCCTGGTCGCGGCGGCGCGGGCGACCGGCCGCACGATCAGCGTGGGTGTGGCGGTCCAGGGCGAGGAGGAGTCCCCCGAGGCCGCCCTCTACCGCGCCGACCAGGCGCTCTACGCCGTCAAGCGGGCGGGCCGCAACGGCGTCCGCCTCGCCCCCGACGCGGCCCCGCCCTCCCCCGCCGCCTGACCCGGTCACCCTCAGCACCTGGGAACGGCCACGCTCCCGTATGCGCCCATCGCGTTTCCGCGCACCCGCCGCCCAAGCTGACTGCTACTCGCGCCTCCCGCCCAGGGCATCCCGGCTCGCGGCTCGCGGCTCGCGGCTCGCGGCTCGCGGCTCGCGGCTCGCGGGAAGATCGCTAGTTCGTGTCCAAACCTGTGGCTAGCCCCCACTTTTCGACACGAACTCGCGATCATCACGCCATCCTGCCGTGCTTCCGACCCGGCTGGCCGCGTGGAGATCAGCAGTTCCTGTCCAAACCCTGCGTCTGAGCACACATTCCGACACGAGACGCCGATCTTCAATCAGCCACCCCGCCGAACCCAGCCACCCCGCCGAACCCGGCCGCCCCGGCGTCGGCAGGCTGCCGGACCCGGAACGTTAAGAAGGGCACCTTCCTCTACGCATAGCGTTAAGAAGGTGCCCTTCCTTGCGGTTTCAGCGGGAGAGTTCGGTGGCGAGGAGTTCGGCGATCTGGGCGGTGTTGAGGGCGGCGCCCTTGCGGAGGTTGTCGCCGGTGACGAAGAAGTCGAGGGCGCGGGGGTCGTCGACGGCGCGGCGGATGCGGCCGACCCAGGACGGGTCGGTGCCCACGGCGTCGATCGGCATCGGGAACTCGCCCGCGCCGGGGTCGTCGACCACGATTACGCCGGGCGCGCCCTGGAGCACCTCACGGGCGCCCATCGCGTCGACCTCGGAGCCGAAGACGGCGTGCACGGCGACCGAGTGGCCGGTGACCACCGGTACGCGGACGCAGGTCGCGCTGACCTTCAGGTCGGGCAGGCCCAGGATCTTGCGGGACTCGTTGCGCATCTTCAGCTCTTCGCTGGACCAGCCGCCGTCCCGGAGCGAGCCGGCGAACGGGACCACGTTCAGCGCGACGGGCGCGGCGAACGGGCCGAGGTCGTCGCCGACCGCGTGCCGGATGTTGCCGGGGCGGGTGCCGAGCACCCGGTCACCGGCCACCTTGGCGATCTGGTCGTGCAGCGTGTCCACGCCGACCTGCCCGGCGCCCGAGACCGCCTGGTAGGAGGCGAGCACCAGCTCCTTGAGGCCGTACGCGTTGTGCAGCGGGGCGATCGCCACGATCATCGCCAGGGTGGTGCAGTTGGCGTTGGCGATGATGCCCTTGGGCCGGTTGCGCACCTGGGCGGGGTTGATCTCGGGGACGACCAGGGGGACGTCGGGGTCCATCCGAAACGCACCGGAGTTGTCGACGGCGATCGCGCCACGGGACACCGCGATCGGCGCCCAGTAGGCGGAGACCTCGTCGGGCACGTCGAACATGGCGACGTCGACGCCGTCGAACGCCTCCTCGGTGAGCGCGACGACCTCGACCTCCTCGCCGCGGACGAGCAGGCGGCGGCCGGCCGAGCGCGGGGACGCGATGAGCCGGATGTCGCCCCACACGTTGCGGCGGTGGCTGAGGATGTCGAGCATCACCGTGCCGACCGCGCCGGTGGCGCCGACGACGGCGAGGGTGGGCAGCTTGCCGTGATGAGCCATCGCTATCGGCCGGTCCCGCCGTACACCACGGCCGCCTCGTCGCCGCCGAGCTCGAAGGCGTCGTGCACGGCGCGCACCGCGTTGTCGAGGTCGGTGTCGCGGCAGACCACCGAGATCCGGATCTCCGAGGTCGAGATGATCTCGATGTTGACGCCGGCCCGGGCCAGCGCCTCGCAGAAGGTGGCGGTGACGCCGGGGTTGGACCGCATGCCCGCGCCGACCAGCGAGATCTTGCCGATGTGGTCGTCGTAGAGGAGGCCCTTGAAGCCGACCCGCTCCTGGATCTTCTGCAGCGCGGTCATGCCGGTGGGGCCGTCGACCTTGGGCAGCGTGAAGGAGATGTCGGTGCGTCCGGAGGCCTCGGTGGAGACGTTCTGCACGATCATGTCGATGTTGATCTCAGCGTCGGCGAGCGCACGGAAGATCGCGGCGGCCTCGCCCGGCTCGTCCGGCACTGAGACGATCGTGATCTTGGCTTCGCTGCGGTCGTGCGCGACGCCGGTGATGAGAGCTTGCTCCACGGGAAGGTCCTCCATTGATCCTGTCACCAGGGTGCCGGTCTTGTTCGAGTACGACGAGCGGACGTGGATCGGCAGCCCGAACCGGCGGGCGTACTCCACGCTGCGCAGATGCAGGATCTTGGCGCCGGACGCGGCGAGTTCGAGCATCTCCTCGTACGTGATCTGCTCAACCTGCCGGGCGTTCGGGACGATCCGCGGGTCGGCGCTGAACACGCCGTCGACATCGGTGTAGATCTCGCAGACGTCGGCCTTGAGCGCCGCGGCCAGCGCCACGGCGGTGGTGTCCGAGCCGCCGCGGCCCAGCGTGGTGATGTCCTTGGTGTCCTGGGCGACGCCCTGGAAGCCGGCCACGATCACGATCGCGCCCTCGTCGAGCGCGCCGCGCAGGCGGCCCGGGGTGACGTCGATGATGCGCGCCCGGCCGTGCACCGAGGTGGTGATGACGCCGGCCTGCGAGCCGGTGTACGAGCGCGCCTCGTAGCCGAGGTTGTGGATGGCCATCGCCAGCAGCGCCATCGAGATGCGCTCGCCGGCGGTGAGCAGCATGTCGAACTCGCGCCCCGGCGGGAGCGGGCTGACCTGGTGGGCCAGGTCGATGAGCTCGTCCGTGGTGTCGCCCATCGCCGAGACGACCACGCAGACGTCGTTGCCGGCCTTGCGCGTCGCGACGATGCGTTCGGCGACCCGCTTGATCCGCTCGGCGTTGGCGACCGATGAGCCGCCGTACTTCTGCACCACGAGTGCCACGGTTGCCGGCTCCTCTCAACCTCAGGTACTTAAGGACGGAGTCAGCTTAGCGGCGGGCCGGGCGGCTGATCGCGGGTCGATCCCAGCACTCGGGCGCCGGGCGCGGGGATTTCCGAGATCCTTTGCCGAACGACTTCCGCTGCCGCGCAGACACCCGCGCGCCGCCCATCACCGCCGTAGGATTTCACGTGTGTGACACGCGCCACACTCTGTGAGTTGGCTGCGTATCCTGCGATCTTGCGTAACCCTGGGGCGCGTCGGGCCGGGCAACGGCGCGGCGCGGTGAAGAATGGGCGCGTGCGCCGGGCCGTCCTCACCGTCTCCTTCCTCATCACCGCCTGCTGGGCGCTGTCCGCCTGCGGGGACGCGGCTCCGGAGGCGGCACCCACGTCCGCCCCGCCGGTCAGCGCCGCGGCCGCCGAGCCGGCCGAGCCACGGGCGCAGCTCGCCGCGCGCGCCGCGGCCGCGAAGGACCTGCGGCAGGTGGCGCTGTACACCTTCAAGAGCCCGAAGCGGCCGGACCGCCGGGTGACCATCACCCGCGCGCTCGACGGGAGCTGGCGCATCGACGTGCCCGGCGGCGCGCACAGCGGCGCGGTCGACATCGCGCTGGTCTTCACCGGCGGCGCGCTGCACCAGTGCGCGCTCGCCGCGGGCAATCACCCGTACTCGGGCTGTGTGAAGGTGCCCGGCGCGCTGCCCGGCAAGGCCGACGTGAAGGTGCAGCACCTGATCACCGACTGGCAGAACCTGCTCACCGACCGGCGGCTGGCGCTGGCCGTGGCCGACGCGGCGCCGCTGCCCGGGGCGCGCGGGAAGTGCTACGCGGTGGAGTCCTCGGCGGCCAGCCTCAAACTGCCGCTCGACGCGGGCATCTACTGCTACGAGGCCGACGGCACGCTGACCGCGGCCAAGGTCGCCTTCGGCACGCTGCTGCTGGAGGGCACCCCGGGCCTCGCCCCGCCGAGCGTCTCCCTGCCCGGCCCGGTCGTCCCCGGCCAGCCCCTCCCGCTGACCGCCCCGCCGTCGCCGAAGCCCTCGGCCAGCGCATCCGCCTCCCCGTCAGCCAAGCCCTGACCGGGCCCGGCCAGCCCGCCCCACCAAGATCGTCCAACTTGCCAGGCACTCGGGCGTATCTTGACCCGTCATTCGCCCATCTGCCTGGCAAGTTCGACGATCATGAACGGTCGCAGGCTGTCGGCGGCCGCCTGGTGGGACACGCTGTCCCACGAAGCGGACATTCGCTCCCATGTGCGGCCGCCGGGCGTAGAGTTGCCGACATCATGTGGTGCGCGAGCCTGCTTCTTCGCCGCCGCGACGAGGTCTGACCGACCGGCACCTCGTCGCGGAGTAGCGACGTGCGCTCGCCCGCTGGTCCTTTCCGCGTTCTGGTTGCCGCCTGACAGTTGCGGCAGCAACGAATCTCGATGACGGCCGATGTCGCCTTGGGCACATTCCGCCGCCGGACCACGCGCGAACCGCATGATCTCAAGGAGCATGGAACCCATGTCTGCTGCTGCTCAGCGCCCCAGCAAGATGCCGTACCAGCGCTACCGCGGGTACCACGAACAGTTCCAGGTCGACGTATCCGATCGCACCTGGCCCTCCCGCCGCGTCGAGGCCGCCCCGCAATGGTGCGCGGTGGACCTGCGCGACGGTAACCAGGCCCTGATCGACCCGATGTCGCCCGACCGCAAGCGCCGCATGTTCGAGCTGCTGGTACGCATGGGCTACAAGGAGATCGAGGTCGGCTTCCCCGCCGCGAGCGAGACCGACTTCAGCTTCGTCCGGCAGCTCATCGAGGAGCAGCTGATTCCGGACGACGTGACCATCCAGGTGCTGGTCCAGTGCCGCGAGCACCTGATCGAGCGCACCTTCGAGAGCCTGCGCGGCGCGAAGCGGGCGATCGTGCACTTCTACAACTCGACCTCGACGCTGCAGCGCGAGGTGGTGTTCGGCCTGGACAAGGACGGCATCACCGCGATCGCGACCGACGGCGCGCGGCTGTGCCAGAAGTACGCCGAGATGATCACCCCGGACACCGAGATCCGGTACGAGTACTCCCCCGAGTCGTACACCGGCACCGAGCTGGAGTACGCGCTGGAGGTGTGCTCGGCGGTGATCGACGTGATCGACCCGACGCCCGAGCGCCCGCTGATCATCAACCTGCCGGCCACGGTCGAGATGGCCACCCCGAACGTGTACGCCGACTCGATCGAGTGGATGCACCGCCGCCTGCCCCGGCGCGACTCGATCATCCTGAGCCTGCACCCGCACAACGACCGCGGCACCGGCGTGGCCGCAGCCGAGCTGGGCCTGCTGGCCGGCGCGGACCGGATCGAGGGCTGCCTGTTCGGCAACGGCGAGCGCACCGGCAACGTGGACCTGGTCACGCTGGGCCTGAACCTGTTCAGCCAGGGCATCGACCCGCAGGTCGACTTCTCCGGCATCGACGAGATCAAGCGCGCCGTGGAGTACTGCAACCAGCTGCCGGTGCACGAGCGCCACCCGTACGCGGGCGACCTGGTCTACACCGCGTTCTCCGGCTCGCACCAGGACGCGATCAAGAAGGGCCTGGAGGCGCACGCCCGCAAGGCGGACAAGGCCGGCGTCCCGGTCGACGCGTTCGAGTGGGGCGTGCCGTACCTGCCGATCGACCCGAAGGACCTGGGCCGCTCGTACGAGGCCGTGATCCGGGTCAACTCGCAGTCCGGCAAGGGCGGCGTCGCGTACATCATGAAGTCCGAGCATCAGCTGGACCTGCCGCGGCGGCTGCAGATCGAGTTCTCGGGCGTCGTGCAGCGCCGCACCGACGACGCGGGCGGCGAGGTCACTCCGGCCGAGATGTACGCGATCTTCGCCGACGAGTACCTGTCCGACCGCCGCCTGGCGGTGCGCTCGTACTCGGTGGCCACGGTCGACGGCAAGGTGGAGTTCGCGGCGGAGGCGGACCTCGACGGCGGCGCCTGTCGCCTGACCGGGGTGGGCAACGGCCCGATCGACGCGTTCGTGCGCGCCCTGGCCGACCAGGCGGTGAGCGTACGCGTGCTGGACTACGCCGAGCACGCGCTGACCTCCGGTGGCGACGCGCAGGCCGCCGCGTACGTCGAGTGCGAGGTGAACGGCGAGACCCGCTGGGGTGTCGGCGTCGACGCGAACATCGTGACCGCCTCGCTGAAGGCCGTCGCCAGCGCCGTCAACCGGCAGTAGGCACCACGCTCAGGGGCACCGGCCGCGCTGCAGCACGCGCGGCAGGTGCCCCGGCTGCTGCACGGGCTCCTTCTCGCGCCGCCCCAGCCGCACCCCGCCGCACGAGAAGACCGCCAGCACCGCCGCCACCACCAGCACCACCGCGCACCACATGGCCGCCGACTCGAACGCGCTGGTCAGAGGGCCGGGCGAGGCGTACTCGTCCCCGGACAGCCCGACGACCAGCGGCAGCGCGGCGACCGCCAGCAGCGACCCGGCCCGCGCGGCGGTGTTGTTGACCCCGCTGGCCACCCCCGCGAACCGCACCTCGACCGCGGCCAGCACGGTCGCGGTCAGCGGCGCCACGAACACGGTCAGCCCCAGCCCGAACAGCAGCACCCCGGGCAGCAATCCGGTCAGGTAGTCGCTGCCGGGACCCGCCCCGCGCATCAGCAGCACACCCGCCGCGCAGCACAGCGGGCCGACGGTGAGCTGCGGGCGTGGCCCGAGTTTCATGGCCAGCTTTCCGGACAGCTCCGACCCGGCCAGCATCAGCAGCGTCATCGGCAGCGTGGCGAGCCCCGCCAGCAGGGCCGAGTAGCCGAGCACCTCCTGCAGGTAGATGACCAGCAGGAAGAAGAAGCCGCCGAACGCGCCGTAGGTCAGCACCGTGTAGATGTTCAGCACGGAGAAGACCCGGGAGCCGAACAGGGTCAGCGGCATCATCGCGGCGGCCCCGCGCGCCCGCTCGACCATCAGAAAGCCGACCACGGCGACCACGCCGAGCAGCAGCCCGCCGAGCACCGGCACCGACCCCAGGCCGTGGTCCGGCCAGGCGATCAGCCCGTAGGTCACCCCCGCCAGCGCCGCCGCGCCGAGCAGCGCCCCGGCGACGTCGAACCGGCGGTCCGCCGTGGCGTCGCGGCTCTCCGGCACGTACACGGTGCTCAGCCAGACGATCAGCGCCGCGAGCGGCACGTTGATCAGGAAGATCCAGCGCCAGGACACCTGGTCGATGAGCAGCCCGCCGACGAACGGTCCGAGCGCCGTGGTGGTGCCCGCCAGCCCCGACCAGGCACCGATGGCGGGGGCCCGGTCCCGCTCCTGGAACGAGGCCTGCAGCAGTGCCAGCGAGCCCGGCGTCAACAGCGCCCCGCCCACGCCCTGCACGATCCGGGCCGCGATCAGCGTCTCGACGTTCGGGGCCAGCCCGCACACCAGCGACGCGACGGTGAACCACACGACGCCGATGACGAACACCCGGCGGCGGCCGAAGTGGTCCCCCAGCGCACCGCCGAGCAGCACGAACGCGGCCAGGGTGAGGGTGTATCCGTTGATCACCCATTGCAGCTGGGCAAGGCTGGCGTCCAGCTCCTCGCCGAGGGTGGGCAGCGCGACGTTGACCACGGTCGAGTCGAGGAAGACCATGCCGGACGCCAGCACCGCGGCGGCCAGCGTGCCCCGGCCCGCGGCGCTGCGCATACGCAGCCCGGCTCCGTCCACCCCGTCCATTGTCGTCGGATCTCCGACGCGGCGCCGCGGAACTCGACAGTGAGGGATGGTGAGCGCTGCTCGTAAGGTGAGCAGGTGCGAACCCCCAACACCCCCAGACGTACGAGGATCATCCTGTTCCTGGTGGCGGCCGCCGTGGCCGCCGCGTGCGGCGCGGACCCCGCCGCGCCGGGCGACTCGGGCGCCAAGCCCGGCGGCGTGTCGGTCGACCCGAACGCCGGCACCAACGCCCTGGCCTCCCTCGACGGCCTGACGGTCGCCGAGTCGCGGCCGATGACCGGATACAGCCGCGAGAAGTTCCCGCACTGGAACAAGGCCGGGTCCAACTGCGACGTGCGCGACACCGTGCTCGCCCGCGACGGCAAGAACATCAAGCTGGACGGGTGCAACGTCACCGGCGGCTCGTGGTCCAGCGTCTACGACGGCCAGCAGACCACCGACCCGCTGAAGGTGGACATCGACCACATGGTGCCGCTGGCGAACGCGTGGCGGTCCGGCGCGGACAAGTGGGACAACGACAAGCGCTCCGACTTCGCCAACGACCTGGAGCGGCCGCAGCTGTTCGCGGTCTCGGCGAGCAGCAACCGGTCCAAGGGTGACCAGGACCCGTCGCAGTGGAAACCGCCGAGTCGTGACTATTGGTGCACTTATGCGCAACACTGGATCACGGTGAAGACCTACTGGAAGCTCACCATCACCAAGGACGAGAAGTCCGCGCTCACCGACATGCTGGGGACGTGTGTATGAGCGAGCATCGCGAGCGAATCATGAACACCGGATCGGGTCATGATGTGAACGCGCGCAGCGGGTTCACATCATGACCGACCTGACCACGAACATCGTCGCCGGGCCTGGCGGAGTCATGACCGACGAGGTGGGCGTGGTCACCGGTGAGCTGACGCTCGCCACGGAGCTGGGCGGCGACGGCACCGCCCGGCTCCGGGTGCAGTACCTGGGCGCCGAGGAGTGGTACACGGTGACCGGCGCGACCGTGCCGGTCACCTCCCCCGACCAGGCGCCGTCCCTGCACCGCCTCGCCGTCGGGCTGCTGCACCGCCCCGAGGGCTGACCCGCCGGTCAGGACTGGTCGGCCGCGCGCTTGCGCAGCGCCAGGGCCACGCTCGCCCCGACGATGAACAGACCCAGCAGCGAGTACGCCAGAATGCCGGTGACCTCGTCGAAGAAGTCGTACGGCGGCTCCGCGTCCGCCTCCCGCGCCACCGGGACCGGCGCATGGTCCGGCTCGGTCAGGTTCACCGCGCCGAACCCGCCCACCGCCTCCGGAGCGGGCTCCGCCGCCGCGGCACGCGCGCTGGGCGCGGCGAAGACGTCGGAGTGGGTGCCCGGCACGTTCCTGGTGCAGCGCCCGGTGTCGTACACGCACACCGGGTAGACGGCCAGGTTGTCGGTGACGATCCGGTCATAGGCGCCCTCGACCGTCATCGCCACGTGCGGCTCGGCCGGGTGGTCGCCGGCCAGCCGCATGGTGAAGCCGAGCCGCCGCGACGCCCCGGACGGCAGCTCGACCAGGCACGCGTCGCCGTCGTCATCAGGGCAGTCGGTCCAGCTCACGTCTTCGAAGCCGGTCGCGGCGGGGTCGGCCACCCGCAGCCGCGCGGGCACCGGCCCCGAGTTGCGGTACACCACGCCGAGCGCGGCGGTGTCGCCCGTGTGCAGGTACACCGCGGACTGCTCGGCGACGGCCGACACGTCGGTGAACGGCGGCGACCCGACCGCCACCGGGAACGTGCCGGTCGCAGCCGTGACCCCGACCGCGGAGGCGGTCACCGCGACGCCGCCCGCGGCGCCCTCGGCCGCGCTCTTCCGGGCGCGCAGGTCGAGCCGGATGGAGATCGCGTCGCCGGGCGACAGCCGGTCCACCTTGCAGACGGCCGTGGTCCTGGTGTGGTCGCACCAGTCGGCCGAGGCCAGCTCGACGCGGCTTGCCGCGGCCCCGGTGAGCCGCAGCCGCAGCTGCACCCGGCTCAGGTCGTGCCCGGTGGTGTTCTCCAGCCGCACCACACCGTCCCCGCCGCCCAGCTCGGTGGCGGTGACCGCGGCGGGCAGCCCGAGCGTCAGCCCCGCCGGGGCGGCGCCCGCGGGCAGCGGCACGCTCAGCCCGAGCACGGTGGTGGACAACACCGCGATCCAGGTACGACTCACGACTTCCTCCCGCAGGACAGCACGACGCAGGAGGGAGGCTACGCGTATGCCCGCAATAGCCCCTTATCCGACACGCGCCGGCGGCCCGGAGCCATGGCCCGGACATGCGAGGGGCCGGGTACGGCGCGCGTACCCGACCCCTCGTGGACCGATCAGGCGAGCGTCAGCTCGAACGACGAGTCCTTGTGCCGGTGAATCTTGAACTCGGACGCGGACGCGAAGTCCTCGCCACCGACGAACCGCCGACCGTTCCCATCACCCGGGTAGTACTCGAACCGGATGCGCTGGCCGCCGATGAGCTTCGCGGTGACCCCGGCGTTCGGCCCGACGATCGACCACGTGCCGACGATGTCGCCGGTGTCGGCGTTACGGGCCACCACGTAGCCGCTGAATCCGGCGGTGGTGCTCGTCACCGTCACCGTGACGCCGGCCTCGAGCCGGTAGTCGTAGGTGGTGGTGCCGCCGGCGACCACCTTGACCAGGTCGGCCCGGTCGCGGTCGGCCTCGCCCCCGCTCCACTGCGTGGCCTGGCCGCGCACCTGGAACAGCAGCGGCCACTCGTACGGCCCCAGCTTGTCGATCCGGTAGCGGCCGTCGATGCCGATGGGGAAGGCGCCGAAGGTGCCGCCCAGGCCCACCGGCTCACCCGCGATGCTCACGCCGCCCCGGCCCAGCGCGACCCCGTCCGGCCCGAAGGCCTGACCGGTGATGACGCCGGCCCGGTCCATCCTGATCACCGGCGGGGTGACCGCGTCACCCGCCTCGACGACGAACCGCTGAGCGCGCCGCAGGTCACCTGTGCCACCGGCCGAACCGACCCACTGCGCGCCGTAGCCGTCGGCCTCCCGCGGCCAGGCCAGCAGCTGGTAGGTGCCCGGACCCTTCCAGAACATCTCGGTCACCTTGCCGCCGGCGTCGGTTACGTCACCGCAGCCGTCCGGCATCCGGACCTCCTCCACCCGGACCGGGACGATGCACACGCCGGGCAGGGGCTCCCCCGTCGCCGCGTCCACCACGGTGGCCGTGAACCGGGCCCTCGGCTCCATGACCAGCCGGACCTCGGCCTGCTCGCCCGCGACGACGGTCACCGAAGCGCCGTCGAAGGCGTAGCCGGTGGCCAGGGCCCAGATCTCGTGGGTGCCGACCGGGAGGGCGGGGTAGACGACCTCACCGTTGTCGGTGTCGCGAGCGTCGAGATCGATGCCGGAGGTGAAGTTCTGGATCGCCGCGCCGGTGCGGGCGTCCACCGCGGTGAGCCGGACGCTGCCGGTGGGCAGCCGCTGGTCGTCCACCGTCACCGTCTCGCCCTCGGCCACCGCGAACCGGGCGGCCGCCGCCAGGTCGACCGTGCCGTAGGCGTACTGGTGGACGGACTGCCCGACGTTGGCGAACTCCACCGTGTAACCGGAGCCGACCGGGACCTGGTCGAACCGGTAGCGGCCGTCCTCGTCGGTCTGCGCCGTGCCGAAGTAGTCGCCGTTGCTCACGTTGACGTCCACCCACGGCACCGCGGCGCCGGACGCGTCCGTGAAGCGGCCGGTCACGCTGCCCATGGCGATCAGCGTGTCGTTGACGGTGACCGTGCCGCCCGCGGTGACGGTGAAGACCGCCGCCGCGTCGCGGTCCAGCGTGCCGTTGGCGTACTGGCTGAACTGGCTGAGATCGAAGCGCACCCGGTAGCTGCCCGGGACGGTCTGGACGGTGAACTCGCCGTTCCAGTCGGTGATGGCGTAGCCGGAGCCGGAGCTGTCGACGGCCTCCGCGCTGACGGACGCCCACGGCACCCCGGCGCCCGCCCGGTCGACCAGCCGCCCGGTGATGGTGCCGACCGGCAGCACCTCGTCGTTGACGACGGTCGTCCCGCCCGCCGTCACGGTGATGAGGTTCGCCGAGGGCCAGTCGGGCTTGCCGTAGGCGTACTGGGCCGGGCGGCCCTCGGGCCGGAAGTTCACCCGGTAGGTGCCGGGGGGCACCGCCTCGAAGGTGTAGTTGCCCACAGAGTCGAGCCAGGTGGTGTCCTGGTAGGACACGCTGTCGCCGTAGATGTCGACCGTACCGCCGGCGACCCCCGCCTCGCCGTCGGTCAGCCGGCCGGTGACCGTGCCCGTGTCCGCCGCCTGGGCCGGCGTGGCCAGCCCCGTGATCGCCAGGCTGGCGCCCAGCAGGAGTGCGCCGAATCGGCGCACGATGGATCTGCTCATGATTCCTCGCTGGATGAGGGGATGAGGACGTGAAGGTTCGAAACCCCTTCGGCCGGAGAGAGTAGCCAGCCGATCCGACAGGTGCTGTCCCTTTAAGAGCGGCGCAGGTCAGGCCGCCTCGGCAGCCCTCAGGTGAAGACGGCCGTGGCGAAATCCTCGTCGGTGAGCGGGCTGGGCGCCACGCCGATCAGGTTCTTGTCGAAGACCAGCACATCCGGGCCGTGCACCAGCGGCAGCGCCGGCAGCAGCTCCAGCAGCCGGGCGTTGAGGCGCTGATACTGCGGCACCCGGGCGTCCGGCTCGCCCGTCTTCTCCACCTGCTTGAACTGCTCGAACAGCGCGCTGTCGGTGAACCCGAACTCGTCCTGGCGCTGCGCGAACAGCGGGCCGAGGAAGTCGTACGCCTCCCCGTAGTTGCCGACCGCGCCGAACAGGTGCAGGTCGTGGGCCCTGCCCCGGGTCACCGCGTGCAGGTACTCCGGGGTCCACGGCAGCTCCGTGCCGGTCACCTCGATGCCGACCGCCCGCAGGTCCCCGGCGATCAGCTCGAAGAGCTGCTTCGGCGACGGCATGTACGCGCGGGTCACCCCCTGCGGGTAGTGGAACCGCAGCCGCAGCCCGCTCGCCAGGCCCGCGGCGGCGAGCAGCTCCTTGGCCCGCGCCGGGTCGTAGGCGTACGCCGCCACGTCCGGGTTCCAGCCCGGCAGCGTGTCCGGGTGGAAGTTCAGCGCGAGCTTCGCCCCCGCCGGGAACGCCTCGGACACCAGGCGCTGCCGGTTCACCGCGTACGCGATCGCCTGGCGCACCTCCGGCTTGGCCAGCGCCGGGTTGCCGCTCTGGTTGATGCCCAGGTAGAGCGTGTTGAACGCGGGCCGGGGCAGCACGTGATAGCCGAGGCCGGCCAGCTCCTGCTGATCGGCGGGCGCGACCAGGTCGTAGCCGTCGATCTTGCCGTCGAGCAGCGCCTGCTTGCGCACCGCCGCCTCCACGACCTGGAAGTGCAGCTCCTTCACCTTGGCCCTGGCACCGTGGTAGCCCTCGTACGCCGCCAGCTTCACCAGCCGCGCCTTGCGGTCCCAGGACACGAACCGGTACGGGCCGGTGCCGACCGGGTTGCTGCCGTACGCCGGGTAGCCGTCGTTCACGAGCTTGTCGGCCGCGTACTTCTGCAGCGCCGCCGGGCTGGAGATCGCGAACGACGGCAGCGCGAACGCGGCCGGGAACCGGCTGCTCGGCCGGGTCAGCGCGATCTCGGCCGTGCCCGGATCACGCGCGGTGCACGACTTGAACAGGCTGGCGGGCAGGCGGCTGGACCGGTTCTTCGCGAACCCGCCGAACACCGTCTGCCAGTAGGCGGAGAGGTCCCCGGCCTGCAGCGCGCCGTCGAAGCGATACCAGCGCCCGAAGTTGGCGCAGACCGCGGCGGCGTCGAAGGCCGTGCCGTCGTGGAAGGTGACGCCCTGCTTGAGGCGGAACGTCCAGACCGTGCCGGTCGCGTCGACGCGGAACTCCTCGGCCAGGCCGGGCCCGGTGCGGGCGCCGCCGGGCTCCGCGCGCACCAGCGTCTCCAGCACCTGCCGGGTGATGCGCAGCGACTCCGCGTCGGCGGCCAGGGCCGGGTCCAGCACGCGCGGCTCGCCCATGCCGAAGACCAGCTTGTCCTCGGTGCTCACGGCGGGCGGGCTCGGCACGGCCGTCGGCTGCGCGGGGTCGGCCCCGCCGTCGGTGCAGGCCGCCGTGGCCAGCAGGATCGCCGCCACCACCGAACCGGTCCGGAGCCGACGCGTACCCACCAAGGCCACCCCTGTCCTGGTCGAGTGACAACCCGACGACACCGGGTCACCGCCTGCGCCGACCCTAACGGCGGTCGATGCCTCACGGCATGGGCTGAGCCGTGGTTGATACCGAACTGGTATTCCGCGGGCCGGAGGCGGGCGCGGTCCAGCAGGCCGGAGGTCGGACCCGCGCGGTACGGTAGCCTGCGACGTTCCTAGGAGGTGTACGCCCGTGGCGCTGGCGCTGTACCGCAAGTACCGGCCTCGCACCTTCGCCGAGGTCATCGGTCAGGAGCACGTCACCGAGCCGCTCATCCAGGCGCTCAAGAGCGGCCGGCTCAACCACGCCTACCTGTTCTCGGGCCCGCGCGGCTGCGGCAAGACGTCCAGCGCCCGCATCCTGGCCCGCTCGCTGAACTGCGTCGAGGGTCCCACCCCGGAGCCGTGCGGTGTCTGCGACTCCTGCCGGGCGCTGGCCCCGGACGGCCCCGGCTCGATCGACGTCATCGAGATCGACGCGGCCAGCCACGGCGGCGTCGACGATGCCCGCGAGCTGCGAGAGCGCGCGTTCTTCGCCCCCGCGACCAGCCGATTCAAGATCTACATCATCGACGAGGCGCACATGGTCTCGTCGGCGGGTTTCAACGCGCTGCTGAAGCTGGTCGAGGAGCCCCCGGAGTACGTCAAGTTCGTCTTCGCCACCACGGAGCCGGAGAAGGTGCTCGGCACCATCCGCTCGCGGACCCACCACTACCCGTTCCGCCTCATCGCGCCCAGCGTGCTCCGGCCGTACCTGGAGCAGCTGTGCGAGAGCGAGGGCGTGGCGGTGGAGCCGCTGGCGCTGCCGCTGGTGGTGCGCGCGGGCGGCGGCTCGGCCCGGGACAGCCTCTCCGTGCTCGACCAGCTCATCGCCGGATCGGGTCCGGAGGGCGTGACCTACGCCCGCGCGGTGTCGCTGCTCGGCGTGACCGACAACGCCTTGATCGACGAGATGATCGACGCGCTGGCGGCCGGGGACGGGGCGGCGGCCTTCGCGGCGATCGACCGGGTCGCCGAGGCCGGCCACGACTCCCGCCGTTACGCCAACGACCTGCTGGAGCGGCTGCGCGACCTGATCATCCTGCGGCAGGTGCCGGACGCGGCCGAGAAGGGCCTGATCGACGTCCCCGAGGAGCAGCTCGCCCGGATGCACGCGCAGGCCGGGCAGCTCGGCCCCGCGACGCTCTCCCGCTGCGCCGACATCGTGGCCAACGGCCTGGTGGAGATGCGCGGCGCGACCTCGCCGCGGCTGCTGCTGGAGCTGCTCGCGGCCCGTATGCTGCTGCCCGCCGCCGACTCGGCCGGCAACGCCCTGCTGCAGCGCCTGGAGCGGCTGGAGAGCGGCTTCGTGCCCGGCGCCGCCCGCGCGGCCGCCGACATGCCCTCCCGCCCGCAGCCTGAGGCGGGCCACGCCCAGGGCGACATCGCGACCAGCCCGGCTTCGGCCGGTTCGGGCCGTGCCGCGGCCCGGGAGGCCGCCGCGTCGGCCGCCGCTCGCAGCTCGTCCTCCGCAGCGGCAGGCGCACGGTCCGTGCCCGCTCCGGCAAGCCGGGACGGCGACACGGCGCCACGCAGCGACGTCCGCGCGCAGGACAGCGGTCAGGCGGCCGGTGCCGGAACCGGACCGGATCACGACGCCGCGCGCGGTGGCAGCGAGCCCCAGCAGCCTGCCCGCACCACCGCACCCGCTTCCGGCGTCGCATACGACGATCCGGCCGGGGCCGTTCCACGGGCCGCGGCCGCGGCGAACGGTCAGCCGGCGCAGGCGGCCGCAGCCCGCGGCACTTCTGAAGCCGCCCGGCGGGCCGCCGAGTCCTGGGGCGAGACCGACGCTCCTGCCGCCCGCCCCGCCCCTTCGGCGGCACCGGCCGCTCGTAGCGCTGCTCCCGCGCAGGCCGCTGCCGCACCGCCTGCGGCGTCTCCCGGTGGGGCCGACAACGCGGTCGCGGTGCGCCGGTCCTGGGACGAGATCGTGCGGATGGTCGGCCGCAGCAGCAAGAAGGCCGCTGCGTTCGCGCGCGAGGCGGTGGTCCGCGACATCGAGGGCAGCACCCTGGTGCTGGTGTTCAAGCATCGCGTGCACGCGAACGGCGTGGAGAACGACCCGGCCCCGCTGCTGGACGCCGTGCACCAGGTGCTCGGCGGCAACTGGCAGCTGCGCTGCGAGGTGGGTGGCGACCAGCGCCCGGCAACGTCCCGTGCCATGGCCGCCGCGCCCGCCTCGGCCCCGCCGCGCAATGCTCCGGCCAGGTCCGCCGAGCCCGCCCGCCGCCCCGCCGCGGCGTCCGGCGACGACTGGCCGACCCCGGCACGGGTCGGCGGAGCAGCCCCCGCGCAGGCCACGGGGCGCCGCGCCCAGGTCGCCGACGACGGCCCGCCCCTGGAGGAGCCGCCGTACGACCCGGAGTTCGACGGGCCGCCGCCGCCCACCATCGAGGGGTTCGACCCCGGTGACGAGCCCACCGACGAGATCGTCGACGCCGCCACCGCCCGCCAGACCACCGAGCAGGCCGCGGTCGAGTCCCTCCGCACCTCTTTCCAATTGGAAAAACTCGACTGAGCCCGGTCCGCGGCCTCGTCCGGCCCAAGGCGGGCACTCCCACAACTCTCAACGACTCGCGGCCTCAGGACAGTCCTGAGGCCGCGAGTCTTTGAGAGTTGCGCCCGAAGGGGGCGCGGGGTCAGCGCTTTTCGCCGTCGGCCATGGGGAAGTGGCAGGCCGCGAGGTGGCCGGGGGTGTCGGTGCCGTGCAGGACCAGGGGCGGCGGGGTGGTCGCGCAGATGTCCTGCGCCTTCCAGCAGCGGGTGCGGAACCGGCAGCCGGAGGGCGGGTTGATCGGGCTGGGCACGTCGCCGGTGAGCAGGATGCGCTCCCGCTGGCCCCCGTCGCGCCGGCGCGGGTCCGGCACGGGCACCGCCGACAGCAGCGCGGCCGTGTACGGGTGCCGGGGCTGCAGGTACAGCGAGTCCCGGTCGCCGATCTCGACGATCTTGCCGAGGTACATGACCGCGACCCGGTCGGAGATGTGCCGCACCACCGACAGGTCGTGCGCGATCACGACGTAGGTCAGGCCCAGCTCCTCCTGGAGGTCCTCCAGCAGGTTGACGACCTGCGCCTGGATCGACACGTCCAGCGCCGACACCGGCTCGTCCGCGATGATCATCTTGGGCTTCAGGGCGAGCGTACGGGCGATGCCGATGCGCTGGCGCTGACCGCCGGAGAACTCGTGCGGGTAGCGGTTGTAGTGCTCGGGGTTGAGGCCCACCAGCTCCAGCAGCCGCTGCACCTCCTTCTTCACACCCTGCTCGGTCTTGACGCCCTGGATCCGGAACGGCGCGCCGACGATGGCGCCGACGGTGTGCCGGGGGTTCAGCGACGAGTACGGGTCCTGGAAGATCATCTGCAGGTCCCGGCGCAGCGGGCGGAGCTTGCCCTGCGACAGGTGCGTGATGTCGTGGCCCTCGAAGGTGATGTTGCCGCCGGTCGGCTCGATGAGCCGGGTCAGCAGGCGCCCGGTGGTCGTCTTGCCGCAGCCGGACTCGCCGACCAGGCCCAGCGTCTCGCCCGGCATCACGTCGAAGTCCAGGCCGTCCACCGCCTGCACCGCGCCGACCTTGCGCTTGAGCAGGCCCTTGGTAATCGGGAAGTGCTTCTGCAGGCCGCGCACCGACAGCAGGGCGTTGTTGGGGGTGCTCATGCCACGCCCTCCAGATTCGGCTTGATCTCGTTGCGCCAGATCTCCTGCCGCACATGCGAAGGCAGGTGGCAGCGCACCCGGTGCCCGCTGGTGCCGGTGAGCTGCAGCTCGGGCACCACGGTGCGGTCCAGGCCGCCGGTCTGCTCCGCGTACGCGCAGCGCGGGTGGAAGGCGCAGCCCGACGGCACGTTGATCAGCGACGGCGGGGTGCCCTTGATGGGCAGCAGCCGCTCGGTGACGGCCTGGTCCAGGCGCGGCATCGAGCCGAGCAGACCCCAGGTGTACGGGTGCCCGGGGTTCTCGAAGATCTCCGTGGCGGTGCCGTACTCGATGCACTTGCCGCCGTACATGACCAGCACGTCGTCGGCCAGCTCGGCGGTGACGCCCAGGTCGTGCGTGATGATGATCAGCGCGGAGTTGAACTCCCGCTGCAGGTCGCGCATCAGGTCCAGGATCTGCGCCTGCACGGTCACGTCGAGCGCGGTGGTCGGCTCGTCCGCGATCAGCAGCTCCGGGTCGCAGGACAGCGCCATAGCGATCATGGCGCGCTGGCGCATGCCGCCGGAGAACTGGTGCGGGTAGTCGTCCACGCGCTTGTCCGGCTGCGGGATGCCGACCCTGGCCAGCAGGTCGATCGCGTGCTTGCGGGCGACCTTCTTGGACACCTTGTTGTGCACCCGGTAGGCCTCGATGATCTGCGCGCCCACCGTGTAGTACGGGTGCATCGCCGACAGCGGGTCCTGGAAGATCATCGCCATCCGCTTGCCGCGCAGCCCGCGCACGGTCTCCTGGGAGGAACTGACCAGCTCCTGGCCGTCCAGCCAGATCTCGCCGGAGATCTTCGCGTTCTTGCGGTGGTAGATGCCGAGGATGCCGAGGCTGGACACGGACTTGCCGGAGCCCGACTCGCCCACGATGCCCAGCGTCTTGCCCCGCTCCAGCGAGAACGACAGGCCGTCGACGGACTTGACCAGGCCGTCGTCGGTCGGGAAGTGGACCCTCAGGTCGCGCAGCTCCAGGAATGGAGTCCGGGTCGGATCCTGACGAGGAGAGATCACATTGTTCATGACAGCCTCACCCGCGGGTCGACCACCGCGTAGAGCAGATCAACGATCAGGTTGGCGACGACGACGAAGAACGCCGCGAACATCGTCACGCCCATGATCTGGGGGAAGTCCTGCTTGCCGATGGCGTCGATGGCGAAGTAGCCCAGACCCTTCAGCCCGAAGGTGCTCTCGGTCAGGATCGCGCCGCCCAGCAGCAGGCCGACGTCCATACCGAAGATCGTGATGATGGGGGTGAGCGCCGCGCGCAGGCCGTGCTTGGTGACGACCACGCCCTCGGTCAGACCCTTGGCCCGCGCGGTGCGGACGAAGTCCTCGCCCATGGTGTCGAGCATGCCGGCGCGGGTGAACCGCGCGTAGGCGGCGGCGTTCAGCAGCGCCAGCGTGATCCAGGGCAGGATCAGGTTGTACGCCCACTCGCCCGGATCATCGGTGAAGTCGGTGTAGCTGCCGCCGGGCGCCGTCCAGCCCAGCTTGTAACTGATGAAGTACAGCATCATCAGACCGGTGAAGTACGGCGGTAAGGACACGCCTGCCAGCGCACCGGTCATGGCTGCTCGGTCGAAGAAACTGCCCCGTCTCAGCGCGCTCAGCACGCCGACGGCGACGCCGGTCAGCAACCAGATGATCGAGGCGCCCAGCGCCAGCGACCCGGTGACCGGGAGCCGGTCCAGCAGGTCGTCCCAGACCGGCTGGTTGGTGCGGAAGGAGTAGCCGAAGCAGGGGGCCGCGCACTGCTCGACACCCGTGCCGTAGTCGTACTCGGTGCCGGTGACGACGGCGCCGATCCACCGGCCGTACTGCTCGTAGAGCGGGTCGTAGAAGCCCAGCTTCTCGGCGTAGATGCGCTGGGTCTCGGCGTCGGCGGTCTTGCCGACGTACCGGGCGGCGAACGTCTCGGGCGTCGCGCCGGCGAGCCGGGGCAGCCCGAAGAAGATCAGGAACGTCGCCAGGCTGACCACGAACAGGATCAGCAGCGCGCCGAGCGTACGGCGAATGATGTATGTGACCACGATTTTCGGCCCGGGGCGCCGGTCCGGCCGGGCTTCTCAGCCCGGCCGGACCGGCCCCCCATGTGCCTTCACCTACCTTTGGTGTGTTGCCAGGTGGGTTGGAGCAGATTCGGTTGCCGCGCGGATTACTGCGCGACGCCCATGGAGAGGTAGTCGTACTGACCGAACGCCTCGTTGACGAAGACGTTGGTCACGCCCTTGCCACGCAGGGTCAGGGCCTTCGACCAGACACCCGGCAGGATGACGGCCTCCTCCATGACGCGCTTGTCGATCTGCGCCCACAGAGCTTCACGCTTCTTGACGTCCGTCTCGGCCAGAGCCTGGTCGATCAGCTGGTCGACCTCGGGGATCATGACGGAGAGGTTGGACGAGCCACCCGAGTCACGGATGACGCGGCTGTCGACGATCTGCGACAGGAAGCCGTAGCCGTCGTTCCAGTCGGCGCCCCAGCCGTTGGTCATCAGACCGAGGCCGGTGGTCGGGCTGTTGCGGTAGGACGGCTTGCCCGCGTAGAGCGAGAAGTAGTCGCCGACCGGGAAGCCCTTGATGGTGACCTTGATGCCGACCTTGGCCAGCGCCTGCTGGAACGCCTCGGCGGTCGCCTTCTCCTTGGGACGCTCGGCCCGGAAGCCCATGGTGATCTCGAAGCCGTCCGGCTTGCCGCAAGCGGTCAGCGCGGCCTTGGCCTTCTCGACGTCACCCTTGTTGTCCGCGCCCGCCGGGTAGACGTTGGTCGGCGCGTAGCCCGGGATCTGGGGCGGCATGATGCTGGTGGCGATCTGGCCACCGGCGAACTCGCCACCGAACGCGGCCTGGTACGAGGTGCGGTCCATCGCGTACATCACGGCCTTGCGGCACTCGATGTTGTCGAGCGGAGCGACCTTCGGGTTGATCGAGGTGTACCACAGGCGGGCGACGGCCGGGTTGTCGGCGTACGCCTTGATCGCCGGGTCCTGCAGGACCTTCGGCAGCGCGGCCGGCTGCACGCCGGTGCCCGCGATGTCGACGTGCAGGTCGCCGGAGATCAGCTGGTTGTCGATGTCGTCGGCGTTCAGGCCGATCTTGACGTCGTACGCGTCCGGCAGCGCCTTGCGGTTCGGGTCGGTCGCCGGGTCCCAGTTCGGGTTGCGCTTGAGGGTGAAGCCCTTGCCCGCCTCGTACTTGTCGAACATGTACGGGCCGGAGGAGACGACGTGCTCCTTGTACTTCACACCGGTGTCAGCCTTCGCGGGCACCGGCACGGTCGCCGGCAGCATCGCGAAGTAGTCGAAGCCGCCGAAGGCCTGCTTCAGGTGGAAGACGATGGTCTGGTCGTCCGGGGTCTCGATCGCCTTGGTGTCGGCGGCCTTGTCCTTGAACGGGCCCTTGTAGGTGGCCTCGAGGTCCAGGAAGTCGTTGAAGTAGGTGTAGCCGTTGACCAGCACCTCCTTGTCCATGGACCGCATGACCGCGTACTTCACGTCCTTCGACGTGATCGGGGTGCCGTCCTCGAACTTCACACCCGCACGGAGCTTGTAGGTCCAGGTCTTGCCGCCGTCGCTGGGCACGCCCAGGCTCTCGGCGAGGTCCGGGACGAGCTCCGAGCTGGCCGAACCGGCCGCCGGCTTGAACATGACCAGCGAACGGCCGTAGAGGCGCAGCAGGTTCCAGGAGAGGCCGTAGTAGGTGTCGCCGGGGTCGACCGAGTCCCAGTCCGACGAGATGGCCATCTTGAGCGTGCCACCCTTCTTGTCAGAAGGGTTGAAGACCGCGGTGAGCGCGGCGTTGAACTCCGGCTTCACCTCCGTGGGCTTCGGAGTGTCGTCACCGGTGCCGCAGGCCGCGGTCACCGCGAGTGCGAAGACGGCCGTGGTCGCCGCAAGCACCCTTCCCTTGTTTCTCACTAACTTCCTCCCTGGGGGGAACGGTCCGTGTCTCGAACCGCGCTTGGGTGGTAATGCCTGGCTGGGTCCGTCAGCGCTTGCTCTTGGGGTCGAGCGCGTCGCGGAGGCCGTCGCCGAACAGGTTGAAGGCCAGCACGGTGATGAAGATCGCCATGCCGGGGAAGAACATGAAGTGCGGCACGGTGTAGTTGCGGGCCGCGTCGGCGAGCAGGCCGCCCCAGGTCACGCCGGGCTCGCCGACGACCTGGCGCTGCACGCCCACGCCGAGGAAGGACAGCGCCGCCTCGAACAGCACGTTCGTCGGGATCAGCAGCGTGGCGTACACCAGGATCGGGGCCACCAGGTTGGGCAGCATCTCCTTGACGATGATGTACGGGCCGCGGGCGCCCAGGCTGCGGGCGGCGTCGACGAACTCGCGCTCGCGCAGCGACAGGGTCTGGCCGCGCACGATGCGAGCCATGTACGGCCAGTTGAAGAAGCCGATGATGAAGATGAGCAGGGCGATGCGCAGCGAGTTGCCGGACAGCCCGAACGCCCGGTCGGGCAGCACGCCGACCAGCGCGATAGCGAACAGCAACAGCGGGAACGCCAGGAAGATGTCCATCAGGCGGCTGATCACGGTGTCGACGAAGCCGCCGAAGAAGCCGGCGATCACGCCGAGGGTGGAGCCGATCACCACGGAGACCAGCGTCGCCAGGAACGCGATCAGCAGCGACACCCGGGCGCCGTAGACGACCTCGCTGAACAGGTCGCGGCCGTTCTGCGGCTCCAGGCCGAACAGGAAGTCGCCGCTGATGCCGCTGTTCTCGAAGAACAGGAAGTCGCCGCGGGGCAGACCGCCCAGCTCCGGCGCGAGCAGGGTGTTGTCCTGGTGGAACTCGTTCGGCGGGTGCCCGAACCAGCCGACGATCAGCGGGGCGAACACCGCCATGAGGATGAGCAGGATCACGACGACGCCACCGGTCATGGCCGCCTTGTCGCGCTTGAGGCGCGTCCAGGCGATGCGGCCGAGCGAGCGCCCTTCGATCGCCTTGACTGGCGCCTGGGTCGCCTCGGGGGCCGAGGTGTCGGTTGACGTGGCCATGAACGGGCTGCCTCCCCCGCGGAGGCCCACGGTGCACCACCGTCTCGCCCCTGCTGGGCGGGACCGGTGCGCCGCGCGCGACATCCGCTCGGTTGTTACCTGCGTGATTCGCGCCGCCCGACCCTCTCTCCACCGTGGGGGCGGTCGGATGACAGGGCGACCGCGGTGGAGTGTGGTGCACGCCACCGCATGATCAGAGCATTCTTCGCGACCAAACGCTGCGTCAAGTTTGCGCAGTGCCTGTAACCAAGTTCAGGCCGGGCCGTGATGGTGGCGTTATAAAAATCGGACGCCATGCTAAGTAAAAATCGCAGGTGACAGCCGCAAAGGCATTGGCCTATGCGAATTTCTGCCGTTCCGGCCGACGTTGTCAGCGGCCCGGCTACAGGGTCCGGCGTCCCTCGAAGGCGCGACCGAGAGTGATCTCGTCGGCGTACTCCAGGTCGCCGCCCACCGGCAGGCCGCTCGCCAGCCGGGACACCGTGATCCCCATCGGCTTGACCATGAGCGCGAGATAGGTCGCGGTGGCCTCACCCTCGGTGTTCGGGTCGGTGGCCAGGATGAGCTCGGTGACCGCGCCGGAGCTGAGCCGCGCCATCAGCTCGCGGATGCGCAGGTGGTCGGGCCCGATGCCCTCCAGCGGATTGATCGCCCCGCCGAGCACGTGGTACCGGCCGCGGAACTCGTTGGTCCGCTCGATCGCGACCACGTCCTTGGGCTCCTCGACCACGCACAGCGCGTCGTCGCGGCGCCGCGGGTCACGGCAGATGCGGCACTGCTCCTCCTCGGCGACGTTGAAGCAGAGCACGCAGAAGCGCACCTGCTCCTTCACCCGGGTGAGCGCGGCGGCCAGCCGCTTGATGTCCGTCGGATCGGCCGAGAGCACGTGGAACGCGATGCGCTGGGCGCTCTTGGGCCCCACTCCGGGGAGCCGGCCGAGCTCGTCGATCAGATCCTGGATCGCGCCTTCGTACACGGCGGGCCGGGCCTAGAAGGGAAGGCCCATGCCGCCGAGACCGGCGGAGAGCGGACCCATCTTCTGCTCGGTGAGCTTGCGCACCTCGTCGGCGGCGTTCGTGATCGCGGCCGCGACCAGGTCCTCCAGCGTCTCCACGTCCTCCGGGTCGACCGCCTTCGGGTCGATGGAGATCTTGCGGAACTCACCGGAGCCGCTCATCGTGACGGTGACCAGGCCGCCCCCGGACGTGCCGGTGACCTCGGCCTCGGCCAGCGCCGCCTGCGCCGATGCCAGCTGCTGCTGCATCTTCTGCGCCTGCTTCATCAGCTGCTGCATGTTCGGCTGTCCACCCGGCCGCATCGCCGCACTCCCCTGTCCACCGACGTCTGCTGTCGCCCTCAGCCTAGACCCCGGGACCGTCAGTGCCGGATCCCAGCGCGGGGGGCGGACATGAAGGGCCCCCGTGCACCCGGTATTGCCTGCTTATCCTTGCTGCCTTCCGGCCCTGGGGAGGTTCGCAGGGTGCCGCCGCACGGGGGCTGCTTCACTGTACCCGGCGGGGGTGAGCGCAATGCGCCGGACCCCGCATGTATTCTTTCCGCGGAGGATTCGCCTAGAGGCCTAGGGCGCACGCTTGGAAAGCGTGTTGGGATAAAACCCTCACGAGTTCGAATCTCGTATCCTCCGCCACCAGCGCAGACGCGCTCACGACAGGCCCCGCTCCGGCTCGGAGCGGGGCCTGCTCCGTTCCGCCCCGCATCCCCCGCCCCTGCTCGCCCGTTGCTTCCAGGGCCGGGACGTCCGAGCAGAAAATCTTCGGACCGGATTATGCCGGTGGTTTGACCCGTTCTGGGGTTTCCTGGGCGCACTATCGCGCATAAAACAGCCTCAAACTGGATAAATATGGGCCATCCGAAACCCGAGAAGGGCTCAACGTGAAGTGGCCATCACGGAAAGTAGTCGTATAGTCGAGTGCACGACCTCACCCCCGGTGAGTGTCAACTCACAGGCCGTGTCTACCAGGAGGACAGTCATGCGTGGAGCATTCGCCCTCGCGACCGTCATGATGCTGAGCGGCGTCGCGTGCGCCGCCCAGTCGACACAGGCCCGGACCACCCCCGCTCAGGGAGTGGTCGCCAGCGCCACCGCCGTCGCTCAGGGCCCCGACATCGTTCACTTCCAGGGCGTGCGTGACGTGCGCTTCGGCGCGAGCCGCGTTGAGCTCGGCAGCCGCCTGGACCAGTCCCGCGCCGGCTGCAGCTCGCAGGTCACCGGCATGCCGCAGGGCAACCTCGTCTTCGCCGCCGACGACCGCCTGGTGATGATGTGGTTCGACGCCCCGCTGCACACCCCCGAGGGCATCAGCACCGGCAGCGCCCTGCAGGACGTGCGGGCGGCGTACCCCGGCGCACAGGTGCTGACCGCACCGGCGGGCAGCCACCGCTTCGACGGCCTGCTGATCACCCAGGGCGACCGCGGCTACCTGTTCCTCCACGACGGAGTCACCGTGCAGAAGGCCGTCGCCGGCTACGGCGACTACCTGACGCGGCTCTTCAATACCGGTTTCGGTTCCTGCTGAACCCTCGTGTAGAGTCTGCGGCGGTGGTGTGTCCGAGTGGCCTAAGGAGCACGCCTCGAAAGCGTGTGAGGGTTTACGCCCTCCGCGGGTTCAAATCCCGCCGCCACCGCCAAGTCAGCACGCCCGGCAGGTCCGCGAGGACGCCGGGCGTGCTGCGTCTCCGGGCCCGATCCGGGCCGTGGTGATCTGCTGACCGGCCGCCGCGGGCCCGTGGGATGATCGGCGCATGAGTACGCACATCGGCGCCAAGCCCGGAGAGATCGCGGACCGGGTCCTCATGCCGGGCGACCCGCTGCGGGCGAAATGGATCGCGGAGACCTACCTCGAGGACGCCAAGTGCTACTCGACGGTGCGCAACATGTTCGGTTTCACCGGCACCTACCAGGGCACCCGGGTCTCCGTGCAGGGTTCGGGCATGGGCATGCCCTCGGCGTCCATCTACGCCCACGAGCTGATCAACGAGTACGGCGTGAAGACCCTGATCCGGGTCGGTTCGTGCGGGGCGCTCGCCGACTCGCTCAACCTGCGGGACGTGGTGGCCGCCATCGGCTCCAGCACCGACTCGAACATGAACCGGATGCGCTTCGACGGTCTCATCGACTACGCCCCGGTGGCGAACTTCGAGCTGCTGCGCACCGCGGTCGACGTGGCCGCGCAGCGCGGCATCAGCATGCGCGTCGGCCCGATCCTGGCCGCGGACGCCTTCTACACCGACCGCCCCGACCTCTACGACACGCTCGCCGACTACGGCGTGCTCGCGGTGGAGATGGAGTCGGCGGCGCTGTACACGATCGCGGCCCGCTACGACGCGCGGGCGCTGACCCTGCTCACCGTCAGCGACCACATCAAGCGCGGCGAGGCCACCACCGCCCAGGAGCGGGAGCAGACCTTCTCCCAGATGGTCGAGATCGCCCTGGACACGGTCGTCGCCTCCTGACGGCGTACCAGACGCCGGAGGCCCCCGCCCGCGAATCCGCGGCCGGGGGCCTCCTTGTTTCCTGCCTGATCAGGCCTTGATCGTCTTGACCACCATGTCGGGCGCGGTCAGCGACGGCGCGTCGACGTACACCAGGTCGATGACCGGGTCGGTGAAGAAGACCAGGGGCGGGGTGAGCAGCGGCGGCTCGTCAGGGGTGTAGTCCACCGGCAGCACACCGAGGGCGTTGCCCCGGAAGCGGCTGGTGTAGAAGAACACCCGCGTGTCGTCGCGGTCCGCCACGGTCAGGGCCGGCGTCGTGATCTCGGTGGTCCAGCCGTTCACGGCGCACGGCACGAGCTTGAAGTCACGGGTGACCGACTTGGTCATGGAGAACCGCAGGGTCCGGATGGTGCCCTGCTTGGTCGGCAGCTCCACGATGCCGTCGAAGGTCAGCCCCTCCATCGACACCCGGCTGCCGGTCATCCGGGACGGGCAGGCGGCGACCGGCTTCTGGTTCCGGGCCGCCCGCAGGGTCTTCACCGGCTTCTCGGTCGGCCGGCCGGGCTTCACGGAAGGGACCGGCCGGCTGAGCGTGGGCTTGGGCTTGGCCGTCGGGTTCGGCCCGCCGGTCGGCTCCGGGCTGGGCTCCTGCGTCGGGCACGGCTCGGGCGACGGGGACGGGCTGGGCGACGCGGTGTCGCCGCTGCCCAGCAGGCCGCCGATGGTGTCGACGACCCCGGTGAGGAAGTCCTGCACCGGGTGGTCCGACGTGGCGGCCGGCCGGCAGTCCGCCGCGCTGGCGGGCTGCTGCGTGACGAACAGGCCGAGCGCGGTGGTCGCCAGCGTCGCCACGGTGATCACCATGGCGGCGTGGCGGGGTCCGTTGCGCCGCTCGTCCGCGACGGTCTCCTCGCCGGACGGCTGCCGCGAGCCGGGCACGCCGTCGCGCAGCGGGTTGACCGCGGGCGGCGGGGTGTCCGTCATCGGGCCGTCCAGCAGGCCGTCCATGTCGGCCTGCTGATCCCCGTCGGCACCGGACTCGGGCTCGCCGGGCTCCGCCCCGTCACCGGCCGGCTCCACCGGGTTCCAGGCGAAGATCAGGCCGCCGCCGACGATGCCGAGCAGCGTGCCCACGAACCAGCCGCCGAGGTTCACGGCGATCAGCGAGTAGATCGCCACGAACACCGCGACCAGGCCGTAGAACATCCGCTGGGCCGGGGTGAACCAGGCCAGCAGGCCGCACACCACCAGCACGAACGGGATGAGCAGGGACTGGAAACCGGTGAGACCCACGCTGATGGTGGCCCCGTGCAGGGTCATCTTGGTCGTGGCGATGATCTCCACACCGGCGAGGATGGTCAGCAGACCACCCCAGAACGGGCGGCGGCGTCCCCACCAGGTGCGAGACAGCTGCCTCAGGATCACGGTGCCTCCAAGGATTCAGCGGGCCGGAGGCGCACCGGGAGCGGCGCGCCTCCAGCCGGGGCGCTCAGTTGATGGCGGAGTTCGGGAAACAGCCGGTGCTGTCCTGGGCGATGGACAGCGACAGCCCGGTCAGCGCGAACGTGCCGGCCTGCGTGCTGCGGGCGATCTGCTTGAGGTCGGTGATGACGGCACGGTCGGCCTCCTGGCCGAACAGGCCGGCGTCGCCGTGGTTCGGGCCGCCCTTGGTCAGCTCCGACGCGTCCACACCGATGTCGATGTTGGTGAAGGTCGCGTCGCCGCCGAGCTTGTCCATCCCGATGAGCAGGTTGTTCGCCGTCACCGGCGCGCCCTCGGCGCGGCCCGCCCGGATGTAGAGGGTGAAGTTGCCCAGGCCCGGGATCGGGGTGGTCACCGACTGGCACAGGTTCTCCAGCTCGGCGCTCTTGATGGCCGACATCGCCACGACGTGCGGGGTGCCGTTCTTCTCCATCAGCACGCCGCCGTACTGGGCGAAGCCCTTGCCGTCGAGCTTGTCGGCCGAGATCTTCGCGGTCTGCCCGGAGACGTGGAAGGTGACCGACACCGCGCCGTTGGCCACGCCGGCCATCAGGCCGGTCACGGCGATGGTCGCCGGGATCACCAGGGCGGCGAAGCGCCGCCATCTGGTACGCCCCAGTACCAGATTGCCTTGCGAGTCCTTCACAGGGACCTCCTCGCGATGGGGTTCAACCCGCGGCGCACCGCCTGCGGGGTCTGTCTTCGCCGCGCGCAGGATGCACCGCGCCCGGGGGTGGGCAAGATGTTTCACCCTTATGACGCGGACCACAAGAGGCAAGCTACTGGCCAGTAACAGTGGGTGGTCTGCACAGTAGGTGATCATCACTTTGCGTGAGGGGGTGGGCAAGGGATCGGGTTGATTGCCCGCTTTGGGTATGGCGCTGGTCACCGACGGTGGATGTTTACCGATCAGTAACGGTTTGGTAACGAGGCTCCGCCCCCGTAGGCCGAACGGCTGGGCCGGAACGCCATACGGATCCCCTGCGTATGCGCTGGATGGGCGCGGCGGCTCACGGCACACAGGTAGGAGCGGCCACCGCGCCCGGCACACCGTCTACGCGTCCCTCGCAGCAGCCGGCACACCCTCGGCCTCCGTCCCCTGGGGTGCGAGCCATGGGAAGGAGACCGCCATCACCATAAACGAGGTAGTTGACTATGTCTAGGTATCGCGCCCGGTGAGTTGATTCCGGACAAGTGACGGTGATCTACTACTGGGGCGAGCCATGGGAGATGGTATGACCGCAAAGTACGAGCGGCTGGCCAACGCCATCCGCGACAAGATCCGCTCGGGAGAGCTGAAGCCGGGCGACAAACTGCCCTCCATCAGCCAGATCCGCGAGGAGTACCAGATCAGCTACGGCTCGGTCCGCGGCGCCATGCTGGTGCTCAAGGCCGAGGGGCTGATCGAGGGACGACAGGGGGACGGGGTCTTCGTCAAGGACCCGAACCGCCAGGACTGACCCGCCCCTCATCACGCCACGCCCGCGCTGCCTCCGGTGGTGCGGGCGCGATGGCGCGTACGCGCGCTCGCCGCCGGCACTGCCCGGGACATGCAAACGCCCCCCTGAACTGCTGTTCAGGGGGGCCTATGTGCGCCCGAAGGGACTCGAACCCCTAACCTTCTGATCCGTAGTCAGATGCTCTATCCGTTGAGCTACGGGCGCTTGCGTGCTGGATCAGCATACACGGCCGATTTCCCGACCGCTCAGGTGGTCCTGCGCGGAGGCTCCGGGATTCGAACCCGGGAGGGGCTTTAAGACCCCAACCGCATTAGCAGTGCGGCGCCATAGACCGAACTAGGCGAAGCCTCCATGGTGGTCCCCAGGCTGCCCTGATGACCACCGACGCAGAAGAATACCGTGCCCCCACGGGAGAGAGCAAAGCGGATACCGTGTCGCGCGCCCAGGGTTGCGATGTGGCGTGCGCCACGTGCGGCCCCGCAGCCGGGCAGCGGCCCCGTCACCGGACATCTCGGCACGATCCGCCCGACGGAGTCCCGCGACACCGAGACCGCCCGAAAGTACCTCACGTCGCGTCGCTTCGATCCATTATCGTGCATCCCAACGGGGCCTCTTAACCCCGGTCCAAGCGCACCTCCCTTCCCACCCTTGAGGAAACATGCGCAGACCACCTCTGCGCCGGGTCGGGCTGATGCTGCTGGCCGTGGTCGTCACGACTCTGGGCATGACCACGCCCGCGCATGCAGCCGACACCGGCACGATCTCGGGCAAGATCACCTACAAGAATCAGCCGGTCGAAGCCGCGTTCGTGTACGCCTCCACCGAAACCGGTGCGGGCGGCTACGCCGTCACCGACGCCAACGGCGACTACCAGATCCTCAACCTCCAGCCCGACGTGTATCGGGTCCAGGTCAGCGCAGCGGGTCACCCGACGCAGTACGCGCCGGCCACCATCGGCTACTACGACGCGGCGATGCACGCGGTCTCCGCCGGCGCGAACACGGTGGTCGACGACGCGCTGGTGCCCATCGGCACCATCTCCGGACGGCTGGTCAACAACATCGGCGGCGGCATGGCCAACGCCATGATCGCCACGCACGACCCCGAGACCGAGGAGCACAGCGGCGGCTCGGCGTCCACTGACGCGCAGGGCTACTACAGCATGGTCGTGCCCGAGGGCACGCACGTCGTCTCCTTCACGATCGGCAACTCCCGCCAGTACGTGCCGGGTGCCCGGGACTTCGCCGACGCACAGGCCGTCGCGGTCGCCGCGGACCAGACCGTCACCGTGAACGAGACGGCACGGCCGAACGGCTCCGCCGCCGGCACCGTACTCGACGCGGCCGGCCAGCGGGTCGGCTACGGCCTGGAGATCATCTTCGCCGGCACCGAGGACAACCCGGAGTACGTGTACACCAGCGCCTACACCGACGAGAACGGCGACTACCGCCTCGACGGCCTGCCGCCCGGCCCGTACCGGGCCATGTTCCGCCTGGACAGCGGGTCGATCATGCTGTACCCGCACACGCTGGTCGAGTCCGCGGCGCAGACGGTGACCATCGCCGAGAACGCGGTGACCGACGTCGACGACCAGCTGCTGGGCACCGGCACGGTCAAGGGCCGGTTCACCATCGGCGACGAGGGCGCGGCCGGCGTCGAGGCCATCGCCCGCCCGGTCGGCGGTTACGGCGCGGCCTGGACGAACGCCGACGAGGACGGCTACTACCAGATCGACGAGGTCTTCACCGGCTCCTACACGGTCAGCTTCCGCGATCTGGAGGGCACGTTCGAGCAGTGGGCGACCGGCAAGCTCACCGAGGAGACCGCGAACGTCTTCCCGGTGGCCGCGGGCGGCACCACAACCGTGAACGACAGTCTGCTGCCCACCGGCACAGTCAAGATCAAGGCGAAGGACTCGACCACGGGTGCCGCGGTCAAGGGCTTCACCGCCGGCGTCTACAACGGCTACGGCCAGGCCGAGGGCGACACGCTCACGCTGACCGGCATCCCGGTGGGCACGCACCCGATCTCGCTCAGCGCCGCCGGGTACGCCTCGGTCGACGGGCAGGTCAGCGCGACCGTCGGCGCAGGAGGCCAGACCGTCACCGTGATGGTGTCGCTCACCCGCGTCCGCGCCCTGACGGGCACCATCGTCGACCGGGTGACCGGCGCCGCGGTGCGTGACGTCTGCGTGATCGCCGTCCGCGCGACGCGCTTCTCGCTGCCCGACGGCTGCGGTGACAGCACCGACGAGAACGGCAACTACCGCATCACCTACCTGCCCGAGTCCGGCCCGGTCAAGATCTTCGTCGCGCCGTACGAGGAGGCCGTGCACGGTGCCCAGTGGGTGGGCGCCACCGGCGGCACGGGCGACCAGCGGCAGGCGGTGACGGTCACCCCGGCCGCGCAGGGCTGGACCACCGGCCCCGCGATCAGGATGGACAGGCGCGCCCCGCTCAAGGGCACCGTCACCAGCGAGACCGGGCAGCCGATCACCTGGGGCTCGGTGGGCATGTACACGCCCCACCCGGGCCTCGGCGGCGGCTTCGGCGACGTGCAGCTCGACGAGGACGGCAAGTACGCCACGAGCTTCTTCGGGCCGTACAGCTGGCCGTTGGTCTTCAGCGCGATCGACCACGCGATGCAGTGGAGCGGCGGCAAGCCCGACCGGTTCAGCGCGACCCCGGTGAAGCTCACCGCGGGCACCCCGACCACTTACGACTACAACATGAAGGTGGGCCGGCGCATCAGTGGCACGATCACGATGCCCGAGGGCGCCGAGGACCTGACGGACCACTACCTCGTGGCGGGTGATGTGACGACGAACGACTACGTCGCCGTCACCAGCGTGCGGGCGGGGGGCCGGTACACGCTGCGGGTGCTGGGTCCGGTGCAGATGACGGTCGGGCTCGAGGGTCCCTGGCCGACCTACCAGGCGGTCAAGTTCACCGGCAAGCTCACCGTCGGCCGCCGTGACCAGCTGGTGAACTTCTGCGTCACCTCGCCGACCACGATGGTGATCTGCGGCAGCAAGGCCGCGATCGACGTGCCGCTGCAGCCCACACCGCCGGCCAGGCCGGTGCCGGGCACGATGCCGACGCAGCCGGTGCTGCCGGGCGGCGGCGGGCCGCAGCCCCGGTGATCGCACCGCGGTGAAGCCGTACGGAGGGGGTGGCGTCACGCCGCCCCCTCCGTCGTTTCACGACTCCGCCGGGACGGCGGACTGACGGATCCGGCCGCTATTCTGCGCTCACATTCACGGGGAACCCTCTATGCCCGTGCGTGCACACCCCTCACGAGAACCGAGGACGCATGCGCAGACACACCCTGCGCCGGCTCGGGTTGACGCTGCTCACCGTCGCGGTCGCCACCATGGGACTGACCGCGCCGGCGCACGCCGAGGCCACGACCGGCACGATCTCCGGCACCCTCACCGACAACGGCGCGCCCGTCGCCTACGCGTGGGTGGACGCCTCCGGCACCGGCTGGGGCTACGCGTACACGGACGAGAACGGCCACTACCAGATCACCGACCTCGCCCCGGGCGACGACTACAAGGTCACCTTCCGGGCGGACGGCCACGTCCCCCAGTACGCCTACCAGGCACTCAGCTGGGAGGCGGCGGCGCTGGTCACGGTCACCGCGGGCGCGGACACCGTGGTGAACGACCAGCTCCTGCCCACCGGCACCATCACCGGGCGGCTCACCCGCACCGACGGCACTCCGATCCAGTGGGCCTACGTCAGCGCGGTGAACAGCTTGGGCGACAGCCTGGTGGACGCCGGCACCGACACCGACGGCAGCTGGACCATGCAGGCGCCGGCCGGCTCCTACCGGATCCGGTTCAGCGGCAACGTGGGCGTGCAGTTCGCTCCGGGTGTACGCACCTTCGAGGAGGCCGGTCTCTACACCGTCGCCGTGGGCCAGACCCTCACGGTGGACCAGACCGCGCTGGCGGTCGGCACGATCGCGGGCCGCATCACCCGGGCCGACGGCTCGCCGGTGCCGTACCTGTCCGTCTACGCCGAGCCGGACGGCGAGGGCCCCACCGCGGGCTCGACCAGCACCGACACCGACGGCAACTACTCCATGGAGGTGTTCCCGGGCCGCTACGTCATCGGCTACGAGTACGGCTTCGAGTCGGTGCGGTGGGTGCCCAACAGCGACGAGCGCGCGAACGCCACGGTGTTCACCGTCGTCGCGGACACGGTGACCACCGCCGACGAGACGCTGCTGCCGGCCGGTTCGGCCGAGGGCCGATTCACCGACGAGCAGGGCAACGGCATGGACGGCGTGCGGGTCACGTTCCGCGAGAACACCACCGGCTTCTCCCGCGACGGCAGCACCGGTGCGGACGGCCGCTGGCACCTCGACGACCTGCCCCCGGGCGAGTACAAGGTGCACTTCACCGGGATGGGCCGGCCACTGGACCAGTGGGCGTACGGCAAGACGTCCGCCCTGGCGGCCGACTCGATCACGGTCACCGCCGGGCAGACCGTGACCGTCGACGACAGCAAGCTGCCCGGTGGCAGCATCCGGATCACGGCCAAGGACTCGATCACCGGCGCGCCGGTGACGAACTTCTGGGCCGGGTCCGGCGTGTTCAGCGGCTCCACCGAGGACGGCACCCTGATCCTGACCGACGTGCCGGCGGGTGTCCGGCGCCTGTCCGTGTCGGCCGAGGGCTACCCGTACTACGACGAGGCCTTCCCGGTGACCGTGGTCGCCGGGCAGGAGTCGGTGATCGAGCTGGTGCTGGAGCCGTACGCGAAGATCAAGGCGAAGGTCGTGGACGCCGTCACCGGCGCTCCGATCAAGGGCGTGTGCCTGTTCACCGCGACCACGGACCGGTTCCGCCTGGGCGAGGGCTGCGGCGGGGAGAGTGACGCCAACGGCGACGTCACGCTGGCCGCGGTGAAACCGGGCCGCTACCAGATCTTCGCCCTGCCCGCGACCGGCTCGCCCTACGGGGCGCAGTGGGTCGGCCAGGACGGCGGCACCGGTGACCAGCGCGCGGCGAAGTCGTGGACGGTCACGTCCGGGCAGGTCCGCGACATCCACCGGATCCGGATGGACCGCGCGGGCACCGTCACCGGGGTCGTCACCGGCGCCGAGGGCACACCGGTCGGCCAGGGCCAGGTCTCCGTGGTCACCCCGACGATCGGCGACAACAGCCGGGGTGCGGTGGGCATCGACGCGCAGGGCCGGTACACCATCGGCTTCCTCGGCCCGTACCGGTGGCCGCTGAGCTTCCAGGTGCCGGGCCAGGCCTGGCAGTGGAGCGGCGCCGAGGCCAAGCGGCACGACGCCGTCCCGGTCGCCGTGACGTCCGGCCAGACCACCACCTTCGACCAGCGGCTCAAGGCGGGCACCGAAGTGCGCGTCACGGCGACGGGCGCACCGGCGCACGGCGTCTCCGCGGCGTACACGGCGAGCACCGGCGACCTGGCCGGTTACCTGTACCTGACGGCCGGCGGCGGCGCGGCGGTGTACCGGGTGCTCGGCTCGCAGCAGGTGAAGCTGCAGTACGTCGGCGGCTCCAGCGCCAACGACGGCTGGTACGGCGGCTCCGACTTCGCGTCGGCGACTGCGGTGCGGGTCTACGCCAACGGCACGCCGACCGTGGTGGTGTACCCGTACAGCTGACGGTGACCGGCGGGGCGGGGGCGGCGCTCAGGCTGCCCCCGCCCCGCCGTCTCAGATCCAGTCCAGATGCTGCGCGAGCAGGGCGTATCCCACGAACGCCACGACGTCGAGCAGGGTGTGCGCGACGATCAGCGGCCCGGTGCGCCGGTAGCGCAGGAAGAACAGCGCGAACACCACGCCCATCACGGCGTTGCCGACGAACGCCCCGAAGCCCTGGTAGAGGTGGTACGAGCCGCGCAGCAGCGCGCTGGCGGCGATGACGGCGGGCACCTGCCAGGACAGCTGGCGCAGCCGCGTGATCAGGTAGCCGACCACGACGACCTCCTCCAGCACCGCGTTCTGGACGGCGGCCAGCAGCAGCACGGGCAGCGCCCACCAGACGTCACCCAGGCCCTCGGCGACGACCGTGGCGTTCAGGCCCAGCTCGCGCGCCCCCACGTAGAGGGCCAGCCCCGGGATGCCGATCACGGCGGCCAGCAGCGCGCCCGCGCCGGCGTCGAAGCCCTTCCGGGCGCCGTCGACGCCGAGCAGCCCGCGGGCGCCGAACCGGCCGTCCCAGCCCGGCCCCCGGTTCAGCAGGTGCACCGCGAGCAGGGCCGGGACCAGCGCGAAGAAGATGCGGGTGAGCTGGATCGCGAGGTCCAGCCAGGGGCGGTCGGGGGTGACCGCGGTGTTCAGCTCGGCCGCCTGCTGATCCAGCGGGCCGGGCGCGGTGAGCTTCTCGATCAGCGACAGCACCGACAGCACGGCGGAGTGCCCGAGCGAGACCCCCAGCAGCAACCAGACCTCGTTGCGCAGCACCGTACGGGAGGGTGTGGAGATCCCCCGGACGAGCTCTTCAGCAGCCATGACATAAAAGGGTCGCACAGTCTGTGCGACGCGAGTACGCAGCGCGTTGACATCGTTACGAACGTGAGCGACCTTCAGCGGCTGTTGAAAGAGAGCTGGACCCTTGTCGAGGAGCAACAGGACAAGGTGGCCGGCTACTTCTACGCGCGGATCTTCCTCAACAACCCGGGGATCCGCGACATGTTCCCGGTGACGATGGACGTGCAGCGAGCCAGACTGCTGGGGGCGATCGTCGCCGCGGTGCAATCGGTCGACGACCCGGACCGCTTCGACGAGTACCTGCGCTCGCTCGGCCGTGACCACCGGAAGTTCCAGGTGGTGCCGGAGCACTACGAGGTGATCGGCGCCGCGCTGCTGGAGGCGATCCGGACGTTCGCCGGGCCGGAGTGGAGCCACGAGTACGAGCAGGCCTGGCGCGACGCGTACGACGTGATCGCCCGCAAGATGCTGTCCGGCGCCACCGCCGACAGCAACCCGGCCTGGTGGCACGCCGAGGTCGTGGCGCACGAGCGCCGTTCGCGCGACATCGCGGTGCTCACCGTGCGGCCGTTCCAGCAGCTGGAGTACCGGGCCGGGCAGTACCTGTCGGTCGAGGTGCCGAAGTTCCACCCGCGGGTGTGGCGCACCTACTCGGTGGCGAACGCGCCGCGCACCGACAACACGATGGACCTGCACGTCCGGGCGCTGGGGGCGGGCTGGGTGTCCGGCGCGCTGGTGCGCCGGGTGCAGGCCGGCGACCTGCTGCGGCTGGCCGCGCCGATGGGCACCATGGTGCTCGACCGGCGCTCCACCCGCGACATCGTCTTCGTGGCCGGCGGCACCGGGCTGTCGCCGATCAAGGCGCTGCTGGAGGACCTGACCACGTTCAACCGCACCCGCTGGGTGCACGTCTTCTTCGGCGCCCGCGACCGGGACGACCTCTACGACCTCGGTTCGCTGCAGGACCTGGCGGCGGCGTACCCGTGGCTGTCGATCGTGCCGGTGTGCAGCGACGATCCGGGCTGGGGCGGCGAGGAGGGCACCGTGACCGACGCGCTGAACCGCTTCGGGCCGTGGATGGAGCACGACTTCTTCGTGTCCGGCTCGCCGAACATGGTCCGCTCGACGCTGCGCTGCCTGACACAGCTCAAGGTGCCCCAGACGCGCGTCCGGTACGACGCGTTCAGCGACCACTGACCGCCCACACGAAAGACGAGGCCCGCCTTCCGGCGGGCCTCGTCTTTCGTTGTCAACGTGCGGGCACCGGTGGGGCCGACGTCACCGCCCGGAACCGCCATTGCAGCTGGAACCGTGCGTTCAGCGACGGGTCCTCGGTGCGCCAGGTGAACACCGCCTGCTCGGACTCCAGCTCGCGCACGATGGGCGTACGCAGCGGCGCCTCCTCGGCGGCCATGGACGTCTCCACCCCCCACACCTGGGGGTCCAGGAACGCCGGGAAGCGCATCTGGACCACGAGCCGCCGCGTGGGCAGCCGCACCGCCCGCTCGAACCAGGTGCCCCACTTCAGCTCGGGCACGCGGTAGCGATACTCGACCGTGGTCCGCTCGCCGGGGTAGAGCGGAAACCGGCCGTCGGTGTTCTCGAACAGCAGCCAGATCTCCTTGAACGCGTCCCGGTCCTGCTTCGCCCGCCACACCATCGGCTCGGCCGCCCCGGGGTCTCCGCAATACGCCACCAGGCTCAGCTCCTCCAGCGCCAGCGGGTGGGCCCGGTGGTGGTCGTTGGAGCGCTGCGGCTGGCCCGGGTAGCGGTCCACCGCGACCCGGATGAGATAACGCGTCACCGGCTCGTTCCCGGCGTTGTAGAGCGCCCGCCGCACGATTACCTGGTAGTCGCCGCCGACGTAGGTCAGCTGCGCCTCCTCCAGCTCGACCACCAGGCCGGTGCCGGGCGGCAGCCACTGGGCCGGCACCGCCGGCTCGCGGGTGAGCAGGGTCGCCGGGCCGCGGGCCTGCCTGGCCTCCTCGTACTCCTGAAAGCGGCGCCAGATGGCGCCGCCGGCGTTGAGCACCGCCTCAGCCCGGCGGGCGAAGTCCTCCGTGGGCCGATGTCTTCGGCCCTCTATGTGGCTGATGTACGAGGGATCAAAACCCATCCTGCTGGCGAGCTGCTTCTTCGTCATGCCGCGGTCGATGCGCCATCGGCCGAGTTCCGTAGCGAAGGCCTCAACGGCACGCTCCACCGGCGAAACGCTCATGACCCGATCCCGCTCCGCTCGGTCATGCCACACCTCGCCCCCTCCTCCGCTTGTCGTGAATCCTCATTCTTCGCGGCCGGAGCATCAGCTGAGGAGAACTGCTGATTACCTGACATATGCCTTGACAAGCTGACAAGCGACCAGCCGGTGCGGCAGCGTCCGCAACTATGGCAGACGTGACACTCGGTGAGCGAAGTGGCGTAAACTGGTCTTGGTCTGGTTAGGCTAGCCTTATCGGGGTACAGTGAGCGCCTACCCCGCGTTATCGCGCGTCTGTACTGGAAGGGAACGGTGAGAACCGGGTGCGTACGCTGACGCCGCTGCTCCTGACCGACGCCCTGCGCCCCCTCAACGTCACGCTCAGTGCAGTGCGCCGTCGCAGCGGGTTCAACGCGGTCCACGGCCTCGCCGATCCGCTCGTGCTCACCGACACCAGGGGCTGGACCCCGGCCGGCGCGCTGCTCGACGGTTCCGCCCTGCCGGCCCTCTTCGACACCGCCGTCCAGCGCTGGGGCGCGGCCCCGCACGCCGCGGCGACGCTGTCCTGGAAGTCGTACAGCTACTGGCTCGCCATGCCGGCCGTGCTCAGCTGGGCGGTGGCCCGGCGGGTCCCGCTCGTCGACGCCGACCGCGTGGCGGTGCGTTTCGGCGGCGCCCCCGGCACCGCCCTGGTCCAGCTCGGCCTGCACCACCCGCAGGTCGCGGTGCTCCCCGACGACCCGCTGGCGCACGTGAACGTGCCCGGCATCACCGTCGTCCCGGACGAGACCGTCCTGCTCAAGACGCTGCGCACCAGCCTGCTCGAGGGCCACCTCGACCCGCTGTCCGAGCGCATCCGCGCCGGGGTCAAGGTCGGCCGGCGCACCCTGCTCGGCTCGGTCGCCTCCGGCATCGCGTACGCGGTGCTGCGCAGCGGCCACGCCCTGCACGGCCCCGCCGCCGAGACCGCGGGCACGCTGCTCGACGCGCTCGAGCTGAGCGACCTGGTGGACATCGGCTCGGACGAGGCCGGCCTGCCCACGGTGCACCGGCGCACCTGCTGCCTGGCGTTCACCCTGCCGCAGCCCAAGGTCTGCTCCGGCTGCTGCCTCCGCTGACCCCGCCCTCCCTCGGCGACCCGAGATCGCCGTTTCAGGTCAGCACCTCGTGCCTTCCCTCAGCTTTTGACACGAGACGGCGATCTTCACGCTATCGGCGGACATCCCGGCGTCCCGGAAGATGAGACCGGGTCCCGCCGGGGCGGATCATGAACGGTCAATGCCAGGCCACTCGGCGGTGGCCACGCCACCATCCACAAACGATGAACAGAATGAGTCTGGCAACTCGGCCACCAGCGAGGCATTCATTCGCCGCCGAAGGGGTGGTTCCCCACTTCCGCCGATCCCCGCACGTCGATAGGTTTGCCCCTACCTATCACTCCTAGTTATGGAGGTGTGACGATGCGCAACCGTAGCGGCATCGCCAAGCGGATCGCGGTCATCGGAGCGGCGGTCGTGGCGTTCGCCGGGGCTTCCGCGATCGCGGCCACCCCGGCCCACGCCACGCCGGGCGACTGCAGCGCGTACCTGGCCGCGCAGGGCTTCGGCGGGCTGGAGCACGGCCTCGCCTGCACCCTGGGCGACATCTCGTACACGCTGTGCACCACCCAGCTCACCCTGCTCGCCGTGCCGCCGGCCACGGCGGACGTCGCCTGCCGACTGGCCGCGGCCTGATCCGGCACTGAACGGGTGCGGCCCTCGAACATCCTGGGTCCGAGGGCCGCACCCCCTCAATGTAAGGCCGCGCGCGAGCGCGCAGGAGTGTCTGATTCCGCCACCCGACCGGCCCGCCGGTCACACCGTCCGGGCCCGCCCGTCCCGGACCATCCTCCGATCTTGACCCGCCCGCACGGTCCACCTCTGACCTGCGGCCTTCTCCGGTCATCGCGAGCCCGACGGCGCCGTTTAGCTCCCGTCCGCACATCCGCCGTCAGGACCAGGAGAACCACCCTTGAAGAACAGGCTGATCGGGCTCGCCGCCGCCCTCACCGTCGCGGTGGGAGCCTCGCTCACCGTGGCCGCCCCGGCCCAGGCCGCGACGCCGGCCATCCAGGTCACGAAGGTCTACTACAACTCGCCGGGCACCGACAACAGGACGAACACCAGCCTGAACGCCGCCGGCACCACGATCGACACCTGCTCCTGGGGCAGCAGCGGCAGCTACACCTACTGCTGACGGCCGGCCGGGCCCGGCGGGGAGGGAAGTCCCCCGCCGGACCCGGCAGGGGGCTTCCCCACCCGCGGCGGCGTGCCCGCTCATCGGACCGCGGGAATCAGCGCGGTGATGCTGTCCGCGACCGACACGGCCGGTTCGGCCACCTCCGCGGCCAGCCGCAACAGCGCCACCGCGCCGCGCTCGTCGCCGTCCGCCGACACCTCGCGTGCCCGCCGCAGGAACGAGATGACCGGCACGTACGCCTCGGCGTCGGCCGCCTGCCGCGACCGGCGGAGGAGCCCGTCGATGCCCGCCGTCAGCCCGCCGCGCGTGCCGTGTCCCCATCCGGCGACCGCGCCCTGGCACTCCTGCTGGAACGTCGCCATGTCACCGACCCCCTCGAACCGCCGAGCCGCCGTCGCTCCCCCGAAAGTGCGTCTCCATACCCGCTCCCCTGTCCCGCGCCACCCGGCCGCCCGCGCCGCCGGCCTTGTGGCGCAATGATCGGAACAGCGATCCGCCGCCCCAGCCGGAGCCGCGAATCGCTCACCGTCGACTCTCGGCCACAGCCGGCCAGGCTTCCAGAGGCCATGACACAGTTGGACACGAATGGCCACGCTCGGTCGTCATCCGCGATCGGCGGAGACAGCGGCGGACAAAGCTGATTGGCGAGGCCGCCCTTCGGTGACACGACGGTGCAGACACGGACACCGGAGAAGGCCCGGACGTCGCCGATCAGCCGCCGTTGTGCCAATCCGTGACAGCGGTGACCAATCCCGCATGGTCACGTAATCCCTGGTCCAGACCTCGTTACAGCGCGCCGGAACGCCGTGGGGCGGCCGCGTGACATTTCGTGACAGCGCGCGACGCATCTAGGATGACGTCTTCACGCATCGACATGCCTGGCGACTGACCTATCTGGAGCGGGGACGACATGGCCGAGTCGCTGACGGAACCGGCACGGGCGCTTCTGCTCGCACTCGAGGAGCTGTACATAGCCGCCGACGAGCCGAGCTGCCGCACCATCGCCGAACGGATCAGCCGCCGGGTCAGAGAGCTGCCGCCCGGATCCGGCGAACGGGTGACGCTGTCGCACAACACGGTGAACAAGGTCCTCCGCGCTCCGCACCTCGGCTCGCAGCAGCATCTGCTCGCGGTCGTCGCCTGCCTGCACAGTGCGGAGGTCGCCCGGTTCCAGGAACTGTGGATCGCAGCCCGCAAGGCCGAGCCGAAGACCACCCGCCAGACGGCACAGACGGGCCGGGCGGCCGCCGCCGCGGCGCAGGCCACGACCGAGAGCGACGGCCGGCTCGGGCTGGCCGAGGAGTTCTTCCTCGTCAACCACGACCGGGACGGTGACGCCTACATCGGCGAGAGTTCGCTGGGACTGGGCGTGGCCGGCGCGATCCTCATCGAGCTGGCCCAGGCCGGGCTGATCACGGTCGGCGAGCGCGTCGTGGTCGACGGCTCCGCCGACCGCGCGGGCCACCCGTACGCGGTCTTCGCCGACCTCATCGCCACCGCCCCGCCGGAGCGGCGGGACCAGCAGCTCTGGCGCTGGGTGCGCGACCTGCAGGGGGAGGCGCTACGGCAGGTCAGCCAGCGGCTGGAGGACGCCGGGCTGGTCACGCCGGAGGACAGCCGCTCGCCACTGCGCTGGCTCGGCCGCAAACTGCGCTACCGGCCGAGCGGCGACTCGGCCGCCGGGGCGCCCGCGAGCAGCCTGCGCCGCGTGCTGACCAGGGTCGAGGCCGAGGACGTGCCGACGGTGATCCTGGCGGCCCTGGTCGACGTCACCGAGGGGCACGAGTGCATCCTGGTGAAGCTGCCCAGGGCGCAGATGCGGCAGCGCATCGAGGGCCTCGCCGCCACGCTGCCGCCGTGGACCCGCGAGGTGGTCGCGGCCGTGGACCGGGCCATCGCCGAACGCGCCATCAAGCCGCTGCCCTGACCGGCCCAACCCGTCAGCCGATCCCGCGGGCGAGCAGCTGCGACAGCACCGCGGCAGCCGTCGGGGCGAGGTCGCGCGTGGTGACGTCGGCGAGCCTGACGAACTCCGCGGCCTGCCCCTCACCGAGAACGATGGCGCTGGACGGCACCAGGCCGCAGCGTGCCGAGTAGGCGCGCATGTCCACCCCGGACGTGCCCTCGGCGAGGTCTGGACGCAAGTCCTGCCAGAAAAGCCGGAACTCCGTATCGAGGACCAGGCCGGTCTCCTCGGCCAGTTCGCGTCGAGCCGCCTGCTCGTGATCCTCGCCGTCTTCGACATGTCCGCCGACCAGGCCCCACTGCCCCGGCTCGGCTCGGGCTTCGCGATGACGAAGCTGCAACAGGACCGCCCCATCGGGATCGACGAGCAGGACCACCGCGATCCGCACCGGCGGGCCGGCCGGTGTCGACGGGCTCACACCCTCGATGCGGTCCAGCCCCGTGCGCACCCGGTGCCTGAGAAGCTCGTACTGCCCACGACACCGGTTCGGCGGGCCGGCCGGACGGGACACGCCCACGCCGCCGGTGACGGTCTCGCCCGGGCGGAACTGGTCCCGGGTGAGGTCGACCTCGGTGCCGTCGGGCAGCCGGTTCCAGTAGTGATACCCGCGCCGTGCCCCGCTCTCGAACACCTCGCCGAGCATCAGCTCGCCACCGAGGACGTCCTGGACGACGAGGGCGGTGACCCCGCATTGGCCGCGACTCGGGTTCTCCGGTCGCCAATCGGCGAGGTCCACGGGATCGCAGGTGTCCGGCCCCCAGGCGTCCCGCACGACGGGCCGCAGCCGCGACAAGGTCAGCATCGCCACATCATGCCGCCCATGGCCGACATCCGCGGCGGAACCGACGCCCCGGCGGCGAAGGAGCCCGGTCGGAAGATCTCTTCCGACCGGGCCCTGGCTGCGTTTTCGCGGCGGAGGGTAAGGGATTCGAACCCTTGAAGACATCGCTGCCTTAGTGGTTTTCAAGACCACCGCCATCGGCCACTAGGCGAACCCTCCCGGCGCATCGCCGACGACCAGTGTGCCAGACGCGCCGCACACATGCCCGTGCCGGTTCTGGGAGAAGATGGTCGGGTGCGCGCGATGACGATCCCCGCCAAGGGCGAACTGGCCTGGTCAGAGGTGCCGGACCCGGTGCCGGGCCCGGATGAGGTCCTGATCCGGACAGCGGCCACCGCCGTGAACCGCGCCGATCTGCTCCAGGTCGCCGGCTTCTACCCGCCTCCACCCGGCGCCCCGGAGTATCCCGGCTTGGAGTGCTCCGGCACCGTCATGCACGCCGCCGGTGACTGGCACGACGGCGCCGAGGTGTGCGCCCTGCTGGGCGGCGGCGGCTACGCCGAGCTGGTGGCCGTGCCCGCCGCGCAGGTGCTGCCGGTGCCGGCCGGGATCGACGTGGTGACCGCGGGCGGCCTGCCCGAGGTGGCGTGCACCGTCTGGTCCAACCTGACCATGGTGGCGGGCCTGCGGGCCGGGGAGACGGTGCTGATCCACGGCGGCGGCAGCGGCGTGGGCACGTTCGCGATCCAGTACGCGAAGGCGCTGGGCGCGCGGGTGGTGACGACGGCACGGGCGGCCAAGCACGAGCGGCTGCGGGAGCTGGGCGCGGACGTGTGCCTGGACTACACCGTCGACGACTTCACCGACGTCGGCGCGGATGTGGTGCTGGACATCATGGGCGCGTCGTATCTGGAGCGCAACGTGCGGGCGCTGGCGACCGGCGGGCGGCTGGTGGTGATCGGGCTGCAGGGTGGCACGAAGGCGGAACTCAACCTGGGCGCCCTGCTGGCCAAGCGGGCGAGCGTCGCCGCGACCGCGCTGCGCGCCCGCCCGGCGGCGGAGAAGGCCGAGATCGTCGCCGGGGTACGCCGGGACGTGTGGCCGCTGCTGGAGTCGGGCGCGATCCGGCCGGTGATCGATCGCACCCTGCCGCTGGCCGAGGCGGCCGCCGCGCAGGCGGTCGTGGCCGCCGGTGCGCACGTCGGCAAGGTGCTGCTGGTGGCCGGTTAGGCGGCGGTGCGCTGCTTCGGCACGGGGCGGAACCGCTCGCGGGTGAGGATGAGCAGCGCCTCGATCCCGTCCATCGCGGTGATCTTCTTGCCCTCTTCGCGGGTGCGCGCGGTGTAGCTGATCGGCACCTCGTACGGCCGGATCTTGCGGCGCAGCAGCTTGCCGGTGGCCTCGGCCTCCATGCCGAAGCCCTTGGACTTGATGTTCAGCGAGCGGTAGAGCTCCAGCGGCATCAGCTTGAAGCAGGTCTCCAGGTCGCCGATGTACGAGTTGAACATGATGTTGGCGAACAGGGTGACGCCCTTGTTGCCCATCACGTACCAGAACGAGAACGCGGCGTGGCCGCCGAAGCTGCGGTTGCCGTAGACGACCTTGGCCCGGCCGTCGAGCACCGGCTCGAGCAGCTTCGGGATGTCCTTGGGGTCGTACTCCAGGTCGGCGTCCAGGATGACCATGTAGTCACCGGTCGCGGACTCCACGGCGGTGCGGATGGCCGCGCCCTTGCCGGCGTTCTTGGCGTGGTGGAACGCCTGCAGCCGGGGGTCGTCGCAGCTGTTCAGGATGTCCGCGGTGCCGTCGGAGCTGCCGTCGTTGACCACGACCAGCTCGGTCTCGCACGGGTAGTCGACCGCCAGCGCCTGCTTGAGCGCTTCACCAAGCCGGGCCTCTTCGTTGTAGACCGGCATGAGAATCGATAGCTTCACGGGGCTCTCCGCTGCTGGAGCTGGCTGGAACCCGCTGAGTCTAGCCTCTGCGGAGGGGGCATGCACATTCGGCGAGGTCAGCGGCCCTTGACAGAAAGGAAGGGCACCTTATTAACCATATTCGTTAAGAAGGTGCCCTTCCTTGCCGCCTACTTCGTGAGGGGGATCACGATCAGCCGGGCGGTGGGCGTGTCGCCCTGCTTCGGGCCGGCCAGGGCCACGGTCGCGCCGGGTTTCAGCTCGGTGGGCTGGATCGTGGCGCGCTTCTCGACGACCCGCAGCTTCTCGGCGTACTTCCAGGTCAGGGTGAAGCCGTCGGTGGACCGCACGGTGATCGAGTCGGCGTCGATCGCGGTGACCGTGCCGCGCTGCACCAGCACGGTGACCGGGCCCTGCTTCGTCTCGACCACGGCTTCGCCGTGCAGGGTGCCGCGGCGCAGGGCCACCCGCAGCGCGTGTCGCTTGCGCCAGTTGCGCAGCCGCTCCTCGCCGGGCTCGCCCTTCTCCGGGGACGGTGTGGCGGTGACGGCGAGCGTGGTCTCGGCGGGCACCAGGTCGGCGGGCTCGACGCCCATCGCGGCGAGCGCCTCCGCCTCGACCGAGGCGACCAGTTCGGTGGCGACCCCGGGCACGTCCGCGGGGCCGCAGGCGGTCAGGCCGAGCAGCGCGGCGAGGCCGAGGGCGACGGTGAGGCTCAGTCTCTTCATGACGACAGACTGATCGGTCGCGGGCAGCGCCCGGTCAGCTCGGTGTACGGGGCAGGTAAACCGTGAACCGGGCACCGCCCTCGGCCGCGTGGCCCGCCTCGATGGTGCCGCCGAGGCGGCGGGCCAGCCCGGCCGCGAGCGCCAGCCCCAGGCCGCTGCCGGTCTGCCGGATGCCCTGGTAGCGCTGGTGCAGCGCGCCGCGCTGGAAGGCGACGGCGAGGTCGTCGTCGGTGAGCCCGGGGCCGCCGTCGCGCACCTCGACCGCGGTGCGGTCGGGCAGCGGGTGGACGGCGAGCACCAGCGGGCAGCCCGCGGGCAGCACCCGCAGCGCGTTCTCGACCAGGCCGTCGACGATCTGGCGCAGCCGCACCGGGTCCGTATGGGTCCACACCTCGTGCGCGGGCACCTCGGCGCGCAGGCTGACCCCGGCGCGCTCGGCGCGGGGCGCGAACGCCCGCTCGGCGGCGCGCACCAGCGAGACCAGCTCGACGTCGGCGGGCTGGATGGCGAAGTCGGCGGCGTCCAGCCGGGCCAGCGACAGCAGGTCGGCGACGAGCCGGTCCAGCCGCTCGGCCTCGGCGAGCACGGTCTGCCCGACGCCCTGCGCGCCGTCGGCGCCGACCACGCCGTCGGACAGCGCCTCCGCGTACCCCCGGATGGTGGTCAGCGGGGTGCGCAGCTCGTGCGAGATGGAGAGCAGGAATTCGCGCTGGCGGCCCTCGCTGACGGCCAGCGCCTCGGCCAGCTCGTTGATCGACTGGGCGAGGCGCTCCACCTCCTCGGGCGGCTCCGCGGCCAGCCGGACGGTACGGTCGCCGGAGCTGAGCCGGGCCGCGGCGGTCGCCGCGTTGCGGATGGGGCGGGCCAGGCGGCGGCCGAGCAGGACCCCGGCCAGCACACCGGCGCCGAGCCCGGCGAGCAGCGGCAGCCACAGGTTGCGCAGCACCTGGCGGGTGATGCCGGTGGCGGCGGGCCGGGCCAGCACGACGCCGTCGCCGTTGCCGAGCACCCGCCCCTCGACCATGGAGAGCCGGCCGCCGACCATGGCGAGGCGCTCGCTGACCGCTTCGCCGCCCGCGATCCGGGCGACCAGCCGGTCGGGCAGCCCCGGCCGGTCCGGCTGCCCGGCGGTGATGAGGTACGCGTCCGCACCGTCATCGATCTTGCGAAGCTGCTCCATCAGCCGGGCGTCGGCGTTCACGGCCCGGCGGGTGCGCAGCACCTGCGCCACCACCTCGGTCTGCGCGGCCAGGCCCTCGCGGGCGGCCTGCTCGGCGGCGCGGGCGGCCAGCGGCACGGCGACCAGCGCGGTCACCAGCACCGAGATCAGCGCGACGATCACGCCGGCCAGCACCGCGCGGGTGGTCAGCGTGGTGGCGCTGCGCGTGGGCCGGGGCGGCGCCGCGAGCACCCGGATCGGCACGGTCAGATCGGCGCGGCGGTCAGGCATCGGCGGTGTACCCCACGCCCCGGACGGTGCGCACGATGCCGGCGGCGTCGCCGAGCTTGGCCCGGACCTGCGCCACGTGCACGTCCACGGTCCGCGTGCCACCGTGCGCGGCGTACCCCCAGACGGTGCTGAGCAGCTCGTCGCGGGTGTAGACGCGCCCCGGACGGCTCATCAGGTGCGCCAGCAGGTCGAACTCGGTGCTGGTCAGCTGCACGGCCGCCCCGTCGACGGTGACCTCACGCCGCGCCGGGTCCAGCCGCACCGCCCCGACGCTGCGGGTGCGATCCGGCTCCGGCGTGCCGCCCGCCCGCCGCAGCACCGCCTTCAGCCGCGCCACCAGCTCCCGCGGACTGAACGGCTTGGTCAGGTAGTCGTCGGCCCCCAGCTCCAGCCCGACGATCCGGTCCACCTCGTCGTCCCGCGCGGTGAGAAAGATGATCGGCACCCACACGTCCTCGGCCCGCAGCCGCCGGCAGATCTCGGTCCCGTCCATCGACGGCAACGCGATGTCCAGCACGCACGCGACCGGCTTCACCCGCCGCGCCGCCGCCAGCCCCGCCGCCCCGTCCCTCTCGACCTGGACCCCATACCCCTCACGCTGCAGATAAAGCCGGATCAAATCCGCAATAGGCCGCTCATCCTCGACGACGAGCACCAGCCCCTTCTCACCCACCCGCACATCATCCCGGCCCCATGTACGAACCACGTAAGCCCCAGCCCCAAAAACGCGACGATCTTGCGCGGACTGTGGGTGCGACACGCACAAAGCGGCCATATCCCTAACAGTTCGCGCAAGATCGTCGCGATCTTGCGGCGCCCTCGGGGAGGGAGGGCGGGTCAGGCGCCGACGAGGTGGTCGGCGAAGGAGGTGTAGGGGGTGTGGTTCAGGCCGGCGGTGCGCTGGGCGACCAGCTTCGGCTTGAAGACGTGGCTGAAGAGGGCATCGAGGTGCCAGACCTGCTTGGGGTGGCCGGCGTGGATCCAGAAGCGCTCGCGGATGCCGTCGACGGCGGTCGCGGCGAACTCGATCGCCGACAGGCGGGGGTCGGGGTGCCAGGTCACGTTCGCCAGGTGGCGCAGGTCGGTGTTGAGGTGCAGCCGCAGCCGGCGCAGGATGCGGCTCTCCTGGGTGATCACCAGGCGGCGGTAGGTCAGCAGCAGCAGGAACTCTCGGCCGAGCGGGCGCTCGGGGCGCAGCGCGCGCGCGACGAGGACGGTGGCGTCACCGGCCTCGACGCAGCGACGGAAGATCGGCATGTGCCGGCTGACCGTGGCCATGGGGATCCCGGCCTCGCCGGTGGCGGGGAGGAACGTACGCGAGAAGACGTCCATGTAAGGAGCAACGAGCGCGCGTGACCAACGTCACGCGAGTCACTCATGCGATCCAAATTGACTTATCTCGAGGTGACGCGGGTCAACGCGTGAAGCTCAGCGCCACCGTCGCCAGCAGCAGCACCGCCAGCATGCCGCCGAGCACTCCGGCCTGCACGGCGGTGCGGTTCTGGCGTGGCGCGTACGCCAGCCCGAAGCCGCAGATCGCCCCGGTGATCAGGCCGCCGAGGTGCCCCTGCCACGAGATGCCGGGGATGGAGAAGCTCAGGATCACGTTGATCACGATGATCGGGACCACCGACATGGCGTCCCGGCCCAGCCGCCGCAGCACGAAGAAGTATGCCGCGAACAGGCCGTAGACCGCCGTGGATGCGCCCGCCGACAGCGCGCCGGGGCTGAGCAGGTAGCACGCGACGTTGCCGCCGAGGCCGCAGATCAGGTAGAGCGCGCCGAACCGGATCGGGCCGAGCGCCGCCTCCAGCGAGCGCCCCAGCACCCACAGCGCCCACATGTTCAGCGCCAGGTGGATGATCCCGTAGTGGATGAACATGGCGGTGAACAGGCGGTAGTAGGCGCCGTTGTCGATGCCCGTGTACGCCTCGTAGCACAGCCCGGTGTCCGGGTTGCCCAGCCCGCAGAAGTCCGGGCCGATCACGCCGCCCAGGAACTGGATCTTCGTGGCGCCGGTGAACAGGCCGCCGTCGAAGCCCGCCGCGGCCCCCGCCAGCACCAGGCCGAGCAGGAACACCGCCACGTTGATCCCGATCAGGGCCTTGGTGACGTACCCGTGCATGCCCACCTGGGAGCCGCCGAAGTGGGTGAGGGCCGGACGCTGGGTGCGCCGGCCCTCCGCCACGCACTCGGGGCACTGGTGCCCGACCGACGCCGAGATCATGCAATCCGGGCAGATCGGCCGCGAGCAGCGCGTACAACTGAGATAGGTCTCCCGACCCGGGTGGCGGTAACACGTCGGAACGGGCGGCTGGCCACCCAGGGGTGCGGGAGACGTCATGGGTGCGAGACTAGCGCTCAATCTCGATTCGCTCGATGACGATCGCGTCCCGCGGGCGGTCGGCGGCGTCCACCGGCGTGCTGGAGATGGCGTCCACGACCTTCTGCGAGTCGGCGTCGGCGACCTTGCCGAAGATCGTGTGCTTGAAGTTCAGCCAGCTCGTCGGAGCGGTGGTGATGAAGAACTGCGAGCCGTTGGTCTTCGGGCCGGCGTTGGCCATGGCCAGCAGGTACGGCGCGTTGAAGCTGAGCTCCGGGTGGAACTCGTCGTCGAAGGTGTAACCGGGGCCGCCCCGGCCGGTGCCGGTCGGGTCACCGGTCTGGATCATGAAGCCGTCGATCACGCGGTGGAACGGGGTGCCGTCGTAGTACGGCCCCGTGATCGGCTGACCGGTCCGCGGGTCTTTCGCACCCTCCCTGGTGCCCTCCGCCAGCTCCACGAAGTTCTGCACGGTCTTCGGGGCGTGGTTCGGGTAGAGCTCCAGGCGGATGGGACCGGCGCTGGTGTGCAGGACGGCGTAATTGGCCTGAGCCTTCACGGCTGACTCCTGAATATCCGATGGTCAGTTACCGACAGATTCTCCCATGTGCCCGTTCCGGGTGTGCGAAGGCGTCCGGCGAGGCAGTATGGCACTCGGGGACATGAACGAGGCGCGCTTTCGTGCTGACGGCGCGCCTTGCGAATACCACCGCGGGGCGCGGGGGCGTCCGGCGGACACGACTGGACGGTGCGGGGGCGTCGTCCAGGAAGGGCGGGGAAGATGCTCGGATTCAGACACAAGACGCGCGGTGAGCTCATGCGCGACGAAATGGGGCAGAGCTGGGAGCATTTCCTGCAGGCGGCGACACACGCCGCCGGCGGGGTCGGCGCCTCCTTCGGCCCGACCACCGGACGCATGCGCCGCGCCACGTCTCGCGGCGTGGACTCGACGATGACCACGCTGGCGCCGCTCGTCGCGGCATACCGGGAGGGCGCGGCGGACGCCATGAAGTCCTCGCAGAAGGCGTACGCGAAGGCGGCCAAGAAGAAGAAGGGGGCCCACGTGTCTCGTGGTGGCAACACGGGGATGCTGATCGGCTTGCTGGCCGCCGGCGCCGCCGTAGGAATCGCCGGTGCGCTCGTCATGAAGCGCCGCCGTCAGCAGCAGTGGTCGGAGTACGACCCGAGCCAGGCGCTGGAGTCGATGCGCTCGGAGACCAGGACGATGACGGACAAGGTGAGCGACAAGGCCGAGAACGTCATCGACAAGGCGACGCAGCACACCACCAAGGCCATGGACAAGACCGCGGACAAGCTGCAGTCGGCGTCCTCGTCGCTCAAGAGCGGCCGGGACAACATGAAGGCGCGGGTCAACGAGACGGCCGAGGCGGCCAACGACGCGACCGACAGCTACCTGTCGAAGTACGAGTCGACGAGCGGCTCGAAGAACAGCCGCATGTGACGTCGAGGGTTAAGAAGGGCACCTTCTTCTACGGAAACCGTTAAGAAGGTGCCCTTCCTTCACAGCCAGCCGGAGCGGCGGAGGATGCGGTAGATGGCGAAGGAGATCAGCACCATCACCGTGAGGATCGCCGGGTAGCCGTAGCGCCACTCCAGCTCGGGCATGTACGTGAAGTTCATGCCGTAGATGCCCGCGAAGGCGGTCCACACGGCGGCGATACTCGCCCAGGCCGCGACCTTGCGCATGTCGTTGTTCTGGTCCACGGTCACCTGGGCCAGCCGCGCCTGCATGATCGAGATCAGCAGGTCGTCGAACGAGGTGACCTGGTCCACGACGCGGGCCAGGTGGTCCTGCACGTCGCGGAAGTACTTGCGCAGCTCCTTGGTGACCTCGGGGGTGTCGCCGATCAGCAGCTGCAGCGGGCGCTGCAGCGGCAGCACCGCGCGCTTGAACTCCACCAGCTCCCGCTTGAGCTGGTAGATGCGCTGCATGCGGCCACTGCCCGTGGTGTCGCGGGCGAAGACGCTCTCCTCGATCAGGTCCACGTCCAGGCTGATGCCCTCGGCCGCCTCCAGGTAGAGGTCGACCACGTGGTCGAGCACGCCGTACGCCACCGCCCAGGGGCCGATCTTGAGCAGCTCCGGGCGCTGCTCCAGGTGCTCGCGCACCGGCTTGAGCCGGCAGGCCGTGCCGTGCCGGACCGAGACCACGAAGTCCGGGCCGATGAACAGCATGATCTGACCGGTCTCGACCACCTCGGAGTGCTCGGTCAGCTCCTTGTGCTCCACGTAGCGGGCGGTCCGGACCACCAGGAAGTGCACGTCGCCGAACTGCTCCAGCTTCGGCCGCTGGCCCGCGCTGACCACGTCCTCCACGGCCAGCTCGTGCAGGCCGAACGCGTCGGCGATGCCCGCCATCTGGGCCGCATCGGGCGCATGCAGGCCCAGCCAGACGAACGAGCCCCGCTGCCGGCGCGCGGCGGCCAGGGTCTGCCGGTAGTCGCCCACCGCGGGCTGCCGGACGCCGTCGAGGTAGAGCGCGCAGTCCACGATCGCGTCGCGCTGCCCGACCTGCGCCGGCACGGGCGCCTCGTCGTCCCCGGCCAGCCCGGACACCAGCCGGGTCATCGCCCGGGCCGGTGCGGTGATGGCGCGGGTCAGCCGGTCCCCGTTGGAGGATCGCCGGCCGTTGTCGTCCCGGGCGTCGTCAACCACGGCTCGCCTCCTCCACCCTGGGGCACCCCGCTCGGGCACTCCGGAGACAGGCTACTTGCCCGGGATCTCAGCGCGGTGACGCCGATCGGCGCGCGGTTCCCGGCGCGTTGCGGGCGGGTGGTACCAAAAATGGCGCCGGGTGGACCCAGGTGAGCCGCGGTCGGGGGGAGTGCGGCTCGGGTCCACCCGGCGCCTGGAACGACACCCGGGGTGGGGGGTGGGTGACGCTCCTCTTTATTGGGGGCGGGGGCAATGCGTGACAGGGCTCCCGTGCACCGTGCGCGAACGTGGCCACCGCAGTGGCCGCATGTCCGGCGGTCAACCGGCGACGTGCGCCCGACGCATTGTGATCCACGTAACCTGGCGAAGGGAACCCCGCAGCGCCCCGCTCTAACTGTCAGAAATACGACAGAACTCGGTCAGATATACGAATTGGCGAATCAACCGCGAACCGCGTCGATCGCCTCGGCGAGGCGGCGTACGCCCTCGTCGATCTGATCCACGGTGACCGCGCTGAATGCCAGGCGCAGCGCGTTCTGGCCGCCCTCCAGCAGGAAGTCGGAGCCCTTGACCACGGCCACGCCGCGCTCGGCCGCGGCCGGCAGCAGCTTGTCCACGTGCACGTCCGACGGCAGCTCGATCCAGAGGAAGTAGCCGCCGTCGGGCTCGGTGAACGAGACACCGTCGATCCGCTTGCGCAGCGACTCCGCCAGCACCGAGGCGCGCTCGGCCAGCGCCGCGCTCACCGTGGCCACCGAGCGGTCGATGTCGCCGGAGGCGCAGAACTCGTACACGATGCCCTGCGCGACCTGGCCCGCCGAGATGTAGAGGTTGGTGGCTCTCCCCGCGATCGCGTCGATCAGGCCCTTCGAGCCGACCAGGTAGCCGACCCGGACGCCGGGGCAGACGGTCTTGGTGAATGAGCTGGCGTGCACGACCACGTCGCCGCTGTCCATCGAGAGCATCGTCGGCAGCGCGTCGCCGCGGAACCGGATGTCGACGTACGGGTCGTCCTCGAAGATCGTGAAGCCGTACTCGGCGGCCAGCGCGAGCAGCTCCCGGCGCTTCTCCAGGGAGAGCGTCACGCCCGCCGGGTTCTGGTAGTTCGGGATGATGTGCGCCAGCTTCGGGCGCACGCCCGACTCCAGCAGGGCACGCAGCTCGGCGGTGTCGATGCCGTCCGGGTGCAGCGTGACCTGGTGCACGACCGCGCCGAGGTTCTTCAGGTTCAGCAGCGTCCGGTCGTACGTCGGCTTCTCCACCACGACGTGGTCACCGGGCTGGACGAGGTGGTTGAAGAGGAAGGCGTCGGCCTGCAGGGAGCCGTTGGTGATCAGCACCTGGTCGACGGCGACCCCGTGCTTGGCCGCGATCCACTTGCGCAGGGGCGCGTAGCCGTAGGAGTTGCCGTACGCGGTGAGCCCGGCCGGGTCGTTGGCGAAGGCGCGGACAGCCGCGGCGCTGAGCCCCTCGACATCGACGATGTCCAGGCTCGGGGCGCCCCGGGCGAACGAGATGAGCTGCTCGGCGGTCATGGGGAACAGGTTAGTGCGCCCGAAATGCGAGAACGCCCCACCCGCCCGCGGCACACCGCAGGTCATCCCTCCGCGCAAGATCTCAATGAACTCGCGCGAAGGGAAACCCTTTTGTCCGATGATATCCGTATCGCGGCGGCCCTCGACGCGAAATCCTCCGGCGGCCGCCGACCAGCCGGTCAGACCGAGGCGGCGGCCTCGGCCCGGCGCAGCGCCCAGACCCGCATCAGGTCGCGCACCGAGATGATGCCCAGCACCTCGTCCCCGTCCAGCACCACGAGGTGGCGGAAGCCGCCCCGGGCCATCGCCATCGCCGCCTCCTCCAGGCTCCAGTCGGGCGCGGCGTAGACGACGTCCCAGGTGATGTGGTTCGCGCACAACTCGACGTCGGGGTCGAGCCCCGCGCCGACGGCGTTGAGGACGTCTCGCTCGGTCATGATGCCGAGCCCTTCGCCGTCCGGATCTATCACGATCGCCGAGCCCACCCGGCGCATCGCCATCAGCTGGGCCGCCTGGCGCAACGTGTGCTGCGGGCCGACCATGAGGACGGGTTTGCTCATCGCCTCACGAACGTGCATCGCGTGCGCCTGTGCAGCGTTAGCCATATGCAATCACCCCTTCGGAACGCAACCCCATTGAAACGCACCGTACGGACATCTTGGGCGAGGTTCCGGTCAACTCACAAGACTTGTCATGCCCCGGCGTCTGTGCTGGGCGTCGCCTCCCGCGCCGAGTGCAGTAGCCTTCACCAGCGACGCAACACCCTCTTCCCCCTCTCGAAGGAGCCACCATGATCGGTATGGTGCTGGCCGCGGGCGCCGGGCGCCGGCTGCGCCCCTACACCGACACGCTGCCCAAGGCCCTGGTGCCGGTGGACGGCGAAACGACGATCTTCGACATCGCGCTGCGCAACCTGGCGAAGGTCGGGCTCACCGAGGTCGTGGTCGTGGTGGGCTACCGGGCCGAGGCCGTGGAGGTCCGCAAGGCCGCCCTGGAGGAGAAGTACGGCATCACCCTCACCCTCGTGCACAACGACAAGGCCGAGGAGTGGAACAACGCGTACTCCCTGTGGCTGGCCCGCGAGCACTTCGCCCGGGGCGCGCTGCTCGTCAACGGCGACACCGTGCACCCGGTCTCCGTCGAGCAGACCCTGCTCGCCGCCGCGCAGGACGAGAAGTACGCCGACGCGGGCATCATCCTCGCCCTCGACGACCAGAAGCAGCTGGCCGACGAGGAGATGAAGGCGATCTTCACCGAGGACGGCCTGCTCCAGAAGATCACCAAGCTGATGGACCCGGCGACCGCGCACGGCGAGTACATCGGCGCCACGCTGATCCGCCCCGAGGCCGCCGAGGCGCTGGCCGACGCGCTGAAGACCACCTTCGAGCACGACCCCAACCGCTTCTACGAGGACGGCTACCAGGTGCTGGCCGACCGCGGGGGCGTCATCCGCGGCGCGTCCATCGGGAACGTCTCCTGGGTCGAGGTCGACAACCACGACGACCTCGCCCGCGCACGGGAGATCGCATGCCACTACTGATCCGCTCGGTCCAGACGCCGCTGAGCATCGAGGTGCGGCGCGGGGCGGTCGAAGGCCTGGCCGCGCTCCTCACCGACCGGCGCATCTCCGCCGGTGGCGACGTGGCGGTCGTGGTCGGGCCCGGTCAGGGGCAGCGCATCGTCGAGCTGGTGGGACCCTCCCTGGAACGGGCCGAGTTCATCAACATCAGCGGGGGCACCCTCGACTCCGCGCTGGAGCTGGGCCAGCGGCTGCGCGGGCGCAACTTCGACGCCGTCGTCGGCATCGGCGGCGGCAAGACCATCGACACCACGAAGTACGCCGCGACGCGGTACGGCCTGCCCATGGTCAGCGTCGCGACGAGCCTCGCCAACGACGGCATCGCCTCGCCGATCGCCACCCTCGACCACGACGGCGGCCGGCCCTCGTACAGCGCGCACATCCCGATCGCCGTGGTCGTCGACCTGGACTTCGTCGAGGCGGGACCGGACCGGTCCACCCGGGCGGGCATCGGCGAGACGCTGAGCAACATCAACGCCATCGCCGACTGGGAGCTCGCCCACCGGATGCGCGGCGAGCCGATCGACGGCCTGGCCGTGGCGATGGCGCGCTCCGGCGCGGAGGCGGTGGTCAACCACCCCGGCGACATGAGCGACGACGGCTTCCTCACCGTGCTGGCCGAGTCGCTGATCACCGGCGGCCTGGCCATGGCGATCTGCGGATCGTCCCGCCCGGCCAGCGGCGGCTGCCACGAGATCTCGCACGCGCTCGACATCCTGTTCCCGGGCACGGCCAGCCACGGCGAGCAGTGCGGCGTGGGCGCGCTGTTCTGCACGTTCCTGCGCGCGTCCACCGACAAGGCGTGGGCGGCACGGTTCGAGCAGCTGAGCGCCTGCCTCGCCCGGCACGGGCTGCCGCGCACCCCGGCCGATCTGGGCCTGACCGACGAGCAGTTCGTCGACGCGGTCGAGTTCGCGCCGCGGACCCGGCCCGACCGGTACACGATCCTGGAGCACCTCGCCCTCAGCCGCGACGAGCTGGGCGAGCGGGTGGCAGACTACGCGGATGCCGTCCACTGACACGCTGACCCCGCACCGCCCCGGTGTCGCCGACTTCTACGCGGTGAACCGGGGCGGCGGGCTGTTCTCCGAGGCCCTCAGCCAGCGCATCGGCGCGGTGATCGCCCTGGTCGCGTCCCGCACGGGCGCGAAACCGACCACGCTCACCCTGATCAACCTGCTGCTCGGCATCGCCGTGTCGACGGTGCTCGTGCTGCGCGCCCAGGACGGCACGGCCGCGATCACCCCGGTGTACGGGCTGCTCGCGCTGCTCGGCTGGCAGCTCGCGTACGCCCTCGACTGCGCGGACGGGCAGCTGGCCCGGGTGACCGGGCAGGGCAGCCTGGCCGGGGCCCGGATCGACATCCTGTGCGACGTGGCCTCGCAGATCCTGCTGGTCACCGCGCTGGTGGCGATCGGCCGCCCGCCGCTGTGGCTCGGCGCGCTGTTCGCCGGCTCGTGGATGGTCAACCTCGTCACCAGCGTCCTGGCCACCAGCGACAAGGCCGCCTCGATGGTCACCTCGACCTCGCTGCCGGTCCGCGTGGTCAAGCTGGTCCGCGACTACGGCGCCGTCATCTTCGTGGCGGGCCTGGTCCTCACCATCGCCCCCGCCCTGACGATCTGGTTCATCGCCGCCTTCACCGTCGTGAACTTCGGCTTCCTCCTGGCCAGCATCGCCTTCACCGCCCGCACCGCCTACCGCGCCTGACGGGCCGTCGCCGACGCTGCCGTGCGCGCAGTTTCGGGGAAACTGCGGCTTCGCGCCCTCCCCTGAGTGCACTTTCCCCGAAACTGCGGTCCGGCGTCCGCCTGTCACATTACGTGAGGTCGCAGACGCCGAAGGTGTCCTCCTGGTCGATCTCCCGGCGCTGTACGCCGACCCTTCTTGATCGTTCGACTTGCCAGGCAGGTGGGCGAATGGCGGGTCAAGATACGCCCAGGTGCCAGGCAAGTCGGATGATCAAGAAGGGCGGCGGAGGGAGTCGTAGACGGCGAGGAGCTTCGACGTGACGACGTCGGGGTGGAAGGTCTGTTCGTAGCGGCGGCGGGCCGTCTCGGAGAGGGTGGGGGCCGCCTTGAGGGCGTCGGGGAGGGCGGCGGCCCAGTCCTCGGCGGTGGGCGGGACGGCGAAACCGGCGCTGTCGATCAGGTACGGGATGCCGCCCAGCGTGGTGCCGATGACGGGGCGGCCGGCCGCCAGCGCCTCGATGATGACCGTGGGCAGCACGTCGTGCCAGGTCGACGGGGCGGCGAACAGGGCCGAGGCGCGGAACGCGGCGCGTACCCCCGCCCGGTCCTGCGGGCCCAGGAACTCCACGTCCCGGCGCTCGGCCGCGGCCTGCTCGGCGAGCGGGCGCAGCTCGCCGTCGCCGACGATGCGCAGCGTGCCGAGCGAGCCGTCGGGGTGCCGCCGCCAGGCGTCGAGCAGCAGGCCGAGGCCCTTCTCGGGAGAGAGCCGGCCGACGAACAGCAGGCCCTCGCCGGGCTGGGCGGGCTGACCCGGGTCGTCGACGCCGTTGGGCTTGACCACGATGCGCTCGTCGGGGATGCCGAAGTCGCGCAGGTGGTCGGCGATGGCGCCGGTCAGCGCGATGTAACGGTCGACCGAGCGCCAGGTGCCACGGTGCACGGCCAGCGTGGTCGCCATGATCGCGCTCTGCGCGGTGGAGCCCCGGTAGCACTTGTGCTTGATCGCGGGCAGGGCGAACGCCTTCCCGCGGCACTCGTGGCAGGCATGGCCGTCGCGGAAGTAGAGACCGGGCGCGCAGACCTGCCGGTAGTTGTGCACCGTCTGCACCACCGGCACGCCGTGGGCGTGCGCGGTCCGCACCACCCAGGGCGAGAGCAGCGGGTACGGGTTGTGCAGGTGCAGCACGTCCGGCCGCTCCCGGCGGATGAGCGCGGTGAGGTCGCGCTGCGCGGCGGGGGCCCAGATCGGGGAGATCGGCAGCAGCACCTTCTGGGCGGCCGACAGCGACGGGATGTCGTCGGAGTTGCGCAGGAACGGCAGCACGGTGACCCCGGCCGCCGCGAGCTGCGCCATCTCCTGGTCGACGATGACGTTCTCACCCGAGGGCAGCTCGGAGCGATACCGGTTGTGGGCGACGACGACCTTCAACTGCTGCTCCCTGCTGTGTTGTCGATAGAACGGTAGCGTTAGCGCCGTGCCAGAGTTGCCCGAGGTGGAGGCTCTCGCCGCGTACCTGCGTGAGCGAGCCGTCGGCCAGCGCGTCGAGCGGGTCGACGTGTCGGCGATCAGCGCCCTGAAGACGTTCGACCCGCCCCTGTCGGCCCTGCACGGCCGCACGGTCACCGGCGCGGGCCGGCACGGCAAGTTTCTCGACGTCGAGCTGGACGACCTGCACCTGGTGATCCACCTGTCCCGGGCGGGCTGGCTGCACTACCGCGACGCGCCGCCGGACACGCTGCTGAAGCCGGGCAAGGGCCCGATCGCGCTGCGGGTGCGGCTGGGCGACGGGTCGGGCTTCGACCTGACCGAGGCCGGTACGCAGAAGCGCCTGGCGGCCTACCTGGTGACCGACGTGGGGCAGGTGCCCGGGATCGCGCGGCTCGGGCCGGACGCGCTCAGCCTGGACCTGGCCGCCTTCACCGAGCTGATGCGCGGCCGCAACGCCCAGATCAAGGGCGTGCTGCGCGACCAGCAGGTGATCGCGGGCGTCGGCAACGCGTACTCCGACGAGATCCTGCACACCGCGCGAGTGTCGCCGTACGCGCGGGCGGACCGGCTCTCACCTGAACAGCTGGAGAACCTGCACGCGGCGATGACGCAGGTGCTGACCGAGGCGGTGACCAAGTCGGTGGGGCAGAAGGCGGCCACGCTGAAGGCGGAGAAGCGCGCGGGCCTGCGGGTGCACGGGCGGGCTGGGCAGCCGTGTCCGGTCTGCGGCGATACGGTGCGTGAGGTGTCGTTCGCCGATTCGAGCCTGCAGTACTGCCCGACGTGCCAAACAGGGGGTAAACCGCTCGCAGATCGTCGACTTTCCAAACTCCTGCGCTAGTGTCGCCCACGGCCCAGTTCGTATAGTGTCCCGGTCCTGGGGTGTTCGGATGACACGGTCGCAAACGGTGTCTCCCGCCGACCTCGGACAAACCATGCGAGACTGAACGTCGTGGGCGACACCCGTCCTGCCGCACGTTCCGATCGCAGGGCTGCAGCACTGACCGGCACCACCGGGCAGGAACGTGACGCACGGGAGGACCCAGGTGAGGTGACGACGAGCCTGAAGCACCCGACCACCGTGCCCAAGCGGTCGAATGTCCCGGACTACGTAGCCGATCGATACGAGCTGCCCCCCGTGCCGAAGACCAACGGCGTGGCACGCAACGCGTTCGCCCGCCCCACCGCGCGCCGGGCCCGCTGGCACCGGCCGTACCTGCTCTGCCTGATCATCTCCGACCTGCTGTGCGTGATGGCGGCGAGCTGGACCGTGATCTCGCAGCTGGAGATCAACCGAGTCACCTCGGGTTTCGAGGGGATCGTCGAGTTCCAGGTGGCGGCGTACGCGTTCATGCCGCTGCTGTGGCTGCTGCTGCTGTGGGGCAACGGCGCCTACGACCGGCGCGTCATCGGGCTGGGCACCGACGAGTTCAAGCGCGTCTTCCGGGCCACCATCGCGGTCGCCGCGACGGTCTCGTTCGTCGCCTTCGGTTTCCAGAAGGCCGGTGGCGAGGGCCTGTCCCGCGGCACGGTCGCCTTCGTGATCCTGGCGGCGATGGCGTACATCATCGCGGCTCGGCTGCTCGCCCGGCGCGTGCTCTACCTGGTGCGCCGCCGCGGCCGGATGGCCACGTACCGGATGCTGCTCATCGGCTCGCTGCCGGAGACGCTGTTCGTGTACAAGGTCGTCGCCCGCAACCCGAAGGCCGGCCTGGTCCCCGTCGCGATCCACCTGTCCGAGCACGTGCCCGCCTCCCGGCGGTCGCAGGCCCCGGTGCCGGTGTACTACGGCCGCGACCTGGTCGACCTGGTGCGCGAGCTGCGCGCGGACACCATCGCGGTGTGCGGCTCGGCCGGCGCGGAGCCCGACGAGCTGCGCCGCCTGGCCTGGCAGCTGGAGGGCACCGGCATCGACCTGGTGGTCGCGCCGCAGCTCACCGACATCGCCGGCCCCCGCGTGCACATCCGCCCGATCGAGGGCCTGCCGCTGCTGCACGTCGAGGAGCCGAAGCTCTCCGGCGTCGCCTGGCTGGCCAAGAACACGCTGGACCGGGTCGCGGCCGCCATCGGCCTGATCCTGCTGGCGCCGCTGTTCCTGCTGATCTCGCTCGCCATCTCGCTGACCGACCGGGGCCCGGCGTTCTTCCGCCAGCTGCGCGTCGGCCACGAGGGTCAGCTGTTCAAGGTGTGGAAGTTCCGCACCATGTACACCGACGCGGAGGAGCGCAAGAGCAAGCTGGAAGCGCAGAACGAGACCGACGGCATGCTCTTCAAGATCCGCGACGATCCGCGGGTCACGCCGGTCGGCCGGTTCCTGCGCGCCAGCTCGATCGACGAGCTGCCCCAGCTGATCAACGTGCTCAAGGGCGAGATGTCCCTGGTCGGGCCGCGCCCGCTGCCCGCCGAGGACGGCGACTACCTGGGCGACGTACGCCGCCGCCTGCTGGTCCGCCCCGGCATGACCGGCCTGTGGCAGGTCTCCGGCCGCTCCGACCTGAACTGGGACGAGTCGGTCCGGCTGGACCTGTACTACGTCGACAACTGGTCGCTCGCGTACGACCTGAGCATCCTTTGGCGGACCGTCGGTGTCGTGCTGCGCCGCAAGGGTGCCTACTAGGAGGAGCCGACGGGGCATGCCGCTGCCTTAGGATCCGGTAATCAAGCCGATCCTGACCAGGCGCGGACATGCCCCGTCTGCGTGTCCGCCGTCGCTCGATCGGATCCGGCGCCGGCAGACCGGTGACCCCACCCAGGCAGATCAGGGCTCCCCGCTCGGCGTGCGGGGAGCCCTGATCGTCTCCGGCGTCAGGCGAAGATCCCCGCCAGTTCGATCTCGTAGGGGAACGGTGCGCTGCCGCGCAGCGTCGCCTTGTGCGTCTCCTCGGTCAGGTAGCCCGTAGGCGACGGGTCGGTCAACACGAGCACCTCCTGGGTGCGAGCATCGACGATCCAGTACTCGGCCACACCGACCAGGGCGTATCCGTGACGCTTGAGAACCAGATCGTTGCTCGGATTGCTGGGCGAGACGACCTCGACGATCAGTTGTGCCGCCGACGGGGGCAGCGCGGGCAGTGTCGTGCCCAACAGGGCGTTGTCGAATACGACCAGGTCGGGGACGAAGTACGAGGTGCCGTCGTCACGCAGCACGCCGATCGCTTCGCACACGGCCAGAGTCTCGGGTGCCTGCCGTTCGAGGGCCCGGCGCAGGCGGTAGACCAGGTTCGCGTGCGGCATCGGGGGTGGTGGGGTCACGAGGAGGCTCCCGTCGAAGATCTCGTACCGGTAGCCGTCGTCGGGCGAGTCGAGCAGGTCCTCGAACCGCCAGGCGCGCAGGGGCTCAGCCCGGAGCAGTGGATGGGCCATGGTGGTCACCCGTCCTTCCTAGCGATGCGCGTCCGGCGTTTCCAGCCTGCCTCAGCCGTACCCCGATAGGAAGTTTCCCTAGGTCGGGAATCAGTCGGGTCGTTGTGGCCCAGCACAGGTTCTTCACAACTGGTACTGATGGTCACCACAGGTGACCGCTACAGTCCCTGGTCATGAGTGAACGTCGCGTCCTGGTGGTGGAGGACGACCCCACCATCGCCGGGTCGGTGATCGCGCGGCTGCGGGCCGAGGGCTTCGCCGTCGCGCACGCCGGGACGGGGCCGGCCGCGGTGGACGCCGCCGAGCGCCTCAAGCCCGACCTGGTCGTGCTCGACCTCATGCTGCCCGGCTTCGACGGGCTGGAGGTCTGCCGCCAGATCCACCGGCAGCAGTGGCAGGCCGGGCGGCCGGTGCCGGTGCTCATGCTCACCGCCCGCGACGACGAGAACGACCTGTTGGTCGGGCTCGCGGTGGGCGCCGACGACTACCTCACCAAGCCGTTCTCGCTGCGGGTGCTGGCCGCCCGGGTGCACGCGCTGCTGCGCCGGGCGGAGCGGACCACCTCGCCGGAGGCGTCGATCAAGCTCGGCCCGCTGGAGATCATCCGCTCGGAGCGCCGGGTGCGCCGCGACGGCGCCGAGGCGCACCTGACCCCGACCGAGTACGACCTGCTGGTGTACCTCGCCGAGCGGCACCGGTCGGTGCTGCCGCGGGAGCGGCTGCTGGCCGAGATCTGGGGCTGGGCCGAGGGCTACGGCACCCGCACCGTCGACTCGCACATCAAGGCGCTGCGCCGCAAGCTGGGCGCGGACCTGATCCGCACCGTGCACGGCGTCGGCTACGCGCTGGAGGCCGAACCGGCGTGATCGAGCGCGTCCTCGACTGGCTGAGCATCCCCATGTACCGCGTGCTGGGGCCGCTCATCGTGTTCTCGAACAACGTGCTGGACCGGCTGCCGCGCCCGCTGGACCCGTTCCGCTCGATCAAGCTGAAGCTGGCCATCCTGCTGGGCATCTCCGGCGCGACCGGCCTGCTGGTCTTCTGGGGCCGGCTCGGCTTCGTCAACTGGCCGGTGGCCATCTCCGCCGCGCTGGTCGGCCTGATCACGCTGCAGGTGCTCGCGCACGGCATGACCAGGCCGCTGCGCCAGATGACCGCGGCCGCGCGGGCCATGGCGCGCGGTGACTACAGCCGCCGGGTACGCGCCACCAGCCGCGACGAGGTGGGCACGCTGGCCCGCGCGTTCAACCTGATGGCGGCCGACCTCGCCGCCAGCGACCAGCAGCGCCGCGAGCTGATCGCGAACGTGTCGCACGAGCTGCGTACGCCGATCACCGCGCTGCACGGGGTGCTGGAGAACATGGTCGACGGCGTGAGCGCGCCCGATCCGGCGACGCTGCGCACCGCGCTGGCGCAGACCGAGCGGCTCGGCCGCCTGGTCACCGAGCTGCTCGACCTGTCGAAGGTCGACGCGGGCGCGGCGGCGCTGCACCGGGTGCCGGTGCAGGTGGCGGAGTTCCTGGCCGCCGTCGTCGACGAGGCCGGGCTGAACGCCCCGGCGACCCGGTTCCGGCTGGACGGGGTCGTCGCGCACACCATCCACGCCGACCCGGCCCGGCTGCACCAGGTCTTCGCGAACCTTCTGGAGAACGCGGCCCGGCACAGCCCGCCCGGCGGCCTGGTCACCGTGAGCGCGCGGCCGTCGGGCCACAACACCGTCTTCGAGGTGCTCGATCAGGGGGTGGGCATCGCGCCCGCCCTCCGGGAGCGGGTCTTCGAGCGTTTCACCCGGGGCAAGAGCGCGCAGTCGCAGGACGGCGGCACGGGCCTCGGACTCGCCATCGCCCGCTGGGCGGTGGAACTGCACCACGGCACCATCGCGATCGTCGATCCCCCGGGCGGGACCGGCTGCCGCATCCGTATCACGCTCCCCCAGATGCCGATCCCTCATCAGTCGCCCGCAGAAGTCGGAGGCAATGATGTCCCACACCTCTCCGGAAGGCACGCCCCCGCCTGAGCCGTCGCCACCCGCGTCGGCCGAGGTCCCGGCGGCTGCTCCGGTCCCCGCCGCCGACCCGGCACCGGCGGCCGCCCCGGCGAAGCTGCCCGCGCAGCCGTACCCGGCGGAAGCGGCCCGGTTCGCCCCGCTGCCGCCGCCCCCGCCGGGCTTCCTCGCCACCCGCTGGCAGGGGCCCGACTACGCGGGCGGTCCGGCGGCCTGGTCCGCCGCGCTCATCGGCGGCCTGGCCACCGCCATCGCGCTGCCGCTGAGCCGGCCCGCCGTCGGCTGGCTGCTGGTCGGCCTGGTCATGACCGGGGCGATCTGGCACGCGGCCCGGTTCGGCCCGAAGCCGGACACCCGCGGCGAGCGCCTGATCCGGATCGGCTGGGCGGTGCTCGCGCTGGCCCTGCTGGCGGTCGGCACCTTCCGCGACGCGGGCTGGCTCTACGTGTTCTGCGTGCTGGGGGCGGTGGCCTGCGGCTCGCTGGCGGTGGCCGGCGGCCACTCGGTGCGCGCCGTGATCGTCGGCGCGCTGGCGCTGCCGCTGGCCGCGTTCCGGGCGATCCCGTGGCTGGGCCGGGGCGCGAGCGCCTGGCAGAAGTCCCGCGAGAAGGGCGGCACCACCGGCCGTATCGTGCTGTCGCTCGTCGTGACGGTGATCCTGCTGATCGTCTTCGGCGCGCTGCTGGCCTCGGCCGACGCCGCGTTCGCGACGCTGCTCGGCGACATCCTGCCCGAGATCAACATGCGTTCCTTCATGCGGTTGCTGATCTACACCGTGATCGGCGGCCTGATCACGGCGGGCGCGATCTTCACGGTGCTGGCTCCGCCGGACCTGTCGGGGCTGGAGCGCCCGTCGTCGCGGCGCATCGGCCGCATCGAGGTGGCGCTGCCGCTGGGCGGCCTGGTGCTGCTGTTCGCCGCGTTCGTCGTGGTGCAGCTGCGCTTCTTCTTCGGCGACAAGGCGTACATCCAGAAGACCAGCGGCCTGACCTACTCCGAGTACGCGGTGCAGGGCTTCGGCCAGCTGCTCGTGGTGACCCTGCTGACGCTGGTCGTGATCGGCCTGGTGTCGCGCTGGGCGGTCAAGGAGACGGTGCAGGACCGGGTGCTGCTGCGCTCGCTGCTCGGCGCGCTCGTGCTGCTGAGCATGGTCATCGTCGGCTCGGCGGTGTGGCGCATGTGGCTCTACCAGAACACCTACGGCTGGACCCGGGAGCGGCTGTTCTTCGGCTCGGTCGAGCTCTACCTCGGCGGCGTGTTCGTGCTGATCGCGCTGGCCGGGTGGAAGCTGCGGGCGGGCTGGTTCCCGCGCGCGGCGGTGGCGGGCTTCGCCGGGCTGCTGCTGTTCCTCGGCGCGGCCAACCCGGAGCACTTCATCGCGGAGCAGAACGTCGAGCGGTTCCAGAAGATCGACTTCTGGTACCTGCGGGCGCTCGGCCCGGACGCGGCCCCGGAGCTGGTCAAGCTGCCCGAGCCGTACCGTAGCTGCGCGCTCAGCTGGATGGTCCGCGACCTGCGCGACAACCCGGACCAGTGGTACGCCTGGAACCTCAGCCGCGACCACGCCCGCGACCTGATCGCCGAGATCAAAAGCGAGCTCCGCCCGGCCCAGGGCTCCTGCATCGCGGCGGAGCGGGAGAACGCCAACCGGCGCTGACCACCACGGCTCCCCCGCCCCGCTGTTCGGGGCGGGGGAGCCGGGCGCGGCCGGTCTAGAGTCGGACGCGTGACCGTGGACAGCGCCTTCGCCCTTCAGGGGCTCGTCAAGACCTTCGATGGCAAGGTCGCCGTGGACGGGGTCGACCTGGCCGTGCCGGCCGGCTCGTTCTTCGGCCTGCTCGGGCCCAACGGGGCCGGCAAGACCACCACCCTGTCCATGGCGGTCGGGCTGTTGCGCCCGGATGCCGGGCGGGCCCTGGTGCTCGGCCACGACGTGTGGCACGACCCGGTCCGCGCGAAGTCGCTCATCGGCGTGATGCCCGACGGCGTCCGCCTCTTCGACCGCCTCGACGGCACCGAGCTGCTCGCGTACCAGGGCCTGCTGCGCGGGATGGCGCCCGACGTCATCGACGCGCGCGTCACCGAGCTGCTGGACGTGCTGGCGCTGACCGACGCCGGGCGCACCCTGGTCGTCGACTACTCGGCCGGCATGAAGAAGAAGATCGCGCTGGCCTGCGCGCTGCTGCACGCGCCGCGGCTGCTGGTGCTCGACGAGCCGTTCGAGGCCGTGGACCCGGTGAGCGGCGCGACCATCCGCGACATCCTCACCCGATACGTCGCCGGCGGCGGCACGGTCATCTTCTCCAGCCACGTGCTGGAGGTGGTGGAGCGGCTGTGCAGCCACGTGGCGATCATGGCGGCGGGCCGCATCCGCACCGTCGGCACGCTGGACGAGGTGCGCGGGCAGCGCACCCTCGAAGAGGCGTTCGTCGAGGTGGTCGGCGGCCGTACGGCCACCGGGGCGGAGCTGTCGTGGCTCTGACGTTCGCCCGGCTGAAGCTGCGCGTGCTGCGCAACGGCTTCCGCGGCCGCCCCACGAAGGTCGTCATGTTCGTGCTGGGCCTGGTCGGCGCGGTCGTCTACGGCGGATTCGCCGCCCTGGCCGCCGCGGCGGCACTGGCCTCGGACAGCCCGACGGCGGCCGCGCTGGTGCCCGCCTTCGGCGGCGCGGCGCTCGTGCTGGGCTGGCTGTTCCTGCCGCTGGTCTGGTTCGGGGTGGACGAGACGCTGGAGCCGGGCCGGTTCGCGCTGCTGCCGCTGCCCCGGCGTGACCTGGTCCGCGGCCTGCTCGTCGCGGCGCTGCTCGGGGTGCCCGCCGCGGCGACGCTGCTGGCCTCGTCCGGCCTGGCCGTCGGCGCGGCGCTGCGGGGCGGTCCGCTGCCGGGGCTGGTCGCCGCGCTCGGCGTGGTGCTCGGCCTGCTGCTGTGCGTCGTGCTGAGCCGCGCGGTGATCAGCGCGTTCTCTCGTGCGCTGCGGGCCCGGCGCACCCGCGACCTGGCCGCGGTGCTGCTCGCGGTGCTGGCCGCCTCGCTCGGCCCGATCCAGCTGATGATCACCAACAGCGCGCAGCACGTCGGCACCGGCCGCCTCGTCGCCGTGGCCGACGTGCTCGGCTGGACGCCGCTGGCCGCGCCGTACGTGGTCGGCGTCGACGCGCTGGACGGCCGCTGGGCGGCGGCCGGGGCCCGGCTCGCGCTCACCGTGCTGACGATCCTGCTGCTCATGTGGTGGTGGGCCGGCTCGCTGGAGTCGGCGATGCTCGCCGCCCCGGGTGGCGGGGGCGCGGGGCGGACGCGAGCCGCCTCCGGCACGCCGGTCGCCCGGTTCCTCGGCGCGCGCCGGCCCCGCACGCAGTACGGCGCGCTGGTCGCGCGGGAGCTGAAGTACTGGGGGCGCGACGTGCGCCGCCGCGCCAGCCTGATCACCTTCGCGGTGATCGCCGTGTTCCTGCCGGTCGTGACGAACCTCGGGTCGCAGGGCGGGCAGGGCGCCGTCGCGCAGGGCGTGCACGGGTTCTCGATGGTGATCGTCGGAGCGCTGGCCGGGCTCGGCATCGCGAACCAGTTCGGCTACGACGGCACCGCCTACGCCGCGCACGTGGTGACCGGGGTGCCCGGCCGGGTCGAGCTGCGTGCCCGGGTGGTCGCGTACTCCTTGATCATCGTGCCGATGCTCTGCGCGCTGGCCGTGCTCAACGCCGTGCTCCGCAAGGACCTGTCGCTGCTGCCGGTCATGGCGGGCACCCTGTTCGCGGCGTACGGCACCGGCCTGGCCTGCGCCACGCACGTCTCGGTGTGGGCCGCCTACGCCCTGCCGGAGAACCAGAACCCGTTCGCCGTCAACACCGGCTCCGGGATGGTCAAGAGTTTGCTCGCCATGGCCGCGTGGCTGGCCGGCATGGTGCTGGCGCTGCCGGTGCTGCTGCTGGTGCTGTTCGGCGGGGCGGTCGGTGCGGCGCTCGCGCTGCCGGTGGGCCTGGCCTACGCGGTGGCCGCGGTGTGGCTCGGCGTCGTCACGGCCGGTGACGTGCTCGATCACCGACAGCCCGAGCTGCTCGCCGCGGTCACGCCTCGAAACTAAGGATCACCTACGAATCTTAGGCTGGTGTCACAGCTCACCTAATAATCGTTGGCGAAGATGGGGACCCGTACGATCTAATAATCGGCATGAGCATCATGAAGAAGATGCGGACGCGGAGCCGCAGCGCCGAGCAGATCCACCTGGAGCGCCCCCACGCCGAGCGCGCGCAGCGCCGCCGCGCCGCTGAGCTGGGCGACCCGATGGCAGCCGTGTTCGTCCGGTTGCACTGAGACGTTTTCTCCTCCTCCAAAAGCGTTGTGGCCCCTGTCCAGCCGTACGGCCGGACCGGGGCCACAATGCTGAGCGGCCGCCCGCGGGCCACTCCCGGGTACCGGTCACGCGCCCGGACCGGTACGGTGGGCACGGCCGCCACCCCTCGGCTTCTGACCCCTGCGTTCCTTCCGCTCGGCGTCGCCTGGGATGGCGATAGAGAAGGAGGCGTGCGCGTATGACGTCCGAGGCACCGCAGCAGCCCGGCTGGCCGCCGGCTGACGCAGCCGACCGCAAGGGTGGCTTCGGCCTGTTCGAGGCGCCCCCGGCGCCCGAGGAGTTCCCGGTCTTCACCCCGTACGGCAGCGCCCCGGAGGCGGACTTCCCGCCGGACTCCGTGGACGGCCAGCCCGCGAACGCCTTCGGCGGCTTCCCGGCTGATCCCGCTCCGGCCGCCCCGTCCGGCGACGACGCGCCGTACGTCCCGGCGCCCGCCGTGGTGCCGATCCCGGGCGTACGCCACGAGATGTCGTCGTCCTTCGCCGCGCACGAGCCGTTCGTGCCGCCCGCCGCCCCGCACGCGCCCTCGGCCGAGCCGGACTGGGCCACGCAGCAGGAGTGGTCGACGCCCGCCGCCGACCCGTCCTGGGCGACGCCGCCCGCGCAGCCGGAGTGGACCCCGGCCGCGGACCAGTGGTCCGCGCCGCAGACCGCGCCGGCGTCCGATTCATGGGGCCAGGAGCAGTCGTGGGACGCGCCGAAGGCGGAGACCGCCGCTCCGGCCTGGCCCGACTACTCGGACCTCGAATCCGGCTTCGCCAAGGCAGAGGAGCCGCCGACCCCGGCGGCCGCGCCCGAGAACTCCAGCGGCTCGGCGTCCTGGGCCGCCTTCGCCGCCGGCGACAGCCCCAAGCCGAGCGCCCCGACCGGCCCGTGGACCCCGCCGCCCGCAGTGGCCGCGCTGATGGACCCCGAGCCGGAGCCGGCGGCCTACGAGCCGCTGCCGAGCCGCGAGGCCGCGCCGTCGTACGAGCCCCTGCCGACCCGTGAGCCCGCATCGCCTTACGACCCCGCGGCATACGAGCCCGCGCCGTCGTATGAGCCCGCGCCGTCTTACGAGCCCGCGCCGTCTTACGAGCCTGCGCCGTCTTACGAGCCTGCCTCGTCGTACGAGCCCGCGCCGTCGTACGAGCCCGCACCGTCGTACGAGCCGGCCTCGTCGTACGAGCCCGCGCCGTCGTACGAGCCCGCGCCGTCGTACGAGCCCGCCGCTTATGAGCCCGTTCGCGAGGCCGCGCCGTCTTACGAGCCGGCCCCGGCTTACGAGCCTGCCGCCTACCAGGCAGCGCCGTCCTTCGAGTCGGCCGCGCCTGCCTACGAGCCGCTGCCCAAGCGGGAGCCCGCGTCGTTCGAGTCGATGCCGTTCGAATCCGAGCCGGCCGCCCCGGCGCCGTTCGTCGCCGCGGCGTCGGTGCCGGTCAGCACTCCCCCGGTCGCGTCGGCCCCGGTCAGCACGCCGCCTGTCACGGACCCGGCCGCACCGGTGAGCCCGCCGCCCGCGATCCCGGTGACCCCGCCGCCGTCGGTCGCCCGCGCCTCGGTCGGCGTCGCCACCGCCTCGGTCCCGGCCGCCAGCCGGCTGACGCCCGGCGAGGACGCGCCCGCCGCCATGCCGAAGCCGCAGCCGCGCGTCTACGGCTCGGCCGCGGTGAGCACGCCCGCGGACGCGCCGGTGTCGCCGCCCCCGCCCGCTCCCGTGCCGGCCGCCGCTCCGGCGACCGCCCCGGTCCAGGCCGCGGCGCAGGTCCCCGCGGCCGGAGCCGCGCGCGCGAGCGCCCGGGTCACCGTGCCCAGCCCGCAGCCCGCCGCGGCCGCCGAGCCGCAGCCGGCCCCGCCGATCGCCCGCTCGTCCACCGTGTACGGCGCGCCCCGGCCGGCCGACGAGCCGGCCGCCGCCCCGGAGCAGCCCGCCGCGCCCGCCCAGCGGCAGACGCGCGGGCACGCGTTCGGCGACCTGCTGCAGCCCGCGGCCGCGCCGCAGGCCGCCGCGGCACCCCCGCCCGCGCCGTCCACCATGCCGCACATGCCGCCGCCCCCGGCCCCGCACATGCCCCCGCCTGCCGCGCCGCACATGCCGCCGCCCACCCAGGCGGCGCCGCACATGCCGCCGCCTGCCATGGCGCCCGGCCGCCCGGTGGGCCCGCCGCCAGCCGGACCGGGCCTGGTGCCCGGTCAGCGGGTGCCCGTCGACTCGCCGCCGCCCGGCGCCGCCGACCAGAACCGCTTCGACAAGTTCAAGCCCGACGAGACGGGCGCGACCGAGATCAAGCCGGTCCGCAGCGGCCGCCTGATCATCGGCGTCGTGGTCGTCTGCGCGCTGGTGCTCGCGCTGGCCTTCGGCCTGCTGATCGGCGTCGGCAAGCTGATGGGCGGCGGTGAGGCTGAGCCGTCCTTCGGCGTCGGCGACTGCCTCAAGCAGTCCGGCAGCGCCGCGGTCACGGCCGACTGCGGTGCCGACGGCGCGTTCAAGGTCGTGTCGGTCGGCGACACCCTGGAGCAGTGCCCCGACAAGCAGCAGCCGCACGTCACGGTCGGCAGCAAGGTGCTGTGCCTGGCCCCGGCCACCGCGACCACCGGTGGCGAGCCGTCGGCGGAGCCCACCCCCACCCCGTGATCCGGTAAGCAGTGGACGGCCCTGTGGTCATGACCACAGGGCCGTCTTATTCGGTCGCGGGACGTCACACCCCGCCCCCAGACTGGGCGCATGTTCCGCGACGCCCTGCCCACGCGGCCCGAAGCACGCCGGATGCTGATCGGCACCGCCTTCTCCTCGCTGGGCCGAGGGCTCACGCTGCCGTTCCTCTACATCTACCTGACCGAGGTGCGGCACCTGCCCGGCAGCACGGTCGGCCTCCTGATCGGCTGGTTCGGCCTGCTCACCCTGGTCGTCTCGCCGATCGGCGGCACCCTGATCGACCGGTACGGCGCACGCCGCGTGGTGCTGCCCGCGCTGCTGCTGGAGGCGGCGGGCATGGGCCTGCTGGCACTGGCCGACAACGCCTGGCTGGCCCTGGCGGCGCTGACCCTGGGCGGCCTCGGCGCCTCGTCCATCTGGGCCGGACAGACCACGATCTTCAGCTCGCTGACCGGCGAGCAGGAGCGCCAGCGCGTCTTCGGGCTACAGTTCGCGCTGCTCAACCTCGGCATCGGCGTCGGCTCGGCGATCTCCGGCACCGTCGTCGACACCACCCGGCCGGGCACCTTCCAGCTGATCTACGTGCTCGACATGCTCTGCTACGCGGGACCGTTCGTCATCCTGGCCTCGATGCCGCGGGTCGGCCGCCGACTCGTCGCCGACCCGGCGCAGCAGACCGGCAAGCCCGCCGGCCGGGGGTACGCCGAGGTCGTGCGGCACCGGCCGTTCCGCCGCCTGCTGATCTTCAGCGTGCTGCTGACCGCGTCGGGGTACGCCCAGCTCGAAGTCGGTTTCGCAGGCTTCGCCACCACGGTGGCCGGGGTGACCCCACAGGTCGTCGGCTACGCCTTCACCGCCAACACCGTGGTCATCGTGCTGGCGCAGCTCGTCGTGATCAAGAAACTGCAGGGTCGCAGCCGGACCCGCGCGCTGGCCGTGGTCGGCGCGGTCTTCGCCGCGGCCTGGCTCGTGCTCGGCCTGGCCGGGCTCGTCGACGGCAGGAACGCGCTGCTCAGCGCCGCCTGCGTGATCGTCTTCGGAGCCGTCTTCGCCACCGGCGAGACGCTGCTCTCGCCGATCAGCCCGGCGCTGGTCAACGCCCTCGCCACCGACGAGCTGCGCGGCCGGTACAACGCGCTGTCGGGCATGGTGTGGGGCCTGTCCGCCGTCATCGCGCCGATCACCGCCGGTCCGCTGCTCGGCGCCGGGCTGGGCGCGGTCTGGATCGGGCTGGTCATCGTCGGCACGCTGTCGGCCTCGCTGGTGGCGCTGTCGTTGCGCGGCCTGATCACCGCCGAGCAGGACGGGCTCACGGCCCCGGCCGCACCCGCAGTGCTCGCGACCGCGTCCGCCTGATCAGGCGGACCTGTCGATCACGCAGAACAGGTTGCCGTCCGGGTCGGCGAGCACGACGAAGTCGGCGTCCTCGGGGTAGACCCAGTCCTCGACGACCCGGGCGCCCAGCGACACCAGCCGCTCGACCTCGGCCCGCTGCTCGGCCGCGTCCTCCGCCCACAGGTCGAGGTGCATCCGGTCGGTGGTGTCCAGGTGCAGGCGCGGCCCACTGCCGCGCGGGTCGGCCAGGAAGTCGGGGTTGTCGGGGGTGGCCTCGTAGCCGAGCGCGCCGCGCCAGAACTCGCTCGCCCGGCCGACGTCGGACACCTGCCACACGATCGCCCCGATACGCACCATGTCCGGAGTATCCCCCGACGTGCGCCGATCATGCCGGGCCGACCGCGCCCGTCTCGGAGATCACAGCCGCCGCGCTCGACCCCGCTGATCACCTCGATAGGCTTGCCGCATGGCGACGACCGCGCGTGTCCGCGCACCTGAACTCCGCGGCCGCGGCTGGCTGAACACCGGCGGGCGCAACCTCTCGCTTGCGGACCTGCGCGGACGCATCTTGATCTTGGACTTTTGGACCTTCTGCTGCATCAACTGCCTGCACGTGCTCGACGAGCTGCGGCCGCTGGAGGAGAAGTACGGCGACGTCCTGGTCGTCATCGGGGTGCACTCGCCCAAGTTCGAGCACGAACGCGACGCCGACGCGCTGGCCGCCGCCGTGGAGCGCTACGGCGTGGCGCATCCGGTGCTGGACGACCCCGAGATGCTCATGTGGCAGCAGTACGCGGCCAAGGCGTGGCCGACCCTGTCGGTCGTCGACCCCGAGGGCTACGTGGTGGCGTCCATGGCGGGCGAGGGCCACGCCGAGGGCCTGCGCCGCCTGCTCGACCAGTTGATCGCCGAGCACGAGGCGAAGGGCACACTGCGCCGCGGGGACGGGCCGTTCGTGCCGCCGCCGCCGAGCGACACCCTGCTGCGCTTCCCGGGCAAGGCGCTGCCGCTGCCCGACGGCACCATGCTGGTCTCCGACTCGGCCAGGCACAGCCTGGCCGTGCTCGACGCGGACCTGGGCACGGTCGTCACCCGCATCGGCTCCGGCACGCGCGGGCGGGCCGACGGCCCCGCCGGGCAGGCGAGCTTCTCGGAGCCGCAGGGCCTGTGCGCGCTGCCGCCGGAGATCGCCGCCCGCGTCGGATACGACGTGGTCGTCGCCGACACGGTGAACCACCTGCTGCGCGGCGTACGGCTGGCCGACCTGACGGTGACGACGCTCGCCGGGACGGGCCGGCAGTGGCGGTCGAGCCTGGACGCGCACGCGCACGACGCGCGGGCCATGGACCTGTCCTCGCCGTGGGACGTCGCCTGGTTCGACGGCCGGGTCGTCGTCGCGATGGCGGGCACGCACACCCTGTGGTGGTTCGACCCGGTCAAGCGCACGGTCGGCCTGTACGCGGGCACCACCGTCGAGGCGCTGCGCGACGGCGCGCTGGACCAGGCGTGGCTGGCGCAGCCGTCCGGCCTGTCCGCCTCACCCGACGGGCGCCGGCTGTGGCTGGCCGACTCGGAGACCAGCGCGTTGCGCTGGATCGAGGACGGGCAGCTGCACACCGCGGTCGGTCAGGGCCTGTTCGACTTCGGGCACGTCGACGGCCCCGCCGACCAGGCGCTGCTGCAGCACCCGCTCGGGGTGTGCGCGCTGCCGGACGGGTCGGTGCTGGTCGCGGACACGTACAACGGTGCGGTCCGGCGCTGGCAGGACGGCGTGGTGTCCACCGTCGACAGCGGCTTCGCCGAGCCCAGCGACGTGGTGCTGGACGCGGACGGCCACGCGGTCGTGGTCGAGTCGGCGGCGCACCGCCTGGTCCGGCTCGCCCCGGCGGCCACGGCCGGGCAGGTCGACGGAGGCCGGCACAAGGTCGAGCGCCCGCCGTCGCGGCTGGCCCCGGGCACGGTCGACCTCGACGTGATCTTCACGCCGGCGCCCGGCCAGAAGCTGGACCGCAGCTTCGGCGACCCGACCCGGCTGGAGGTGTCCGCCTCGCCCGCCGAGCTGCTGCTCGAAGGCGCCGGGGTGACCACCGACCTGTCCCGCAAGCTGGTGCTGAACCCGGCCGTGCCGCGCGGGGTGCTCCAGGTGGTGGCCCAGGCCGCGACCTGCGACGCTGACGCCGAGCACGCCGCCTGCCACCTCACCCGCCAGGACTGGGGCGTCCCGATCGAGGTCACCCCAGACGGCGCCGACCGCCTCCCCCTCATCCTCCGCGGCCTCGACACCTGACCGCCCCGCGGCCGGCGGCGTCGGTCAGGGGAGGAAGGGGCGCAGGGGGACGTCGGCGTGCGCGAGGGCCTCGCGTACGGCGCGGGCCAGGATGACCGCGCCGGGGGTGTCCCCGTGCAGGCAGATGGAGTCGACGGCGTGCGGGAGCACGGTGCCGTCGAGGGCGATGACGCGCTGGTCGACCGCCATCAGCAGGGCGCGGGCCACCACCTCCTCCTGGTCGGTGATGACCGCGCCAGGCTTGCCGCGCGGCAGCAGCGTCCCGTCGGCGCGGTACGCCCGGTCGGCGAAGCCCTCGGCGTAGACCGGCACGACCGCGTCGCCCGCGGCGGTGGCCAGCGGCGAGCCCGGCGCGCAGAGCACGGGCAGCCCGGTGGCGCGGGCCGCGTCGACGATCGGGTCGACGTGCGCGACGGCGTGGTAGAGCGCGCCGTGGGGTTTGATGTACCGCACCCGGGCACCCTCGGCCGCGGCCAGCGCCTGCAGCGCCCCGACCTGGTAGATGATCTCGTCGCGGAGCTGGTTCAGCTCGTACTCGATGAATCGGCGGCCGAACCCGGCGAGATCGCGGTAGCCCACCTGCGCGCCCACTGCGACGCCCTGGCTCGCGGCCAGCGCGCAGGTGCGGCGCATGGTCGCCGCGTCCCCGGCGTGAAAGCCGCAGGCGACGTTGGCGCTGGTCACCACGTCGAGCAGGGCCTCGTCGTCCCCGAGCTCCCAGCGGCCGAAGCCCTCACCGAGATCAGCGTTGAGATCCATGGAAGACCACCCTAGTGCCCGGACGCGCCTGGGCGAGCAGCCCGAGATCGGCGGGGTGCACCACGGCGAGCACCGGGTATCCGCCGGTGGTCGGGTGATCGGCGAGGAACACCAGCGGCCGCCCGTCCCCCGGCACCTGCACCGCCCCGGCGACCAGCCCCTCACTGGGCAGCTCCCCCGCGATCGCGCGGGCCAGCGGCGGCCCGTCCAGCCGCACCCCGATCCGGTCCCCCTGCCCCACCGTGTACACCCCGCGCAGCAGCGCCTTCGGCTCGGCGAACCATTCCTCCCGCGGCCCGAACCGCACCCTCACCCGGATCTCCGCCCCCGGCGCGCTCCACGGCACGAAGTCCACCGCGCCGATCTTGCACGAGCTGTCGCCGTTCTGCCCGCTTGGCGCGTGTCGTCCCCACAGTTCACGCAAGATCGGCGCGGGAGGGGTGGCGGTGGGGAGGGTGGTGCCGGGGGAAAGGGGTGGGGGGCCGAGGGCGGAGAGGGTGTCGGTGCTGCGGGAGCCGAGCACCGGTGGGACGGGGAGGCCGCCGGAGAGGGCCAGGTAGCTGCGAATGCCGTGGGTGGGGGTGCCGATGGTGAGGAGGGCGCCGGCCGGGAGTCCGAAGGGGACGCCGTAGGGGGCTGGGCGGCCGTCGACGGTGAGGGGGGCGGGGGCGCCGGTGAGGGCGCACCAGAGGGGGGCGTGGGCGCGCAGCACTGCGCCGCCGTAGGTGAGTTCGAGGGCCGCGTCGGTTTCGGGGTTGCCGACCAGGCGGTTGGCCAGGCGCAGGGCGGCGGGGTCGAGGGCGCCGGAGCGGGAGACGCCGAGCTGGGCGAAGCCGAAGCGGCCCAGGTCTTGGACGGTGGCCAGCGGGCCGGGTGCGACCACCTCAAGCATCGGTGAACCTCACCAGGGTGCCGGGGGTGAGCAGGGCCGGCGGGTCGCGGTCCAGGACGAACAGGTCCAGGCCGGTGCGGCCGAGGAGCTGCCATCCACCCGGGGAGCTGCGGGGATAGATTCCGGCGTACGGCCCCGCGAGCGCGACGGAACCGGCGGGCACCCGGGTCCGCGGGCTGGCCAGCCGGGGCAGCCACCGCTGTTCGGGCAGCCCGGTGAGGTAGCCGAAGCCGGGTGCGAAGCCGCAGAACGCGACCGTGAACTCGGTTCCCTTCAGGACGTCGGCGGGCTCGGCGTCCCAGGCCGCCGCGACGGCGGCGTAGTCCGGCCCGTCCCAGTGCACCGGCACGTCCAGCCGCCGGGCCGTCGCCGCCTCCCCCGCGGCAGGGGTCCAGTCCTGCCAGCACGGTCGTCCTTGGACACCGCGCAGCAGCACCGTGCGGGCGGCGGGCACGATCTCCTCGCACACCAGCTCGCCGCGCTCCCGGGCGGCCCACAGCGCGCGGAACCACGCCGCCGGGTCGTCGACCTCCAGCAGCACCCCGTCCCAGCCGTACGGCCTGACCAGCACGACGCAGATGTTACCGGCCTCACCCCGGCCACTTACGGACGAGTAACTTACGGTGTCGTAGCCTGAGAACATGAACGGCACCGCCACCCGTCTGCGCCCCGTCGACATCGGCAAGCCGCGTATGCGCGGCTGGCTGCACGCATACGCCTTCTTCGTCGCCCTGGTCTGCGGCATCGTGCTGGTCTCGATCGCCGCGTTCCGGCCGGGCGGCACGCCCGTGCTCAGCGTCGCCGTCTACAGCCTCACCGTGTGCGGGCTGTTCGGCGTCAGCGGCCTCTACCACCGGCGGGTGTGGAGCGAGCGCGGCTACCAGCTCATGCGGCGGCTCGACCACGCCATGATCTTCATCTTCATCGCGGGTACGTACACCCCGTTCTGCCTGCTCCTGCTGCCCTCGGGCAAGGCCGGGCTGCTGCTGGCGCTCGTGTGGGCGGGCGCGCTCGGCGGCGCGGCCATGTCGCTGATCTGGCCGCACGCGCCGCGCTGGGTGTCCGCCCCGCTCTACCTGGCGCTGGGCTGGGTCGCGGTCGCCGTGCTGCCCGACATCCTGCGCAACGGCGGCGTCACCGCGCTGGTCCTGCTGCTGGTCGGCGGCGCGGCGTACAGCGTCGGCGCGGTCTTCTACGCGCTGCGCCGCCCCAACCCGTGGCCCGAGGTCTTCGGCCACCACGAGTTCTTCCACGCGTGCACCCTCGTCGCCGCCCTCTGCCACCACATCGCCATCTACTTCGCCCTCTTCGCCTGACTCCCCCGCCCGCCCGGCTCCGCCCTGCCCCGCCCGGCGCCAAGATCGCTCGACTTGCCAGGCAGATGGGCGAATGCGCGGTCAAGATACGCCCGGTTGCCGGGCAAGTCGGATGATCTCGGCGCGGCGGCGCGGCAGGGCCGGGTCGGGTCGGGAGAGGCGGGTCAGGCGCGGGGGGTGTGGGTGGTGATGAGTTTGGCGGTCTCGGTGGCGGACCAGTCGGTGTCGGTCTGGTGCACGGCGATGCCGCAGGTGCGCAGGCCGTCGGAGTCCACCCCGCCACTGCCCGCGCTGAGCTGCTCGGTCAGCTGCGAGATGGCCGGGTTGTGGCCGATCAGCAGGACGGTGCGGTGCTCGGGCGGCGCCTCGTGGAGGACCTGGAGCAGGTCCGCCGGCGAGCCCTCGTACAGCGGGCGCTCGTAGTGGACCACCGGTGAGCCGGCGCCCGCGAGCGCGAGCGCGACGGCGTGCCAGGTCTGCCGGGTGCGCCGGGAGGGCGAGCAGAGCACGAGATCAGGGACGTAACCCTGGTTGACCAGCCAGGCGCCCGCGGCGGCGGCGTCGGCGTGGCCGCGGTCGGTCAGCGGCCGGTCGGCGTCGGGCACACCCGCCGGGCGGTCGGCCTTGGCGTGACGCAGCAGCACGAGGGTGCGTGGGCGCGTATCGGCGCCGGACAGCGGAGCCATGAGCCCAGCTTGCCGCAGACGCGGCGCTCGCGCATCCCAACTTCGGTGATAGCGGGCCGGGCGGGCGGCTGATCCAGCGGAAAGGGGAACGGCGCCCCCCGCGCGAAGCGTGGCGAGGGGGCGCCGTTCACCTGTTGGTGGGATGGGTGCCGGTCTCTAGAAGGCGTCCTCGTCGAGGTCCATCGCGTCGAGCGTGGCCAGCTCGACGATGCGCCGGTCGGCGGCCAGCCGCGGCAGCACCTCGCGCGAGAAGAACCGCGCGGAGGTCACGACGCCGCTGTAGAACTTCTGGTCGGCGGCGGACGGCTCGCCGGTCAGGGCCTTGAGGGCCACGTCGGCGCGGCGCAGCAGCAGCCAGCCGACGACCAGGTCGCCCAGCGCCAGCAGCAGGCGGCGGGAGTGCAGGCCGACCTTGTACAGCGCCCGCGGGTCGTCGCCCTGCGACTCGGCCAGCCAGCCGGTGAGGGTGCCGAGGATGCCCTGCACGTCGCCCAGCGCGGCGGCGAGCGCGGCGCGCTCCTCCTTGAGCTGGCCGTTGCCGGTCTCGTTGGTGAGGAACTCCTGGATCTCGCCGGCGACCGCCATCAGCGAGCGCCCGTTGTCCCGCACGATCTTGCGGAACAGCAGGTCGAGGCTCTGGATGGCGGTGGTGCCCTCGTACAGCGAGTCGATCTTCGCGTCGCGGACGTACTGCTCCAGCGGGTAGTCCTGCAGGAAGCCGGAGCCGCCGAAGGTCTGCAGCGCCTCGCTGCCGAGCAGCTCGAACGCGCGCTCCGAGCCACAGCCCTTGACCAGCGGCAGCAGCAGGTCGTTGATCTTCGAGGCGCGCTTGGCGGCCTTCTCGTCGCCGGCGGCGGTGGCCACGGTGACCCGGTCCTGCCAGTACGCCGTGTACGCGACCAGGGCGCGCAGGCCCTCGGCGTACGACTTCTGCAGCAGCAGCGAGCGGCGCACGTCGGGGTGGTGGGTGATGGTGACGCGCGGGGCGGCCTTGTCGGTCATCTGCAGCAGGTCCGCGCCCTGCACCCGCTCCTTGGCGTAGGACAGCGCGTTCAGGTAGCCGGTGGACAGCGTGGCGATGGCCTTGGTGCCGACCATCATCCGGGCGTTCTCGATGATCAGGAACATCTGCCGGATGCCCTCGTGCACCTCGCCGACGAGCCAGCCCTTGGCCGGGACGCCGTGCCCGCCGAAGGTGGTCTCGCAGGTCGTGGAGACCTTGAGGCCCATCTTGTGCTCGACGTTGGTGATGAAGACGCCGTTGCGCTCGCCCAGCTCGCCGGTCTGCGGGTCGAAGTGGAACTTCGGCACGACGAACAGCGACAGGCCCTTGGTGCCGACCGCGTGGCCCTCGGGGCGGGCCAGCACGTAGTGGATGATGTTCTCCGACATGTCGTGCTCGGCCGAGGTGATGAAGCGCTTCACACCCTCGATGTGCCAGGAGCCGTCCTCCTGCTTGACCGCCTTGGTGCGGCCGGCGCCCACGTCGGAGCCGGCGTCCGGCTCGGTGAGCACCATGGTGGAGCCCCACTTCTTCTCGACGAAGAGCTTGGCCCACTCCTGCTGCTCCGGGGTGCCCTCGACGTGCAGCACGTGCGCGAAGGACGGGCCGGAGCCGTACATCCAGATGGGGGCGTTGGAGCCCAGCACCAGCTCGGCCCAGGCCCAGGTCAGGGTGCGCGGCGAGTTGCTGCCGCCGAGGGCGGACGGCAGGTCCAGACGCCAGAACTCGGCATCCATCCAGGTCTTGAAGGACTGCTTGAAGCTGTCCGGCATGGCCACGGTGTAGGTCGCCGGGTCGTACACCGGCGGGTTGCGGTCGCCGTCGACGTAGCTCGCGGCCAGGTCGACGCGCGCCATGCGGTCGATCTCGCCCAGCACGCTGCGCGCGGTGTCCGCGTCGACCTCCGCGAAAGGTCCCTCGCCGAAGGGCGTCTCGAACACCTCGAACAGGTTGAACTCAAGATCCCGCAGGTTGCTCAGGTAGTGGCTCATTCTTCCCGCCCTCAGCGCGCTCGTTACCGACCAGTAAGGTCGACTGTATTACTCGCCAGTAACCATCGGCAAGCGAACTGCCGAGAAGTTCACATCACAGCGTGATGACGTTTGCTCGCACGCTCACCCGGAAGCGTGGGTGCATATGCCCCATTCCGGACATAAGCAAGTCGCCACGCCGATACGCGAAACCTTTCTCCATCGACGTCGTTCTTCCGAGTGACGTGGGCACCCTCGGCCCACCGCACACTGGGGAGGAATCATGATCGACAAGCTGCACAAGCTGCTGTTCGAGCCGCGCTACCCGGTCCGCTACGTCGGCCGCCACCGTGCGCCCAGCGCGCTGCCGATGATCAGCATCTCGGTGCGCCGCAGCCGGTCGGCCACGGTCGCCTGACCAAGGCGTCAGTTCGTCGCGCCCAGCTCCCAGCTGGGCACCGGCATGGGCGTGGGCTGAGACGGCCCCGCGTACTCCATCAGGATCAGCGCGATGTCGTCGTCGAGCCGGTTGTGCACCCATTCCAGCAGCGCGGACTCCACGGACGCCAGGCCGTCGGCGACGGTGCCGTGGCCGAGCAGCTTCCAGGCCCGCTGGTTGATGGGGAAGAACTCGCCGTCGCGGCGCGCCTCGGCCAGGCCGTCGGTGAGCAGCAGCAGCCGGTCGCCGGGTTCGAGCCGCTCCACGCGGCTGCGCACCACCGGCATGAAGCCCAGCGGCGGCGCCGGCGAGGGCGGATCAAGGGTGATCACCTCGCCGCGCCGGATCAGGATCGGCGCGGGGTGGCCGCAGTTGACGATGGTGAGCGTGCCGCCGCGCTCCTCCACCAGGCAGGCGGTGACGAAGTCCTCGTCCCCGACGCTGCGGGCGACGGCGCGGTCCAGGTCGGCCACGATGGCGCGCAGATCGGCCCGCTCGAAGGCGACATGGCGGTACGAGCCCAGCACGATGCTCGCCGTACGCACCGCGTCCAGGCCCTTGCCGCGCACATCGCCGATGATCATGCGGACGCCGTACGGCGTGTCGAGCGCCTCGTAGAGGTCACCGCCGATGTCGGCGGCCGCGGTGGCGGAGATGTAGCGCCCGGCCACGGCCAGCGTGCCCACCTTCGGCCCGAGCGGCCGCAGCACCGCCTGCTGGGCGATGGTGGCCAGCTTGGCCAGCTCGGCGATGCGCTCGGCCTGCCGCTGCCGCACCACGGCCACCAGGGCCGCGATGCCGGTGGCCAGGCCGATGCCGATCACGTTGATGAAGGACGACAGGTCGGACTGCTGCTGTTGCTGGGCGGCCTGCTCGCCGGTCATCCCGAACACCGCGAACACCGTGCCCGCCGCCGTCGCCGCGCCGCCCGCGATCAGCACCGCCTGCCACGGCGCGAACACCGCGGCCAGGAACGGGACCGTGGCCAGCAGCCCGACGAAGCGCGCCTCGCGGCCGTCGGCCAGCTCCACCGCGCAGATCAAAAAGAGCAGCACGAAGGCCGCGCCGAGTCCGGCACGGAAACCAGGGCTTAGCGGGCGTCCGCCCGGCAGGGCAATAGGCATGCGTACGGCAACAAGCATGACTGATCAACTCCGTCATGCCGCTCAGATTGTCCCGTCGGCGGAGCGCATTCTGTCCGGTCGGATGAGACTACGTTTCACGATTTTTCAGAAACTGTTCTACCCGTTTCCGAAACTCGTGCTTCGCAGAGGGAAACGCCCAGCTCAGGCCGTCGGCCAGGTGCGCCAGTTCAGGTACGAGCGCGACGCCGTCGGACCACGTTGCCCCTGGTAGCGCGAGCCGTTCACGGACGAGCCGTACGGGTGCTCCGCCTCCGAGGACAGCCGCAGCACGCACAGCTGCCCGATCTTCATCCCCGGCCAGAGCCGGATCGGCAGCGTGGCGACGTTCGACAGCTCCAGCGTCACGTGGCCCGAGAACCCCGGGTCGATGAAGCCCGCGGTCGAGTGCGTCAGCAGCCCCAGCCGGCCCAGGCTCGACTTGCCCTCCAGCCGCGCCGCCAGCCCGTGGCCCAGCGTCACCACCTCGAGCGTGGACGCCAGCACGAACTCACCCGGGTGCAGCACGAACGGCTGCCCGTCGTCCACCTCGACCAGCGTGGTCAGCTCGTCCTGCTGCTCGGCCGGGTCGATGTGCGTGTACAGGTGGTTGTTGAACACCCGGAACAGCCGGTCCAGCCGTACGTCGATGCTCGACGGCTGCACCAGGCTCGGCTCGAACGGCTCCAGCTGGAGCTGCCCCGCCTTGATCTCCGCCACCAGATCCCGGTCAGAAAGCAACACGCTGCGCAGCCTACCCCGTAAGGAAGGGCACCTTCTTATCGCAATGCGTGGTGGAAGGTGCCCTTCTTAACCCGGCCTCACCCGTTGGGGGACGTGTCCGCGTGTCTCGGTGCGTCTCGAACAGGTGTTCGATAAAGTCGAACCATGGCAACCTGGACCGCATTCGCCGCCGCCGCACCGGGGCTGGCCTCGTCGATCCGCGCCCTGCTGCACCAGTACGGCGCCGGCATGGGCTATCTGGCGACCGTACGCGCCGACGGCGGGCCGCGGGTGCACCCCGTCTCCCCCATCGTCGCCGACGACGGGCTCTACCTCTTCGTCGTCGACTCGCCGAAGCGGCGCGACCTCGAGCGCGACGGCCGCTACGCGCTGCACGCCTTCCCCGCCGAGGACACCGACGCCGAGGCGTACGTCAGCGGCCGCGCCCACCCCGTCACCAGCCTCACCGTCGTCGACCGGCTGGTCCGGCAGCACCGGGCCGCCCCGACCGTGGACTGGCGGCTCTACGAACTCACCGTCGAGGCGGCGCTGCTACACCGCCACGAGCCGGGGGCGTACCCGATCACCTGGCGCGACCCGGCCGGCGGGCGCGAGCCGGCGAGCAGCCGGCCGCGCCAGCCGTTTCTCCAGCTCGTAGCGGCATGACGCGCGACGGGGGCGAACTGCGGCGGTTACCTACGTGCACGCGCGCGGCAACGTCAGGTACAGTGGTGCCGCTCGCGGGTGTAGTTCAATGGCAGAACATCAGCTTCCCAAGCTGACAGTGCGGGTTCGATTCCCGTCACCCGCTCCACGAAGAAAAGCCTGGTAGGACGCGAGTCCGAACCAGGCTTTTCTATTTCTCACGGTCTCTATGCGGCCGACGTGCCCGTGGCGTGCCCGTTGCCCTCCTCGTGCCCGTCCCCGTCGCCATCCACGATCAGCTCTTCCGGCTGCCCTTCTGCTTCCTTCTTCTCGGCGCGCGCACGCTCTACCATGGCGCTGAGCGCGTCGGCGATCACCCGGTCACGGGCGCCCGAGCGGTGTAGGTAGATCAGCGCTGCCTTGGTGGAGGCGTGGCCCATCCGGTCCATCAGGTCGCGCAGGGTCGCGCCGGACTCGGCCGCCCAGGTGTTGCCGGTATGGCGGAGGTCGTGAAAGTGCAGGCCCTCGACACCGGCCGCCCTGGTGCCCTTGGTCCAGTGCTCCTGGAAGTTCGACCGCCGCACCGGCGCACCGGACGGGCCGACGAAGACCAGGGCGTCAGGCCCGTCAGCGGTGAACTCGGAAAGATGGCGCTTCAGCTCGGGCAGCACCACCGACGGAACCGTCACGACCCGAACGCCGGCATCAGACTTCGGCGGGCCGAACACCAACCTGCCGTCGGTCATCTCGCCCATGGTGCGCTCGATCAGCACTTCACCAGCCGCGAGGTTGACGTGCCGCCGAGCCAGCCCCGCCAGCTCGCCGAAGCGCATGCTGGCGAAGGAAGCGAGGAGCACCATCGCACGGAACCGAGGCGGCACGTTCTCGGCGATCGTGAAGACCTGGTCCAGGGTGGCCACCGGCCGCTCCGGACTCTTCTCCTGCCCGGCGCCCACGATCTGGCACGGGTTGCGGCTGATCAGCCGGTCCGTAACGGCAGTGTTGAGGATGGCCCGCAGCAGGCGGTACGCCTTGGCGACCGTCACCGCCCCCACTTTGCCGAGAAGTTCATGCCGCCAGGTACGCAGACGGGGCGTGGTGATCTCGACCAGCGCGAGACTGCCGAGCTTCGGCACGATGTGCAGCCGCAGCAGGCCCTCATAGAGCACGACAGTCCGCGGACGCAGACCCGGACGCTCGCGGATCCACGTCTCGGCGTACTCCTTCAGCGATACCTTGCCCGCGTCAGGGTCGGTCCACTCCCCACGCGCGAGCTCCACCTCCTTTGCCGAAAGCCACTGCTCGGCATCGCGCTTGCGGGTGAAGGTCACGTCCGCAGGACGGTCAACACCGTCAGGTCCCGGATATCTCGCCTGGTAGCGGCCGGACGGAAGCTTGCGGATACGCCCGAAGTGACGCTTGCCCATCAGCGGTTCCTCCCCGCCACGGTGGCCGGCTGCACGCGCCCAGCCGCGACGAACGCCACAAGATCGCCCTCCGCGATCCGCACGTGGCTACCGATCTTGTGGAACGTGATACGGCGCTCCTCGATGAGACGCCGCACAAAGCGCACCTTCGTGTTGAGCAGCTCGGCCGCCTGCTCGACCGTCAGCAGCCTCCCGTTCATGCGTTCCCTTCCTCCTCGCGATCTCTTCTGCCATCAGTTGCCGAAACTTCTGGTGGTGGACCGGCCCGCAGCGCGCGGTCCAGCTCGTTGCGCCACTGCAGGCGTTCGCTGATCGCGCGCAGGAGCCGATGCCCCAGCGGCGCAATGTCGGGGTCTGTCGGCCGGGCCATCTCCCAGGCATAGCGGGACGCGGCCGGGGTGCCGTCGGTGGTGGTTTGGCCGGCGTGGTCGGTGTCGGTGGTGACGCCGAGGACCTGTTTGACCCAGTCGCGGTTGTCGGCCTTGTGGTCGGCGAGGGTCTTGCCGGACCACTGGCGGGAGATGAGCACACGTCGGCCGCCCATGCCGAGGGTGTCTGGCTTGTGGACCTTGCCTTTGCACTGGCCCGGTCGCTGGTGCGGCTTGGGGTTCTTGGGCTGGACGCCGTGCAGCAGCCAGTTCGGGCAGCGCTCCGAGCAGGGGGTATAGCGGAGTTCCTGCCACAGCCGGTCCAGGTGGGCGCGCTGTCGGTCGGTTTCGACCTGGTGGCAGTCGGCGGCCTGCTTGGTCAGGTACTTGGTGATGTAGCCCAGGCACCGGCCCGCGTCCTTGGACCCGGCCAGCACGCCCTCCGCCTTCATCTGCGCGCCGAAGCGGGCGATGTGGACGGGTTCGGTGTCTTCGTCGGCGTCGACCAGGTCCATGGCCTCGCCCCAGGACAGCAGCGGCGCCCGTGTGTCCGGGTCGACGAACCCGCCCGCGTTCTCGTCCCAGACCGGGGGCCTGTTCGGATCGTAGGCGTGGGTGAGCGGTGGCCACCACACCTGGTGGTAGGTCGCCGCGGTCACCTGCCGCAGCAGCTCCCTGGGGATGGTGCCCCGGATGGCGAAGTGGGCGTGCGGGGCCAGGCGGCGCTGGGGCTCGACGGCTCCGGCGTACTGGACGTTCCAGCCTGCGGCGCGGCGCAGGTTCTGCCAGAACCGGTCCAGCAGTGCCGGGAAGTGCACAGCGTCCCAGGCCGCGCGCCGGTAGTCGTAGGTGCCGGGGTTGATGGGTGTGCCGTCGTCGTGGACGCGGCCGTAGGAGTCCAGCGTGAGGGTGAGGAACAGCGACGGGCGGAACACCTGCCCGTTGTGGCCGGTGTAGGTGCGGCCGACGGTGCGGGCCTCGACCTTGCGGCGGGGCAGGTCGGGCACGTCCTGTCGGCGTTTGGTCGAGCGGACCCGGCGGGAGCCCTCGACCGGGTCGCCCTGGTCGTCGAGCCCGCCGTGCGGCGGTGCCGGGCGTCCGCGCAGCCCGGACGCGATGATCTCCTCATCCAGCGCCGCGATGGCCTCATCCACGGCGGCGATCTGTTCGGCGCGGGTGGTGGGGTCGAGGTCGGCGGCGAACAGGGCGGCGCGGTCGAACTCTAGGTGTGCGCGGATGACGACGAGGCCGCGCTGGTCGTCGGTGGCGGGGTCGGGGCCTGGTGAGGGTTCGTCGTCGCGGTGCCAGCCCTCGCGGATCTGCTGACGGCGCAGCTTGCGCGCCTTCTTCGCGCAGGCCGGGCACTTGCTCTCTAGGGTGGCGCCGCAGGCGATGTCGATGGTGGTGGTCTGGCCGGTGTCCAGGTCGGTGCGGCGAAGGGTGACCGGCCGGGTGCAGACGCCGGTTTCGGTGGCGATGTCCTTGACGACGTCCACGGAGCGGGGCATGAGCAGGCGGGCGGCCCGGGAGCCCGGCCGGGGCGCGGTGGCCTCGGCCGGACTCGGGGTGATCGTTGGGGCGGTCACAGCGCCGCCACCGCCTGGTGCCCGTTGGCCGCAGCCCGGTCGCTGTCGGGGCGGGCAGCGACGGTCAGCGGGCCGAGCCCACCACGCGCCGGTGCCGGAGTGGCGGCGGTGCGCAGGTGGCGGAGGAGTTCGCCTGCGGTGCCGTTGGCGACCCGCAGCCGCGCCCGCAGTTCGTCACGGGTGATGGAGCGGCCGGTGGCCTTGAGGTAGGCGGCAGCCTCCTGGCGGGCGCGGGTGACCAGTTCGGCCGTGACGACCTGGTCCACGTCCTCGACGTCGTCTGCGTCGTCCTCGGCGCCGGGGACGGCCGGGGACGCCACGGGGACGGCCTCAGCGGGCACCGGGCGGAACTCCTGGACGGACGGTGTCGCCACGATCGGCGCGGGTGTGGTGAGCGGGGCGGGGACGGGCTGGGGACGATCGTGAGGACGGTCCGGGACGACCTGCGGCGCGGGCTCCGGCTCCGGTGCCGGGGTCTTGCCCAGCACGAGTTTCGCCAGCGCGGCGAACGCCAGGGCCGGGATGACGGAAACGAGGCCGCCGGAGAAGCCGGGTTTGGCCACGGCCAGCTGCGCGGTCACCGACAGCACCAGCGCGGCGCCCAGGAGCGCGGTCGGGTAGGCGATGGGCTGGCCGGCGGCGCGGCGGCGGCGCATGACCAGCAGCGCGGCGATGGGTACGAGTTCGGTGATGACGGCATTGGCCCAGCCGAACCAGTCCCCGGTGGAGGACGGGCTGTTGTGCATGGTCCAGTCGTGCACGTGCGTGAAGGACGCCGCCCCGGCGGCGCCGCCGACGGCGAGGAGGATGAGGACGAGGACGGCGCCCTCGAGGCGGGCGGTTTTGCGGGTCCGCGCCGGCACCGTGGTGCCGGGGATGGCGTGGCTGGTCATCGTGGTCCTCCGGTCAGTGGGGTGCGGCGGGTGGCGGTGGCGTAGACCCGGACGGTGCCCCGGCGGGCGGGCTCGGGCTGGGAGACGTTGGTGAGGGTGAGGACCTGGTCCAGGACGGCCAGGGTGGTGGCGACGGCGTGCAGGTCGCCCAGCAGCCGCAGCTGCACCGGTCCGGTGGGTGTGGTCATGCGGTCACCTCCGGCTTGTAGGCGGCGGCGAGGTCGGCCAGCTGGGCGTCGGTGTGGAAGGAGAACCGGACCCGGTGCGGCTCAGGTGAGCCGTCCAGGCGCACGAACCCCACACCCGGCAGCGCGACCGGGATCAGGTCGCAGATGGCGCCGCGGTCGCGGGAGCCGTCGCCGAGGATCAGGTCTGCCTGCTCGGGTTCGGTCAGCCGCAGCGCGATCCGGGTCGGGAACAGGTCCCGGAACGGCAGCACGTCCTTGCGCGGGTCCTGCACCGCCGCGACCACGTGCACGCCGACGGCGCGGCCCTGGCTGAGGATCAGGGACAGGGCGTCCTTGATCCGGTCGCGGGTCTTCTTGTCGCCGACGTAGGCGGTCAGCGCCGCCATCTCGTCGACCAGGATCACCAGCGTCGGGTCCTCCACGGTGGCGGTGCGCTGGCGGGCACGGCCCCGCAGCGCGGCAGCCCGGCGGCGCAGGACCTTGACCGCGTCCTCCAGGTCCCCGGCCATCGCATCGGGGTCCTCGAAGCTGAACCGGGCGAACAGCGGAGCGCCTGCGGCCAGTTCCATGCCGCCCTTGGGGTCGAACGCCCACAGCTGCACCAGCCCGGCCCGGACCGACCCGGCCAGCGCCGAGACGATCGACCACAGCACCGAGCCCTTGCCCGAGTCGGTCGCCCCCGCGATCAGCACATGGGTGCCGGTCAGGCGCAGGTGCCACACCCCGCCCGTCTCCCGCTTGGCCACCGGCAGCGCGGCCAGGTTCGCCACGGCCGGCACCGGGAACGGGGCGACCGTGCGCAGCAGCGAGTCCACCCGCCGGAACTGCAGCACCACCCGATCCAGCCGCTTCGGGTGCTGCACCGCGCGGGCGGCGCGGGCCCTGAACGTGTACGCCAGCCGCGCGGCGACCTTGGCCCAGTCGTCGGGGTGCTGGCCTGCGACCAGGCGCACGGTCACGTCGTCGCCGTGCTCGTGGGCGCGGACCTTGACCAGCCGCGGAATGTACCGGTCACCGTTGACGGTGACGGCGAGGCCGGTGGTGGTCATCGCGGCCAGCCAGCCACGCCGGTACACCCACACCCGCCGCCACGTGGCGACGGCCGGGAACCCGGCGAAGCGCCAGAAGCTGGCCGGGTGCGCCCGCCACCAGCCGCCCAGCGACACCGCCACCGTCGCGGCGATCGCACCGGTGCCCAGCGGTCCGAACTCGTGCAGCAGGTAGCCGACCGTGGCGGCCGGGCCGGTGATGCGCCAGTGGCGAATCAGGAACACGGTCGTGGAGACCAGGCCCTTGCCGATCCACCAGGCGGCCATGGCCCAGCCCGGCACCCGCCAGGACGGGACCCGCAGGTTCAGCGGCGCGGCGGGCAGCTTGTCGCCGTGCACGACGTTCACGAGGGGCATCACCGACCACCCCCGCCCGAGTGGGAGAGGCCGGCACGGCGGCGGGCGGCGGCGAGGACGTGCGGGTGGCAGACCTCGCACACGGCAGTGGCCGGGTTCCAGTCGTGCGGGGCGACCCAGCGCTCACACGAACGGCACTTGAGCTTCACCACCCGGACCCGCCCGCCACGCGCGGCGTGCTGGAGGCGGGCGGCGCCGTCGCCCAGGACGGCGGCGGTCCGGCGGATGAGGACGGGGGTCTTCACTGCGACCACCGCCACACGCTGGTGGCCTGCCGGTGCGCGGTGTCGGCGATCTTCCGGCCGCACGGGCCGCAGTGCGTGTAACCGCCCTCAGCGGGACTCTTGTTGCACAGCCAGCAGACCATCGCAGCCGTTGCGGTGGTCTTGGTGCGGGCTAGCATGGACACGACAAACCCACCCCTTCCAAGGGGACCGATGGGATTTGCGAACGCGGGCCGGGTGTCCTTCCGCCAAGTTGTCCACCCGGCCCGCGTGCTTCTTGCTCAGAGCCCCGCCATCGCGGGACTGGCCGCCGCGGCGACCATGCCCGTGGCCCGCAGCGACCACGACAGCTGCGCCCGGCACTGACCCGAGCTCTTGCACTTCTGCTGATCCACCCACGGCGTCAGCGTGAGCCCCTCGAACTGCACCAGGGGCGGGTAGCCCGGCACCGTGGGCGAGGGCGGCACCGGCTGATGCGGCGCCGACACCTTCACCCGGACCTCCTTCGAGCGGCCGAACTTGCCCGCCTCCGGGTCCAGATCCAGGACCTTCACGTGCCAGACCCGCACACCGTTCTCGTCGCGCATCTGGTCGTCATCGTGCCCACGCAGCTTGAAGTCCTTCGCCGGTTCCACGGACAGGCACATCGCCCCAGCCGGGAACACGTACCCCGACTCCACCGGCACCCGCATCGAAAGCGGAATCACCTCACGACCTCCTCCGGTCGGTTGGAACGGCCCAGCTGAGCGGCTCGTTCGTCTTGTGAGTCCTCTTAGGAGGACTTAACCTTCCTCTATATTGCGGACGCATCAGTCTGATGTAAAGGACTTCTTAGTCCGCTATGTGGACGCGGGAGTCCCCTTGGTGGGGACGGGAACGTCCTCCAAGATGAGAGGCGTGGAGATGGCAGAAGTGCTACGCCGCAGGCGCACGGAACTCGGCATGTCGCAGGCAGATCTTGCGACCGCCGCAGGCGTCGACAAGCGGCAGATCCGTCGGTATGAGGCGGGCGAACAACAGCCCGTGCTGTCGGTGGCTGTCGCCATCGCTAAGGCACTCAAGATCTCCGTCGGAGAGTTGGCCGGCATCCCCAGCCATGAGGTGAACCTCTCCGGCGACTGGTGGGCTGCCTGGCAGACGTTCAAGGATGGTCAGCAGGTCATCACCCTGCAACAAGTCCACTTCGCCCAGCAGAGCGAATTCGTCGCCGTCGAGACGACCACGCGCGGCGTCGCCGTCGAGGACGGCGGCTACCACTGGCGTGGCGAACTCCGGCTGTGGGACAACGAGATCCTGATGGGCTGGTACGCAGCCCTCGACGGCTCGGTGCGATCCAAGGGCACCATGTACTTCGTGCTCCACCCCCACGGACAGCAAATGGCTGGCCGATGGGTCGGCATGAGCTACGACGGAAAGATCGTCACCGGCTGGGGTGCGATCGCCCGCGACGGCGACACCGCAACAAACATCATTGATCAGCTAAAAGTGGAGAAGGGCCAGGAATGACCGATCCGATCTGCGAAGTGATCATCACTGGACCAGACCCGGACTGGCTCGCCAGTTTCACTCACGCTCTGGTCAACGATCGTCTAGCAGCATGCGGACACAACATCGCGCCAATTCGATCTATCTATCGATGGGCAGGCGTTGTGCACGACGCGTGTGAAGCCCGCGTCGCGCTTCACACGCGTTCAAGCTGTGTTGCCGCGATCGTCGAGCGGGCCAATCGAGAGCACCCATACGAAGTACCGTGTGTCATCGCAACGCCAATTGTCGAGGCGAACCCAGCGTATGAGGCATGGATACTGGAGGAGACGGCCGGCTAGGTAATTGCATACGCAGCGGCGCACAGCGAATCGCCGATCTGACGGCGCAGCGACCTCGAGGGCGGCATGTCCGAGCAAACCAGCAGCGCATGGGCCAAGCCGCGAGGGAGATCCTCCCGATCGACGTCCTCGATAACACCGACGCCAGCTCGCCGGGCATCCGCCGCCGTTAGGCCGTAAATGCACTGGCGCGAGTTCGTCAGTATGCAGTCTGCCTTCAGATCGTTGTCTTTAAGGACGACATCGCGGTAGACGGAGATCCCATCATCATCAAACTGAAACGATGCGCGGGACAATTTCTTTGATCCGTCTATCAAATCTGCTTGCTGGAAGAAGTCCGGCAAAACGGGAACTCGACGATAAAGAAGCTCACTATCAGAGATGGAGGGGTCATCCCACCTCATTTTTCTCCTTAGCGATCGAAGAGCCTACGCCATGTCGGATTTTCCTTGTTCACCTTCTGTGAGAGAAGGTTCAGTAACTGCCTGAGCTTCCTCTCGACGGATTCGTCCAGCTCTGCATCGAGAATTGCACGGCCTCGCTCGTCAGTCGCAAAAACGTAAATGTCACCAACACGATCAACCTCCACTTCGATCTTCTGCTGGCCAGCATGCCATTCGGCAAGCACGCCGCCCTTATCGAAGGGAGAAAGGAATGGGTACACGGTTCGCCGGTCCGAGACTCGTCCCATGATCCCAACCAGGCCGAAGGATGCGACTGAGTTGACCGGCACTCCCCCGTTACCATCCCAATCGCGCGGAAGCCGGCTCAATTGATGAAGCTTCGAGCGTATGTAATGGCTAAACCCAAACGGCGATATCGTACCCGGAACGAACGGCTGCACCACTCGCGCAGGAGCCGGGTTGCTACGCACAATCCAGGTCCCTTTGCTGCGATTCTCCTGGAGGCCTCGGTGATGCTCTCGGCGAAAGTCAGCCTTCTGTGCGATAACAGCGGACATCATGCGCGTAGCCCCCACTCACTATGCATGGCTGGCGTAGTGACTTCCAAGAACCGCCGAACTAGCACTTCATGAGCTATTGAAAGTGATTCGACAAAGACCTTAGAGGAATCAGTATCGCGTTGCACTTCCAGCCGCAGCGTGGATGCAGACCCGTTGCCGTCGCTTTCCGCGGTATCCACACCAACAAGGATTGCGGTGTTGTCGTTGGACGGTGAGGCGCAGTAGTGGAAGCGCATGCCGGCATAATCCAGAGTTGGCTCGGCAAGGGTCGCTGTCGACTGAGCCCAACCTGACAAGATGCCAAAGCAGAGTTCTTCTGCCCTGATTCCTTCGATGTGGTTCTCATACTCAATCTCGACGTCATTTACCTGTATATCGACGCCCAGACTGGAGTTAATGAGTGCCTCGAACTGCCCAAACCTCGCAGCAAGTTCCGCGCTCAATGCACCGAACCCAGGATAGCTTGGGGCGTCAGAGTCGAAACTCCAAGTTACCCCGAACCGATCATGTTGAATCTCAATGGCGCGATTTCCATCAGCACTAATAAAGGTGCAGCGCGGCACCGGCCAAGGTGCCTCAGATGAAACGAACTCGACGTTAGCTCCCGTACGCGTGAGCGGCGACCTGGGCGCCACCTCACTGAGCTTCGGGTACTCAGGGGACCAGTCGACACGCAAAGGAGCAAGCGTGAGGGTTTGCATTGTCTGCAATGCGTCAAACTGTACCGTTAGAGCGACCTCACGCACAGGTGGCCTGTCGAAGCGGGGACCTGAAGACATCGAAGCTCCTGCCTAGCCTGCCAACGTTCCCATCATGCTAGCGACAATGTTCTAACGGCGCTTGCTTGCCGTGCCAAATCCGACAATACGTCAAGTACTTGATTCTGCGCGCTAGATCACCACCACGCGTCCGTGACGATCCCGACCGCCGGATCAGCGTCTGGCTCACGCTATCTAGCTCGGCCTGATGATGGAACTGCCGAATTTGGCTCTTCAGTATCAAGGGCCGCGCAAGCGCGGCCGCGCCCCCGCGTGCCCGCGCTGCGGCCTGGAGGCCGGTCGCGGGCACGCGGGCGCGCCAGCTTGCCAGGCAATCAGATATCCACGCCGTGCTTCTGCAGCCGCGACACGATCGCCGACTCCTTCCGGCCCATGTCGTTCGCGATCTCAGCGACCGTGTCGCCGGCTTCGAACCGCGTCAGCAGCTGCGCGTCCAGGTCGTCAGTCCACGGCGCATAGGCGTTGGGGTGCTCCCGGCGTTTCTCGGCCAGGTTGAAGCGCTTGCGGCGGCCGCCGTAGCTCTCGACCAGGGCGGCCAGCTCGGCGGTGAGGAGCCGAATGACCGTGGGCAGTTCATCGGGCGCCAGGGTGCCGCGTAGCTCGGTGAGGACCTGGCCGTCGGCGTCGCAGCTGACCATCGAGAAGTCAGCCCGTTGGTCGCCAGTCGGGGAGACATCCAGCTGGTAGGTGCGTCCGGCCGCGGTGACTTCGCGGTGTAGGAGCACGGTCGGTGGTTGTGCCTCGGCGGGGAGCCAGTCTGCGTCGTCCATGGGTCGAACGTATCGACAGACACTGACATCACGCGGAGACGGTTTGAAGACCTCGGGGCGCTGCCCCGAACCCCGGCCCTCCCTCGGTGATCGGTCGGTCGGTGGGCGGGATCTCCTCGGTCGGGCACCGAGACGGCTGCCCGAGAACCTCCGGGCGCGCAAGGCCAAGCCGCTACGCGGTCGCCTTCGGCGAGCCTTGCCCGCCCGGAGAACCTCGGGCAGGGGCAAGCCTGCCCGACCGAGGAGATCCCGCGGCGCCGTGCTCTGTGTAGAGGCTGCGCAGCAGCCTCAACACCTGACCCAGCTACGTCGTCTTGAAGGCGACCGAGCCCGCAACAGGAGACCAGCGATACTGGTCATCCTCGTCAGGGTTCTGTTGCAGGACGCCGGCGTGGACCAGCGCGCCGAGGGCTTCGTGTAGGCCGTTGCCGAGATCGTTGTCCGTCCAGAAGACGTACTTCACCTGAGCAAATGTCGCGTCAGTGAAGAGTCCAAGGGTTCGACCCAGCGCATAGGCAGCCTGGTCCGACCAGGTCCAGTCGGCGAGAGCGTCAGCGAGCACCCCTGCATGCTGCACGGCGTCCTCCTGCCGTGCCCGATCCGTGCCCGTAGTTGAGGGAAGTGGCGGGGAATGCAGGTCTCCACGAGTACCACAGTCAGTAGGCATGAGCAGCTCGGCAGCAGGCCAGTTCGTGTCGGCTGCCCCAGGGGCTCGCGCTTCCCAAGCTGACAGTGCGGGTTCGATTCCCGTCACCCGCTCCACGGAATGAAGCCTGGTAGGACGCCAGTCCGAACCAGGCTTCTTGCTTCTCGGCGATCCCCGTTCCGTCCTGAGCAGGCATGCAGAGAGCCCGGTAGCAGGTCTACCGGGCTCTGCGCGCGGAGTGATCAGCCCACGTACCAGACCGAGTAGCCGCTGAGCACACTGCCGGTGCTGTCCTCGACGCCGTCCAGCACCAGCCGATACGACAGGTTGTCGGGAAGGACCGCCCTGGCGGGCGGGCGCCCCGGCCCGGGACGCTGGGCCTCGGTGACCAGACGGATGGTGATGGTGCGGGTCGCCGGGTCGTAACTGACCGGCAGCGCCAGCACGGCGCCGGTCGAACCGCGGACCAACCGCACGGTTCCGCCGTTCACCGAGGCCGGGTCCAGCTCACGCTGCATCGTGAGGACGAGTTCGCCGCGGCCGAGCCTTCCTCGTGCCGGCACGCTGGTGTCCTTCACCCACACCTGCGGGCCCCGGCCGGGTCGCGCGCCGTAAGCGCTGTACCCGAACCAGATGCCTTTATGTGCCTCCGCGGCGGTCGCGAGGTCCGCCCGGCCGTCGCCGTCCAGATCACCGGCGGCGAAACCGTTGGCGTGGGGGTACACCGGCAGGCTCACGTGGGCCCCCCGGGCGGGTTCGAGATACCCCTCGGCGTGCTGCCGGAAGGTGGACAGCGCTCCGAAGCCCCCGTGAGCCACGAACAGGTCCAGCCGCCCGTCCCCGTCCCAGTCGCCGGCCTCGATGCCGTCCGGTTCGTAGTACAGGTACTCGATCGAGCTGCGGACCATGGTGCCGCCGGACAGCTGGCGGAAGACGGCGAGCTGGCCCTGGTTCGACCGCAGCGTGGCCGCGATGTCCGCCCGGCCGTCACCGTTGAGGTCGGCGACCTCGATTCCGCGCGGAGTCCCGCCGTCGCTCACGTTGTGGCCGTAGAAGGTGGTGGTCCAGCCGCCCGCACCCGCCAGGTGCACCGCGACGCCGTTGACGGCAGGTGACGCGACATCGTTGCGGCCGTCGCCGTCGAGGTCGCCGATCTCGACCTCGTGCCAGGTGGTGCCCGTCGCGACAGTGGACTTGGCGAACGTTCCGCCTGCGCCCTGGGTCAGCAGGAACACGCCCTGGGCCGAGTACACCAGGTCGGTGTCGCCGTCACCGTCCATGTCACCCGCGGCCAGGTAGCGCGCGCCTTCGGTGCCGGGCAGCAGCACGCCGGGCTGGAGCAGACCGCTCTCGTCCTGGAGCAACACCTCGACGCCGACCGCGACGGCGAGGGCGACGTCGTTGCGGCCGTCGCCGTTCGCGTCGAGTACGGCGATCGCTGCCTTCTCGTCGTACTGGATGCGGGTCTCGTACTGCCTCGCCGCCGCCATGGTGCCGTCGGCGGCCTGCGCGAAGACGAACAGCTTGCGTCCGGTTCCCTGGGAGTCGTGGCCACTCGTGAGCAGTGCGTCCGGCCGCCCGTCTCCCGTGACGTCGCCGATCGCGGTCGTCTCACCCGAGACGGCGACGTCGCCATAGGCACCCTCGCCGAAGGCCGGGAAGTCCCAGTAGCCGGCGTTGCCCACGCTCTTCCTCAGCGTGTAGGCCCGCTCATCCGGGGCGCCGTTGAAGTTGCGGACCTTGACGTAGTACGTGCCGGGGTACAGCGGCTGGCTGAGCTGCTCGACCGCGTTCACGCCCTGCGTGCTGTCGACCTCCTGGATGAGGCGCAGCTCGGCGTCGTACAGGGCCAGCACGGGATCGAAGTTCTGCGCCCGGCGGCCGTCATGAGCGGGCGGGGTGAGCGTGAGCGCGACCCGGGACTCCCTGCCCTTCACCTCGAACCGGTACCAGTCGACGTCGCCTTCGATCGCGGAGCTGCCGGTGATGCTCTGGAACTCCTCGGCGGAGAGCGGCACAGCGGTGGCCCGCGCGGGCACGTCGTCCGGCTCGTTCGCGCCGGCCGGCTTCATGGCGAAGTCGGTGGTCGCGGCGCCGCCGAGGGCGCGGTACGCGTCGACCACGCCGTAGCCGTAGTAGGGGTCGATGCCGCGCGGGCCCGCGTCGCGCGCGGTCGACTTCAGCCGCTCGATCACCTGCGCCGGGGTCAGGCTGGGGTACTTGGCCCGCACGAGCGCCGCGACACCGGCGACCAGCGGGGACGAGTACGACGTGCCCGCACCGATGCCGTAGGCGAACGACGGGCCGTACTCGGTGGTCCGGGAGTGGGTGGAGATGATGTCGAAGCCCGGCGCGGCGAGGTCGACGTGGTCGCCCCACGAGCTGAAGTCGGTGAGGGCGGCGGCGTGGTCGGTCGCCCCGACCGTCAGCACCTCGGGGTACATCGCCGGGTAGTGCGGCGAGTCGTCGCCTGTGTTGCCCGCGGCGACCACCACGAGCACGCCCTTGCCGACGGCGTACTTGACGGCCTCGTGCAGCACCGGGGTCTGCCCGGCCCCGCCCAGCGACATGTTCACGATCTTCGCGCCGTGGTCGACGGCCCAGATCACGCCCTCGGCGATGTCGGAGTCGTAGGCGTACTCACCGCTGAACACCATGATCGGCATGATCCGGCCGTTGTACGCCGCACCCGCCACGCCGTAGGTGTTGCCGGTGTTCGCGGCGGCGATGCCCGCCACCATCGTGCCGTGGCCGTCGTAGTCGGCGGTCTGGTTGTTGTCCGCCACCGAGTTGTAACCGGCGACCAGCTTCCCGGCCAGGTCGGGGTGACCGCCGTCCACACCGGTGTCGACGATGGCGATGGTGACGCCGGTGGCGGCGGACTGCACGTCCCACGCCTGCGGCAGCCGGATCGTGGCCAGGTACTTCTGGTACTGCGCGTAGTAGTAGTCGTTGGGCACCTTCGACTTGGTGCGCCGGTAGTCCAGCGACACCTCCGCGACGGCGGCGTCATCACGTAGTGCCGCCACCGCCTTCGCGGCCGGTCCACTGGTCGTGATCTTCACGTAACCGGTGGTGGAGGTGTCGGTGGAGACCTTGCCGCCGACCCGGCCCGCGACCCGGCCGCGCGCCGACGCCGACGTGCCGGCCTTGAACCTGACCAGAACGGTGTGCGGCTCGTGCTGCGGCTCGGCGGTCCTGCCCTTGCCGCCCGGCTCGGCCAGACGGCGGACGCCGTCCACGGTGGCGGCCGCTGACCGGTCCGCGCGGCCGATGCTCGCCGCGACGGCCTGTGCGGCGGTCGGCTCGGTGCGGCGGCTGTCGGCTTCGGCGGACGGCTGCGGGCCGGCGCTGGACGGCGCCGCCGCGAGCAGAATCGCCAGACCGAGGACAGCCGTCATCGTTCGACGGACGTTCAAAGGGGTCCTCCCCGTGCGGTGCGCAAGATCGCGCGGGCGCATCGTCCCAGGTACGGCAAGGCTCGGACAACCGGCCGGGAGGTCACTTCATTGATCAGCCGGTCAGCCGACGGACCGGCGAATCCTGCGGACGGACCATTCTCCGGCTTGACCGATCTTGTTACGGTGTGCGGGCGCTCGGGTCGGTCTGGTGGCCGTCGTCGCGACGAGACCCGGCTCGCCGGCCGATACGGCGGTCAGCCGATTCACGGGTCGTGACAAGTGCCGTACCGCATCTCGTATCGAAGCTTCTCGGCCACCTGACCGCCACCGAGGCCGCGGCCGTGACTCGGCCGTGGGTGAACACCTCCGACAAGGGAGAAGTCTGTGTCAAACGGGGACACGCCTCGTCGGCCCAAGGGACGTCGGCTGGCCGGTGCGCTGGCCGGTCTCGTGCTGGGCGGTGCCGCGTTCGTAATGCCCTCGGGCGTCGCCAGCGCGTCGCCTGAGGGCCCGCCGCCGCTTCCGGCCAACGCCGGGAACATCGCCCTCACGCCCGACAAGATCCCGGCCGGGGCGGTGCGTGCCACGGGCCCCATGCCCGAGCCGGGATCCTCCGGGTCGGCCTTCAGCGGCCGGGCCACCCTCAAGCCGGGCGATTCGCGGATCATCGGCGGCGAGCTGGTCGCTCCGTCCGCGCACCCTGGTGTGGTGGCCGTCTTGTCGTACTTCGTGGCCTGGGACGACCACGCCGACGAGTACGCCTGGTTCATCAGCACCTGCACCGGCACCGTGCTCAGCCCGACGAAGGTGCTGACCGCGGCCCAGTGCTCGGTGGACCTGCCGTTCGGGACCACGTTCGTGATCGCGGGCCTCGCCGACGTCCGGGAGGGCTCCACCGACGGCCAGGTCGCCCGGGTCGCCAGCACCTGGACCCACCAGGGCTACAACCACGCCGAGCAGGAGAAGGCGTGGGAGACGTCGGCCCAGGGCAACCCCTATCCGCATGACAACGTCACGGTGCTCACCCTGAAGGATGCGCTGGACAGCGCCTATACGCCGGTCACGCTGCCGGCGCAGGGCGCCGACATCCCACCCGCGGGCACCGAGGCGACGATCGTCGGTTACGGGGTCAACGACGGCGTCAACAACACGGGCGCCGGCCTGCTGCGGGCGACCACGGTGCCGATCGTCGCCGACAGCACCTGCTCGGCGGCGTACAACTTCGCGAAGTTCAACGCCTACAGCATGCTCTGTGCGGGCCTGCCCTACTCAGAGGGCTCATGCCACGGGGACTCCGGCGGCCCGCTGTTCGTGGACGGTGTCCAGTACGGCATCATCTCCACCCGGTACAAGGGCTACTGCCCCGCGGACCACGGCATCTACATGCGGGTGCCCACCTACCACGACCTGATCACCGAGGACATGGCCCGCAGCGGGCTGGTCAATCCGGATTGGACCGGTGACGGCCACAGCGACTTCATGGTCCGCTGCAAGACCTCGGGCACCTCGACCGATGTGTGCAGCAAGTCCGGCGAGGTCATCATGTTCGGCGGGTCCGGCCTGTACAAGGACGGCTACTACGGCTTCAACGCCGCGATGTCGCTGGGTTACGGCTGGAACACGTACACGAAGATCATGCGGGTCACCAGCTGGAACGGTGACGGCGAGCCGTCGATCATCGCGCGGGACGGCTACGGCGGGCTGTGGCAGTACAAACTGGACAGCAGTGGCGAGCTGCTGCCCCGCATCAAGATCGGTTCCGGCTGGAACATGTTCAACGACATCATGGTCACCAACAACTGGATGGGCGACGGCATGCCCAACCTGATGGGCCGCAAGCCCAACGGTGAACTGTGGATCTACACCAGTGACGGCGCGGGTGGCTGGAAGAACCCGTCCGGCACCCGGATCGGCACCGGCTGGGGCATGTTCAACACCATCCTCACCCCGGGCTCGTGGCAGGGCGACGGCTTCCAGACCCTGCTGGGCCGCAAGCCCGACGGCCGGCTGTACATGTACAACAGCAACGGCGCCGGCGGCTGGCAGAACCCGTCCGGCACGCAGATCGGCTCGGGCTGGCAGATGTTCACCACCTTCATGTCGCCCGGCGACTGGAACGGTGACAACATGGTCGATCTGGTGGGCGTGAAGTCGGACGGCACCGTCCGGCTCTACACCACCAACGGCAAGGCCGGCTGGATCAACGCCACCGGCGCGGTCATCGCCACCGGCTGGCAGATCTTCGACCGGGTCTTCTGACGCGGTAGGAGCACGCACGCAAACGGCCCCGCAGGCGACTGCGGGGCCGTTTCGCGCATCCTCGGCCGGTGACGGCGGCTACGACTCGGAGTCGGTGAAGCCGTACGGGATGTACCCGGCGTCGCGCAGGGTCTGCTCGTCCGCCTCGCCCTCGACCTCGCCGAGTTCCGCCGCCCGTACGGTTACGAAGCCGTCCGGCCGGGCCACCTCGCCGAGCAGTGCGGGCACCGTGATCCGGGCCCAGTCGACGGTCACCGTGGTCACGTCTTCGAGGTCGCCGATGAGGAACCGCTCGGACAGGCTGCCCTCGTCGGTCTCGTCGTCGGCCGTGAAGTCGTGCCCGAGCGGCTGCCCCGGCCCGGCGAACGTGATGTCCGGATACCCCTCGACGGCGATCGTCACGTACGGGTGCAGGTCGATCGACTCGGTGCGGATCCCGTGCTGGTAGACGTCGAGCGACAGCGTCGCGCCGTACCAGCACAGCAGGTAGAGGTTGAGGCCCTGCGCGAGCTCGGTGTCCAGGTCGGCCCTGATCTCGCCGAGGGTGCCGCGGATGTAGTGGGCGTCCTTGCGTGCCCCGCCGGGCAGGACCCCGAAGTGCAGGTCGTAGAAGCTCTTCCGTCGCACGGCGGACAGCCTAGCTCCGGCTCCGAAGCCGCGTGGAAACGGCGGAGCCCCGGTAGACAGCTACCGGGGCTCCGTCGATCATGCGGTTGATCAGCCGAGATACCACACCGTGTAGCCGGTGAGGGTGCCGCCCGCGGTGTCCTTGACGCCGTCGAGCACGAGGCGGAAGCCCGTGATGTCCGGCAGGACCGGAGCGGCGCCCGGGCGCGTGCCCGGCCGGTCCGCCTCACGCCAGAGCGTGACGGTGATGGTGCCGGTCGCCGCGTCGTAGCTGACCGGCAGCTCGACGGGACGGCCGGTGCGGCCGCTGACCAGCCGTACCGTCTGGCTGTTGACCGTCGCCGGGTCCAGCGGGCGCCGCATCGTCACGGTGAGCTTGGGCGTGCGCCCGAGCTTGCCGTACGGCTTGATGCTGGTGTTCCAGACCCACTCCCCGACGCCGCGCGGCGCCGCGCCGTTGACGTTGTAGCCGATCCAGATGCCGTTGTTGTAGTTGGCGGCGGTGGCGACGTCCGGGTAGCCGTCGCCGTTCAGGTCCCCGATCGAGATCGCGTTCTGGTGGGAGTGCTGCGCCACGTCTCCGCCGCCGGCCCGAGCCGCCTCCAGCGTGCCGTCGGCGCGCTGGCGGTACATGGACACCATGCCCCAGCCGCCGTGCGCCACGAACAGGTCGAGGCGCCCGTCCTTGTCCCAGTCGCCCGACTCGACGCCGTCCGGGCTGGTGTACGCGAACAGGTTCTGCGACGCCGACATGGTGCCGTCGGCCTGCTGCCGGAAGACGATCAGAAGCGTCTCGCCCGAGTCGATGGTGGCGGCGATGTCGGCCCGGCCGTCACCGCTGATGTCGGCGACCTCGACGGCGAACGGGGTGGATCCCCCACCGTAGGTGTACTTCGTCGTGGTCCAGCCTTCGGCGCCGGCCAGGTGCACCGCCACGCCGCCGGTGGCGGACGTCGCGACGTCGAGGCGGCCGTCGGAGTTCAGGTCGCCGACCTCCACCTCACGCGTCATCGTGTCCGCGGCGATCGCCGACTTGGTGAACGTGCCGCCCGCCGACGTGAGCTGGAAGACGCCCCCGGCGGAGTAGACCAGGTCGGCGTCGCCGTCCGCGTCCATGTCCGCCGCGGCGATGAACCGGGCGCCGTCGGTCTCGGGCACGAGCGCGCCCGCGGCCAGGGTGCCGTCCGCCTGCTGGAGGAAGACCTCCACGCCGACCCCGGCGCCGAGCGCGACGTCGTTGCGCCCGTCGCCGTTGAAGTCGCCGATGGCGATCGGGGTGTCGTTGGAGTACGGGATGTGCGTGTCGTACTTCCCGCTGGGCGACAGCGTGCCGTCGGCGTTCTGGGCGAACACGAACAGCTTGTAGTCGTTCTCGGGGTCGAAGTAGTACGACGTGGTGAGCAGGGCGTCCGGCCGGCCGTCACCGGTGACGTCGCCGATCGCGGTCGCCTCCGGGAACGTGTTGCCGGTGTCGAAGTAGACACCGTTGTTGAACGGCGGGAAGTCCCGGTATTCCGGCGTGGCCGTCGTCGCCCGCAGCTCGTAGAAGCCGGTGCCCGGCGCGCCGTTGTAGTTGCGGACCTTGACGTAGTACGTGCCGCGGCGCAGCGGCTGGGTGATGATCTCCGTCTGGTAGGTGTTCTCGGTGCTGTCCACCTCCTGGATCAGGCGGAGGTCGGCGTCGTAGAGCGCGAGCACACCGTCGAAGTTCTGCGCCTGGTTGCCGTTGTAGGGCGGCGGCGTGAGGGTGAACGTGACGCGGTAGTCGGCCGGCACGGCGTACTTGTACCAGTCGACGTCGCCCTCGATCCCGGTCGTGGCGGCCAGGGCGGTCGAGGGGATCACCTCGGCCTGCGCCGGCATGTCGTTGCCGTCGGCCCCCTGCATCGAGAAGTCGGAGGTGGCGGCCCCACCCAGGGCGCGGTACGCGTCGACCACACCGGAGCCGTAGTACGGGTCGATGCCGCGGGGTCCGGCGTCGCGCGAGGTCGACTTCAGCTTCTCGATGACCTGGGCCACGGTGAGCGTCGGGTACTTCGCGCGCACCAGTGCCGCGATACCGGCGACCAGCGGCGACGAGTACGACGTGCCCGCGCCGATGCCGTAGGTGAACGACGGGCCGTACTCGGTGGTCCGCGAGTGGGTGGAGATGATGTCGAAGCCGGGTGCGGCGATGTCGACGTGGTCGCCCCACGAGCTGAAGTCGGTCAGCCGGCCCGCGTGGTCGGTCGCGCCGACGGTGAGCACCTCGGGGTACATGGCCGGGTAGTGCGGGCCGTTGCCGCCGGTGTTGCCGGCGGCGGCGACCACGAGCACGCCCTTGCCCACGGCGTACTTGATGGCGTCGTGCAGCACCGGGGTCTGCCCACTGCCACCCAGCGACATGTTGACGATCTTCGCGCCGTGGTCGACGGCCCAGATCACGCCCTCGGCGATGTCGGAGTCGTAGGCGTACTGGCCGGTGAACACCATGATCGGCATGATCCGGCCGTTGTACGCCGCACCCGCCACACCCCACGAGTTGTTCGTGTTGGCGGCGGCGATGCCCGCCACCATCGTGCCGTGGCCGCGCGAGTCGGTGACGTTGCTGTTGTTGGCGACCGCGTTGTAACCGGCGACGGTCCGCCCGACGAGGTCCGGGTGGCCGGTGTCCACGCCGGTGTCCACGATCGCGATGACCACGCCCGTGGCCGAGGACTGCACGTCCCAGGCCTGCGGCAGCCGGATCGTGGACATGTAGGTCTTCTGGTAGACCGAGTAGTAGTAGTCGTTGGGCACCTTCGACTCGGTGCGCCGGTAGTCCAGCGACACCGCGGCGACCGTGGCGTCACCGCGCAGTGCCGCCGCCGCCTTCAGGGCCGGGCCGGTGGTCGTGATCTTCACGTAGCCGGCGGTGGACGCGTCGGTGGAGAGCTTGCCGCCGATCCGCCCGGCCACCCGGCCACGTGCGGAGGCGGACGTGCCCGCCTTGAACTTGACCAGGACGGTGTGCGGCGCGTACTCCGCTTCGGCAGCCTTGCCCTTGACCGGCGGAGCGGTCAGGCGGCGGACGCCGTCGCGGGTGGCGGCAGTGGTGGTGGTGGTGGGTTCACCCGGGCGGGCGGTGCCCGCCGCGACGGCCTGTGCGGCTGTCGGCTCGGTGCGGCGGCTGTCGGCTTCGGCGGACGGCTGCGGGCTGGCGCTGGACGGCGCCGCCGCGAGCAGAATCGCAAGACCGAGGACAGCCGTCATCGTTCGACGGACGTTCAAAGGGTCCTCCCCGTGAGGTGCGCAAGATCGCGCGGGCGCATCGTCCCAGGTATGGCAAGGCCGGGACAACCGGCCGGGTGGCCCGTTCACTGATCAGCCGGTCAGCCGACCACTCTTGCCGCGTAGGGTTGTCGATGTGGCCTGAGTCCGGCGCGATCGGCGACGCTCCGAACAGCACGGTTCCCGAGCAAAAGGCCTGCCCTCAGTCGAGGACGCAGTGCCAGGTGCCGGTCACCCCGGGCGGGTTGAGCCCGGCCGAGGCACCGACGGCGAAGGACGCGGCCAGCGCCACCGCGCCGAGCAGCACCCCCACCGCGAACGACCTGGTCCGGCTGGTACGCAACGTGGTCAGCGCGGCCGTGAACACCACGAACCACGGGAAGCCGCCGAAGATCCCGGCGTACAGGTACCAGTCCTCCACGCAGCGTCCGCCCTGATCACCGCTGGGCAGGACGAGCAGCATGGCCATCGGCGACGCGCCCACGACGGCGCCACACAGCCCCTTGAACCAGGTCAGCCCCCGCATCGACCGAGGCTACCGCCGCCGGACCGGCCGGTGGGGGCGCGCGGATCAGGCGCCGAGCACCTCGGACAGCGGTGCCGGGCGCAGGCCGCGCTCGGCGAGTCCCTTCAGGATGTGCGGCAGCGCCTCGTCGGTGAACCGGGCGTTCGCCTCGGTGACGTGCAGGATGACGACCGAGCCGGGTTTGACCTTGCTGAGCACGGCCTTGACGATCGGCCGCCAGTCGGTGGCGAACGGGTCACCGCTGACCACGTCGCCGTCGACCACGGTCAGGCCGAGCGGGGACAGGGCGCGCAGGGCGGCGCGATCGTGGCACAGCCCCGGGAAGCGGAAGTAGCGGGTCTGGCGTCCGCCGTACCCCTCGATGATCCGGAAGGTCTTGGCCACGTCCTCGGTCATGCCGGCCGCGGGGATGCGCGGCAGGTTGTAGCAGCTCGAGGTGAAGGCCTGGTGGCCGAAGGTGTGGTTGGCCAGCTCGAACCGCTGGTTGCCGGCGATCCGCCGGGTGAGTTCGGGATAACGCTGCACCCACTTGCCGGTGAGGAAGAAGGTCGCCGGGACCTTCCCCCGCTCCAGCATCTCGATGATGCGCACGTTGGCGTACGACTCGACCGTGCCGCTGCGGAGCCGGGCGAGCATGTCGTCGGTCATGTCGGCGTCGAAGGTGAGCGCGACCAGGTCGCCGGTGCGCGGCCCGTGGTTCACCACCGGCGGCAGCAGCCCCGCCTTGGTCTGGCCGGGCGGCCTGGGCCTGCCCGTCGGCGTCGCGACGGCACTCGGCGACGGTCCGGTGGAAGCGCTTGGCGAGGCCGCGGCTGCGGCCGCAGTCGCGGTGGCCGGGCCGCCGACGAACGCGGGCACGTCCGGCTCCGCGCCGCACGCCGTGACGGCGAGCAGCACGGCAGCGGCGGTGAGCAGCGCGGGAACGGCCTTGGGCAGACGCACCCGCTGATGATGCCAGCCGGACCGGCTTCCCGCGTCCCCCGCCATGAAGGAGCGGTCAGCGCATGAGTTTGGCGGCGATGGCCCGGCCCTGGTCGGTCCAGGGGGTGGGGCGGCCGGTGCGATCCATCTTGATCATGACGCGGCGGCCGTCGGCGAAGACGGTCGCGCCGTCCTCGGACAGGAAGCGGAAGCCGTAGACGGCACTGGAGCCACCCATGCTGTCCAGCCAGAACTGCACCTGGATCGGGCCCGTGCCGCGCACCGGCGCGTGATACGTGATCGCGAACTCGCGAACCGCGGCGATCATGTCGGGGCTGCTCGGCGCCCCGTCGTGGAAGTGGTAGCCGTGCTCGGCCCAGAACTCCGACATGGCCCGCTCCAGGATCAGCGCGTACCGGGCGTTGTGCATGATGCCGACGATGTCCAGGTCGTCGAGGTGGACGAGGGCCGGCCGCGTCGTGCCGACGGTGCTGTCCAGGGTCGCGGTGCTCATCTCGGGCCTTTCATTCGTGCGGCAACAGGCCGGGGTCGGTGGCGAGGCCGCGCAGCCGGGCCAGCACGGCCTGGCGCGCGTCGTCGGCGCTGCGCGCCAGCAGGCTCGAATGCAGCAGCGCGGCGACGCCCGCGGCGTCGATCTCGAACGCCAGTCGCCGCGGCATCACGTCGGCGGGCAGCTCGCCCAGCTCGACGGCCTCGGTGACCAGCCGCTCCAGCAGCGTGATCCACTCGCCGAGCACGACGGCGAGCCGGTCCGGCACCGCACCGGCGCGGCCGGTGGACTCGAACTCGGCGCTGGCGAAGAAGCAGCCGCCGGGCAGCACCCGGTCGGCGTAGAAGGCCAGGCGCGACTCGTGCAGCGCGAACAGGCGGCGGATGCCGCGGGGGTGCTCCAGGGCGGGCCCCACCACGCGGCGGGCCCACTGCTCGCGGGCGTGCTCGATGGCGGCGAGCTGCAGCTCCTCTTTGGAGGACCAGTGCGCGAACAGCCCGGACTTGCTCACGTGCAGGCGGTCGGCGAGCTGGCCCAGCGACAGACCGTCCAGCCCGGCCCGGCTGGCCAGCGCCACGGCCTCGTCGAGCACGGCGGCGCGCGTGCGCTCGCCGCGCGCCAGCCGCCCGTCGGTCCCGGTCATAGCCGTACTCTACAAATAACGACCGACCGGTCGTAAATCTTTGTGAGCGGGTTCACCCGACCACGAGGTTGAGCCGGCGGCTGCCCGCCGCGACGCTGACCCGCTGGCCCCAGGCCAGCACGAGGTGGTCGGTCTCCACCCCGTCGGCGAACACCACCAGCCGCTCGCTCTCGCTGGTCAGCGTAATCCGCTCTCCGGCGCGCACCCGGCCCGCGGTCAGCCGCGCCCCCGTCGCGGGCGAGGGCCAGGCCTCGCGTACGAACCAGCACAGCTCGTCGGCGTCGGGGCCGGGCAGGACGCCCGTCAGGTCCCGGCTCAGCGCGATGGAGGCGCACCAGCCCGTGGCGCCGGTGCCGGTGCCCACGAGCAGCCCGGAGGAAGACTGCCGCTCCTGCTCGCCCTGCGGCGTGGTGAGCACGTAGCGGGCGGACTGGTGCGTCTGGTGCCCGACGTAGATCTCGTTGAGCCCGGCGAGCTGCTGCCCGTCGTCGAGGGTGGCCACGGCCATCGCCCGCTGCTGCGTCGCCGCCCGGCCGGCGAGCACCGCGGGCAGCAGCCCGCCCAGCGCGCGGGCGTCGAAGCGGGCCAGCACGCCGGGGTTGCGGCCCGGCTCCGGGTTCACGCCGACCACCGGCTGCCCGGCCAGGTACTTGGCCACGTTCGCGACCAGGCCGTCCTGGCCGACGGTCACCACGATGTCCTCCGGCGCGAACAGGAAGCGGGACAGGTCGTCGCGGTGCACCCGCCCGCGCCGCCAGTCCGCCGGCAGGGCGGCGCCGACCGTGGCCAGCGCCGCCTCCTGCGCGGCGTGCCGCTCCTCCACCTCGGTGATCTCCCTCCCCCGTTCCTTCAGGAAGTACGCCGCGGCGGCGCGGGTGCCGTGGCGGCCCAGCAGCTCGTCGAGCTCACTGCGCCGGGACACCACGACCACCCGGGGTGCGAGCGTCGCCATCACTCCTCCTCGCCGCGCCCGCCGTCGCGACGCGCTCCGGGCCGCCGGCTCATCAGCGGTCCGCGCTGCCCGCGCCGAAGCGCGCCAGCAGGCCGGTGAGCACGTCGGGCGTGACGGTCAGCTGGCCGATCTCGGGCAGCTGACCGGCCAGCTCGCGCAGCGCCAGGCCCTGCAGCACCTCGGCGGGCAGGTCGCGGTAGGCCGCGAGCTTGGCCGCCTCGGCCTCGCCCTGCGCGACGCCGAGCGCCCGGACACCGGCCGCCTTGGCCTCGGCCAGCGCGCGCTCCTTCTCCGCCTCGGCCGCGGTGAGCAGCCGGTCGCGCTCGGCCCGGCCCTGCGCGTCGGCGAGCTGCGCCGCGGCGTCCAGCTCGGCCTTGCGGCGGGCGTTGGCGCCGTGCTGCTCGACGAGCTGCTGCTCGCGGCGGGCCAGCTCGATCTTGTTCTTCAGCTCGTTCTCCGCGATGCCGCGCTCCTGCTCGACGGCCTGGGCGCGGCGGGCGAAGGTGGCCCGGTCCGCCTCGACCTGCACCGCCTCGCGGGTCGGCGTCTGCAGCGCGCGCTCCAGCTCGGGCTCCGGCCGGATCGCCACCACGCGGGCGCTGACCACCTGCACACCGAGATCGGACAGGCGCGCCTCGCTGCCCAGCGCCGCCGAGACCGCCTCGCGCACCGCGGCCACCTCGGTCAGCGCCTCGGCCAGCGGGAGCCGGCTGAGCAGGTCGAGCGCGGGCTGCTGGGCCAGCTCGGCGAGCAGCGTGGCGATCTGGTCCAGCGGGCGGCCGCGGGCCGTGCCCTGGTAGGGGTCGATCGAGAAGTCGAGGCGGCTGACCGCGACGGCCGGCTCGGCCACCCGGTAGGTCACCGTGGCCTGCACGGTGACGTCGGTGAAGTCGCTGGTCCGGGCGTGGAACAGCAGCGGCAGCTCGCGGTCGTCGACCGGCACCTCGCTCAGCACCGCGGTCAGCGGCCGGTACCAGAACGCCAGCCCCACGCCGGAGCGCTTGGCCCGGCCGCGGACGCTGTGGCTCACCCAGCTGGTGGGGGTGCTGCGCAGGTGCCGCAGGAAGAGGCGCCTGGATACGTCGGCCATGGTGGATCGTTCTCCTTCGGAAGTCCCCGGGTCCCTTTTTCGTCACCATGACGATAAGCGTCGTGCTACATTCTCGTCAAGGTGGTGATAAATCAGATGGCCGACTATCCGGAGTTCTCCGTCGCGACGGATCTGGTGGTGCTGACCGTCCGCGGCGCCGCGCTGCAGGTGCTGCTGGTCCGCCGCGGCATCGAGCCGTTCCGCGGCGCGTGGGCGCTGCCGGGCGGCTTCGTGCTGGCCGGCGAGGACCTCGACACGGCGGCCGTGCGCGAGCTGCGCGAGGAGACCGGGCTGACCGCGCCCGGCGGGCATCTGGAGCAGCTCGCGACCTACGGCGAGCCGGGGCGCGACCCGCGCGGCCGGGTGGTGACAGTGGCCTACCTGGCACTGCTGCCGGACCTGCCCACCCCGGTGGCGGGCAGCGACGCGGCCAGCGCGGACTGGGTCACCCTGCCCGCCGGGGAGCTGGCCTTCGACCACGCCCGCATCCTGGCCGACGGGGTGGAGCGGGCGCGGGCGAAGCTGGAATACACCCCGCTGGCGACGGCGTTCTGCCCGCCCGAGTTCACCATCAGCGAACTGCGCGAGGTGTACGAGACGGTGTGGGGGGCCAGACTCGACCCGCGCAACTTCCACCGCAAGGTGACCTCGACGCCCGGTTTCGTGGAGCCGGTGGGGCGCAGCGTCGCGGCGGAGCGGGGGCGCCCGGCGCAGCTGTTCCGCCGGGGCCCCGCCCGCCTGCTCCACCCGCCGATGCTCCGGCCGGCCTCCTGACGAGGCGCTAGGCCGGGCGGCCGTAGCTGTGGATGTTGCCGTCGTCCATCTTGCGCATCCGGATGGGCAGCCCCGAGCGTGAGGCGTGCACGATCCAGCCGTTGCCCGCGTACATGCCGACGTGGTGCAGGTCGCTGTAATAGAAGACCAGGTCGCCGGGTCTCAGCTCGGACCGGCTGACCGACTTCACCTCGGCCCGCTGCGCCTTGGCGTTGTGCGGCAGCGACACACCCGCCGCACGCCACGCGGCCATGGTGAGCCCGGAGCAGTCGAAGTTGTCCGGGCCGGCGGCGCCCCAGACGTAGATCTTGCCGATCTGCTTGCAGGCGTACTTGACCGCCTGCGCGCCGGCGCCGCCCGGATACGACGTCGGGCAGGGCACCGGGGCCAGCTCACCGATGCCGGACTGGCTGCCGTACGCGTCGAGCCGCAGCTTGTTCAGCTTCTTGATCTCGGCTTCGATCGCCTTGGCGCGCGCGGCCTGCTCGGCCTCGGTCTTCGTCAGCTGCGCCACCAGCTCGTCGAGCGGCCTCTTCACCTCATCCAAGGCGGACTTCGCGGCGAGCACGTCGGCGATGCGGGACTTCTTGTCGTGCGCCAGCTGGTCGAGCACCAGCAGGCGTTCGGCCATCGCGCCCGCGTCACCGCTGCTCAGGAAGGCGTTGGCCTGGGCCAGCGCGCCGCCGCGATAGAGCTGGTCGGCCAGCACGCCGATGCGGGTGCGGGTGACGAGGACCTGCTGCTCCAAGGGCGCGAGCTGCGCGTTGAGCTCGTCGGCCTTCTTCTTCTGCTTGGTCAGCTTGATCTTCGTGGCGTTGTGCTCCTCGATGACCGGCTCGAGCTTGTTCCACTGCGCGTCGATCTGCTTCTCGATCTCGGCGGGGGTGGGGTTCGCGTGCGCGGGGGCCGCGGGCGCGAGCAGGGCGAGGGTCACGGCGGCCGCCGTCAGCAGGCCGCGGCGTATTCGTGGTGCGCTGGGGAGCCCTTCCAGGGGCCGATTATGGCTGTCCACGAGGATTCACGTTAGGCAGCACCGTCACAAGAACGCAAACCAGCTCGATGTCCTCGCGTGTCAACTGCGGGTTCATCCGATGTCGACGAAGACGTCGTCGAGGGTCCCGTGGAACTGGTCGTTGTTCACGGCCACGCCCTTGCCGCCGATGCGCAGCGGGGCGTCGTTGGTGATGTCCAGCTCGGCAGGAATCGTGATCTCCGCCTCGGCCGCGCCGTCAACCTCGATACGCAGCCGGTCACCCTCGCGTACGCAGGCGATCCGGTGCCACTGCCCGTCGGCCACCGTGCGCTTGGCCTTCACCACGTGGATGCCGTTGACCCCGGCCACCGGCCCGGCCACCACGCAGCTCGGCAGCCCCTTGGCCCCGTCGACCTGCAACTTGAACTGGCTGCCGGTCTGCGAGTAGCCCTTCTGCACCACATTGGAGCCATCGCTGGTCTCCTCGGCGGTCATCAGCACCGCCGCGCCCCAGTGCAGCCTGCCCGTACCGGGGTTGAGCGAGGCGCCCGCGCTCGACTCCAGGATCGCGCGCGGGCACTGCTTGGGGTCGGCCTCCTGGCACCGCGCCGGGAAGTGCACCGCCCAGCCGCCGTCCCGCGGCACCAGGCGGACCTCGCCGCCGGTCGACCGCTCCTCGCGCACCGCCGTCTGCTCGCCGCCGGCGACCCGGGCCACGGTCAGCCCGTCACTGAAGTCGAGCAGCACCCCGTGCGCGCCGACCGCGCGCGACGGTGCCGCGCTCGGGCTGGGCGGGGCCGCGGAGGACGGCGCCGAGGACGGTGCCGCCGCGTCCGGGACCGGCCCGTCCTGCCGCAGGACCAGCACCACGACCACCGCCGCGACCGCGACCAGGCCGAACGCCGCCGCTATCCACCATCTGCCTCGCATTCGCTCATCTTTACCAGATGTCGTGAGCAGACCGTGTCACCGCTTCGGACAGCGCGTTTGTCGGTAAAGCGGCTCATCCTATTGAAGATAAGTTTCAATTTCGAAACCAGTCACGTCAACTATTGACTACCCGACCGGCCGAAGGCAGGGTGACCGCATCGGACACTCGAAGGGAGCCGAAAGTGTCACCCCGAATCCCCCTGCGCCGCCTGGCGGTGCTCACCGCGGCGGGCGTGGGCCTGGCCGCCGGCCTGGTGCCGGTCGCCGCCCAGGCCGAGCCGCCACCGTCCCGCCAGGCCGACTACCAGGCCGCCGCCGAGGAGTACGGCGTACCCGTCGCGGTGCTGCTCGGCGTGTCCTACCTGGAGTCCCGCTGGGACGCCAACGCCGGGACGCCCAGCACCTCCGGCGGTTACGGCCCGATGCACCTTACCGATGCCACCTACGTGGCCGCGCAGCCCACCGCCGTTCCGGAGAACGTCGAGCCGGCCGTGCCCGAGGACGCCCGCGGTGACGACAGCCGCCCCAAGGCCGCCGGGCACCCGACGGACGCCCCGCCGCCCGCCGAGGCGGCGCTGCACACCCTGCCGGCTGCCGCGGCGCTGACCGGGCTGAGCGCCGAGGCGCTGCGCACCGACCCCGTCGCCAACATCCGGGGCGGCGCCGCGCTGCTGGCGTCGTACCAGCAGCAGCTGGACGGCCCGCGCGGCGCCGACAGCGACCCGAACGCCTGGTACGCCGCGGTGGCCCGCTACTCCGGCGCCGACAACGAGCAGGCCGCCGCCGCGTTCGCCGACGAGGTCTACGCGACGCTGCGCGACGGTGCCAGCCGCACCACCGACGAGGGCCACCCGCTCGCCCTGCCCGGCCGCGGCGTCAACCCGGTCAAGGAGTGGCTGTCCCGGCTCGGCCTGCCCCGGCTGGAGCGGCCGGACGGCATCGAGTGCCCGATCGACATCTCCTGCGAATCGCTGCCCGCGCCCTACCAGGCGTTCGGCGACGGCGACTACGGCAACCACGACCTGGGCAACCGGCCGCAGTCGCAGCGCATCGAGTACATCGTCATCCACGACACCGAGGGAAGCTGGGCCACCACCCTGCGGCTCATCTCCGACCCGACGTACGTGAGCTGGCACTACACCCTGCGCTCGGTCGACGGGCACATCGCCCAGCACGTGAAGTCGAAGAACGTCGCCTGGCACGCGGGCAACTGGTTCGTCAACGCCAAGGCGATCGGCCTGGAGCACGAGGGCTTCGCCGCGCACGGCGGCTGGTACACCGAGGCGCTCTACCGCACCTCCGCGAAGCTGGTGCGGCACCTGGCGCTGCGGCTCGGCATCCCGCTGGACCGCAACCACATCATCGGCCACGACAACGTGCCCGGCACCATCTCGTCGACGATCTCCGGCATGCACTGGGACCCGGGCCCGTACTGGGACTGGGCGCACTACTTCGAGCTGCTCAAGGCGCCGTTCCGGGGCCTGCCGGAGCCGCTGGCCGGGCACGCCGGGCTGGTCACGCTCAACCCCGACTACGCCACCAACAAGCCCGCCTTCACCGGCTGCACCGGCGCGGGGACCAACCCGTGCCCGGCCCGCTCCAGCTCCTCGGTGATCCTGCGTACCGCGCCGAACCTCACCGCGCCGCTGGTGCGCGACCCGGGCCGGTGCGGCACCAAGGCCAGCACCATGACGGTCAGCGACCACTGCGCGCGGGGCTCCGCCGGGCAGACCTTCGCCGTCGCCGAGCGCACCGCCGAGTGGACCGCGATCTGGTACCTCGGCCAGAAGGCCTGGTTCCGCAACGCCGACGCCGGCCCGCTGTGGAACACCGGCTTCCTGGTCGAGCCGAAACCGGGCCTGGCGAGCATCCCGGTGTTCGGGCGGGCCTACCCGGAGGCGGCGGCATACCCGGCGGGCGTGCCCGTGCAGGCGGTCAGCGCGTACACGCAGTACACGATCGCGGCGGGCCAGCGCTACGCGGCCGGTCCGGTGCTGACGAGCGAGTACTACCGGGCCAGCACGTTCGACTGGTCGTCGCCCGGCGACGGCACCGTCATCCGCGGCGACACGCAGTACGTGCAGATCCAGTTCGGCCACCGCATCGGGTACGTGAAGCGCGACGACGTGGTGATCCGCCCGGCCGTCGTCTACTGACCCACCGCAACGGAGAAGGGCTCCCCGCGATCCGCGGAGAGCCCTTCTTTCACGCTCGTCGTCAGCTCGGGCGTACGTACCCGGCGACCGGCATGTACTTGATGTACGCCATGCGGACCACGTCGCCGGTGTGCGGCGCGTGCACCATGACCCGCTCGCCGCCCACGGTGCCGACGTAGATGCCGACATGGTGCAGGTCGCTGAAGAAGAAGACCAGGTCACCGACCCTGGCGTTGGCCGCGCTGACCCGGGTGCCCTCGCCCCACTGGTCCTTGGTGTAGTGCGACAGGCTCACCCCGGCCTGCTTCCACGCCTGCTGGGTGAGGCCGGAGCAGTCGAAGGTGTTCGGGCCCGCGCTGCCCCACACGTACTTCTTGCTGATCTGCTTGCAGGCCCAAGCCGCGGCGATCTGGCCCTTGCCGCTGCCCATCTGCGCCGGGCAGGCACTGCCGATCTTCAGCGAGCCGCCGGGGGCGCCCGAGCCGTAGGCCCGCGTGCGCAGCTTCTGCAGCTCCGTCATCTGCGCCTCGATGACCTTCTTCTTGGCCGCCATGTCGGCGTCCTTGGCCTTCTGCTCGGCGATCGCGGCGTCCAGCGCCGACTTCTCGACGTCGTACTTCGCCTTGGCCTCGGTCGTCGCGGCGATCTGCTGCTGCTTGTCGTGGGCCAGGTACTCCAGGATCATCAGCTGGTCGGCGAACTGCTTCGGCGAGCCGCCGGACAGCATCGCGTTCACCTGGGCGCTGCGGCCGCCCTTGTAGTACTCGGCGGCGATGACGCCGACGCGGGTGCGGGTGACCTCGACGGTGAGCCGCAGCGGCGACAGCTTCTGCTCGATCGCCGTCGCCTTCTTCTGCAGCTTCTTCAGGTCGCTGTGGACCTTGTTGTACTCCTCGATCAGCGGTTCGAGCTTCTCCCAGGTCTTGCTGATCTCAGCTTCGATCTCGGCGATCGTGTCCGGCTCGGCATGCGCGGGCAGCGCCGGCGCGAGGCCGACGAGCAGCGCGGCGACCAGCACGAGCACGCGGGTGAGCGAACGCGACGCGGTACGGAGGGGGGACACCGGAGCTCCTTTTCCGCCTACCGCGACCGGGCGAAGGAGGGGAGCCCTGTCAGCGGTGTCCGGTGCGGGGTCGCGAGGGGTCACGGCCCGGCGTACGCACCAGACGGACACCAACCCTAGAAAACAAGGTGAGCCGGTTTCAAGCCGCCGACAGGACAACTTCGCTGAGCTGCGCGAATGTCACGCAGCGTGCCCCAGCAGACCCGCGTTCACGCAGCCGGCGCCATGATCGCGTTCAGCACGTCGTCCAGCGTGACCACGCCCACCGGCACCTGTCCCTCGCTCACCAGCACGATGTGGCGACGCTCGCGGCGCATCGACAGCAGCAGCTCGGCCAGCGAGCGGTCCGGCGGCACGATCGCCAGCGGCCGGATCAGCCCGCCGGGGATCGGCTCGCGGCGGCTCGCGCCCTCCATGCCCAGCACGTCCTTGATGTGCACGAAGCCCAGCACCCGCCGGCTCCCCCGCGACACCACCGGGAAGCGGGACCGCCCGGTGCGCGTCGCCAGCACCTCCAGCGTCGCCGGAGAGGTGTCGTCGGTGACGCTGGTGACCGACGACCACGGCCGCAGTGCGTCCGCCGCCGTCCGCTGGTTCAGGGCCAGCGCGCCCGCGATCCGCGCATGCTGCTCCGGGTCCAGCAGGCCCTCGGTGTGCGCCTGGGCCACCAGCCCGGCCAGCTCCTCCGCCGTGAACACGGTCTTCACCGCGTCGGCCGCCTCGATCCGCCACAGCCGCAGCACCTGCCGCGCCGCCCACTTCATCGCCACCAGCAGCGGCTTGGTCGCCACGCAGAAGGCCAGCATCGGCGGGCCCAGCCACAGCACGCTCGCCTCGGGACCGGCCAGGGTGATGTTCTTCGGCACCATCTCGCCGATCACCGTGTGCAGGAAGACCACGATGAGCAGGGCGATCACGAACGCGGTGGGATGCAGCATGTTCTGCGGCAGACCGAGCGCACCGAACGGCTTCTCGATGAAGTGCGCCAGCGCCGGCTCCGCGATCGCGCCCAGCGCCAGCGAGCACAGCGTGATGCCGAGCTGCGCGCCCGCGATCATCAGCGGGATCTGGTTCATCGCGGACAGCGCCCACTTCGCGGGGCGCGAGGTCTGCGCCTTCGGCTCGATGACGGTACGCCGGGACGCGATCAGCGCGAACTCGGCGCCGACGAAGAACGCGTTGCCGAGCAGCAGCCCGACCGTGATGAGCAGCTCAGTCATCGTCGTCGCCCGCCAGCCGCACCAGGCGCACCTGCTCCACCCGGTGCCGGTCCATCTCCACCACCGTGAACTCCCAGTCGTTGGCCAGCACCGTGTCGCCGACCCCCGGGATCCGGCCCAGCTCCGCCATCAGGAAGCCGGCGAGCGTCTCGTACGGGCCCTCCGGCAGCCGGAAGCCCGTCTGCTCGTCCAGCTCGTCCTCGCGCAGCATGCCGTCGACCAGCCAGGTGCGCACGCCGCCCGGCACGGTCACCTCGACCGAGCCGGACTCCTCCTCCTCGGCGGTGTCGTGCTCGTCGGCGATCTCCCCGACCAGCTCCTCCACGAGGTCCTCGATGGTCACCACGCCGTCCGTGCCGCCGTACTCGTCGACCACGATGGCGAAGTCGGACCGGCCCGCGCGCAGCGCCGCCACCACCTTGTCCAGGTCCAGCGAGCCCGGCACCAGCACCGGCTCCCGGGCCACCGCGGCGACCGTGGTCAGCGCGCGCCGGGCCGGGGGCACGGCCAGCGCGTCGTTGACCGACACCACACCCGTGACCGTGTCCAGTGTCTGCTCGTACACCGGGAACCGGCTGTGCCCGGTCTCGCGTACCGCCTCGAACAGCTCGGCGACCGTCGCCGAGCCGGACAGCCCCACCACGTCGATGCGCGGCGTCATCGCCTCGGCCGCGTGCTTGTCGCTGAACCGCACCGTGCGCTGCAGCAGCAGCGCCGTCTCCGTCGGCAGCGCGCCGGCCTGCGCCGAGATCGCCGCCAGCAGCCCCAGCTCCTCCGGCGAGCGGGCGCTGGCCAGCTCCTCCTGCGGCTCGATGCCCATCCGGCGCACCAGCCAGTTCGCCGTCTCGTTCAGTGCGTTGATCAGCAGCTTGAAGACGTTGGAGAAGACCCGCATCGGCCCCGCCGTGCGCAGCGCCACCGGCATCGGCCGCGACAGCGCCGCGTTCTTCGGCACCAGCTCGCCGAACAGCATCGAGAACAGGGTCGCGATGCCCAGCGAGATCGCGTGGCTCCAGCCCGCGGACAGGCCCATCGGCTCGACCAGCGGCCGCAGCGCGGGCTCGGCGAGGTAACCGGTCAGCAGCGCGGTCAGCGTGATGCCGAGCTGCGCCCCCGACAGCTGGAACGACAGCTCGCGCAGCGCCCGGCGCACCGTCCGCGCCGGACGCTCACCCCGCTCCGCCCGCGTGTCGATCTCCGCCCGGTCGACCGTGACGAGCGCGAACTCGGCCGCCACGAAGAACGCCGTGCCGAGGGTGAGCAGGACGAACAGCAGGATGTACAGGAACTCAGACAGCACGTCGATGACCAGATCACCTCAGCGCAAGATTCTGCCAGACGGGCGCACCCCGCAGACCCGCTGGCTTGATCGTCCGACTTGCCTGGCACCTGTGCGGATCTCGGTCGCGCATTCGCCCATGTGCCAGGCAAGTCGGATGGTCTTGAGGGGTCAGGCCGCCGGGGTGGGTTTGACGGAGCGGAGGAGGACGGTGGCTACGTCGATGACCTCGACGTCCTCCTGGCCCTTGGAGCGGACGCCGTCGGTGATCATGGTGGAGCAGAAGGGGCAGCCCACGGCAATGGTCTTCGCGCCGGTGGCCAGGGCCTCCTCGGTGCGCTCGACGTTGATCCGCTTGCCGATGCGCTCCTCCATCCACATGCGGGCGCCGCCCGCGCCGCAGCAGAACGAGCGCTCCTCGCGGCGGCCCATCTCCAGGATGCCGGTGCCGTCCCCTGCCGCGGTGGTCGCGCCCGCGCCGATGGCGGCGCCGAGGACCTCACGCGGCGGGGTGAAGACGCGGTTGTGGCGGCCCAGGTAGCACGGGTCGTGGTAGGTCAGGCCGCCGTCGACGGGCGCGACCGGGGTGAGCTTGCCGGTCTTGACCAGGTGCGCGAGCAGCTCGGTGTGGTGCACGACCTCGACCTCCAGGCCGAGCTCCTTGTACTCGTTGCCGAGGGTGTTGAAGCAGTGCGGGCAGGTCGCGACGATCTTCAGCGCGCCGGTTTCCTTGATCGTCTCGACGTTCTGCTGGGCGAGCATCTGGTACACGAACTCGTTGCCGATCCGCCGCGCCGGGTCGCCCGTACAGGTCTCGTTGTTGCCCAGGATCGCGAACTTGACCCCGGCCTCGTTGAGCAGGCTCGCCACGGCGCGCGTGGTCTTCTTGGCCTTGTCCTCGAAGGCGCCCGCGCAGCCGACCCAGAACAGGTACTCGAACTCCTCCACCTCGCCGACGCGCGGCACGGGGAAGTCCAGGCCCTTGGTCCAGTCCTCGCGGGTGTTGGGCGGAGCGCCCCACGGGTTGCCCTTGTTCTCCAGGTTGCGCAGCATCGCCCCGGCCTCGGACGGGAACGACGACTCGATCATGACCTGGTAGCGGCGCATGTCGACGATGTGGTCGACGTGCTCGATGTCGACCGGGCACTGCTCCACGCACGCCCCGCAGGTGGTGCAGGACCACAGCGCGTCGGGGTCGATGACGCCCAGCTCGGCGGCGCCGCCGATGAGCGGCCGCTCGGCCTCGGCCAGGGCGAGCACGTTGACGCCGGCGAGCTGCTCGGCGGTGCCCTTCTCCTCGCCGGTCAGGTCCTTGCCGCCGCCGGCCAGCAGGTAGGGGGCCTTGGCGTACGCGTGGTCGCGCAGGCTCAGCACGATCAGCTTCGGCGACAGGGGCTTGCCGGTGTTCCAGGCGGGGCACTGGGACTGGCAGCGGCCGCACTCGGTGCAGGTCGAGAAGTCCAGCAGGCCCTTCCACCCGAAGTGCTCGACCTGGGACACGCCGAAGGTGTCCTTCTCCGGGTCGGCCTCCTCCAGGTCGATCGGGGCGCCGTTGGAGGTCATCGGCTTGAGCGCGCCGAGCGCGGGCGCGCCGTCGGCGTTGCGCTTGAAGTAGATGTTGAAGAAGGCCAGGAACCGGTGCCAGGCCACGCCCATCGTCGGGTTGAGGCCGATCGTGATCGCCCAGCCCATCGACACGCAGATCTTGATCAGCGCGACGATCGTGATCGCGGTCAGCGAGGCGGGCAGCACCGCGCCGAGGGCGTGCGACAGCGGGGTGGCCCACGCCGGGTGGTGGAACAGCCCGGACGAGACCTTGAACCCGCGGATCAGGAAGCCCAGGACCAGGACCGTGATGATGATGTACTCGACGAAGTAGCCCTGCCACATCGTCGAGCCGGCGAAGCGCGAGTTGGACTGCTTGTTGGGGCGCTGGCGCAGCCGGATCGCGATCAGCACGAGGATCGCGGGGATGCCCAGGATGCCGATCCACTCGGTGACGAACGCGAACACGTCCCAGCCGCCGACGATCGGCAGCTCCCATGCCGGGTTGACCACCTCGAAGTAGGCGCCGGCCACCAGCGTGGACAGGATGATGAAGGAGATCATCACCAGCCAGTGCGCCGCGCCGACGACCGACCACTTGAACATCTTCGTGTGGCCGAACGTCTCGGTCAGCATGGTCTTCCACCGCGCGGCCCGGTCGCCCGAGCGCGTCGGGTCGGGCTGGCCCAGCCGGATCACCGCGAGCATCTGCCGTACCGCTCGCACGACCAGCACCACCGCGACCGCGGTCACGGCCAGCGCGATGACCGTGCTGACGATCTGAACGACGCCCATACCCACGCCTCCCTGCGTCGGATCAGCCCTGTGTATACGTCCCTCCGGAGCTTACGCCCTAGTTACCGTTCAGTAATGTGAGGGTTCGCACAGGCTGACCATCACCCTAGGTCAGCGGGCACGCTGCCGGGCGCGGACGGTCGGGACAGCGCCGAGGCCGCGGCACCGGCCGCGACCTCGGACGCGCGCTAACGTGGACGATTCGGAGAGGTCATCGCCACTTCGAGAGAAGACCCAGCGCGCCCACCATGGCGCCGAAGCCGACAGCCAGGTTCCAATACCCCCAACCCGCCACGGGGTAGAGCGTCTCGGACAGGTAGTACACGACGAGCCACGCGATGCCGAAAACGATCAGGGACACCGCTGTGATCGGCAGCCACATCGGGCTCGGCTTCTTCTCCGCGGCGGTGGCGTTGGGCAACACATCCGTCGGCGGCGTGTAGATCTTCTTCTTGCGGACCTGCGACTTCGGCACGGCTGTCTCCTGGAGGGGCCCTGCCCACACCGGTCGGTGACCTCGGGCATGGGCCTGAATAATGTTCGACAGATAGCGTAGTCAGGTTGTTGCGTTTTGGCACGGAGGGGGAGTGGTGGAATACACATCCGGCACCTCGTCATGGCGTAAGGCCGTGCTCCGGGCGGGTCGCGCGTTCGCCCGGCTGCCCGGCCGGCGCCGCAGCGGCTGGACGCTCGGCGTGCCCCTGATCGCGGCCGCGGCCGGCCTGCTCTTCACCATGAGCGCCACCGTCTCGGCCGGCACCTCGCTGCGCGAGGACCGGCGTGTCGCGCTCGGCGAGCTGATCAGCAAGAAGGAAGCCGAGACGCAGGACGCCCGGATGCGGGTCGATCAGCTGCGCAACGAGATCGACGGGCTGACCGACGCGCTGGCCGTCGGCGACGGCCCGGTCGCCCTGGAGCACGCCCGCGGTGAGGGCTACCTGTCCGCCGCCGGGCTGACCGCCGTACACGGGCGAGGGCTCACCGTGCGCATGGACGACGCCCCGAACAGCGCCGACGACCTCACCCCCGGCACCGCGACCCAGGACGACCTCGTCGTGCACCAGCAGGACGTGCAGGCCGTGGTGAACGCGCTCTGGGCGGGCGGCGCCGAGGCGATGACCATCATGAACGTCCGCGTCATCACCACCACCGCCGTGCAGTGTGTCGGCAACACCCTGCTGCTCGACGGCAAGCGCTACTCCCCGCCGTTCGTGATCTCGGCGATCGGCGACCCGGCCCGGCTCCAGGCCGCGCTGGACGCCGCCAAGGGCGTCCAGGCCTTCCGTGATGCTGTACGGGACTACGGCCTGGGATATAGCGTCACGCGCGAGGCGGACATCCAGGCACCCGCCTACCAGGGGTCCGTGCTGCTGCGCCATGCCTCGGTCCCGCGTTGACAAGCCGGAGAGCAGCATGAGCAGGCACAGGGCGTCGGAGCCCGAGGACGACCAGACGACCATGTTCCCCCGGGTGACCGACGAGCCCGCGGCGGATGCCTCGATCACCAGCGTGCTGCCCGTGGTGCCCGCCGACGCGACGACCGTGCTGCCGGTGATCTCGACGCCGCCGTCGCCGCGTCCCGCCGCGCCGGGAGCGGAGGCGCAGCCCTCCCCCTACGCGCCGGTGAGCCCGGCACCGCAGGCCGCCGCCCCGGTGAGCCCCGCCCCGGTGAGCCCGGCCGCGGCGAGCGACGAGACCACGTACCTGCCGCGGATCTCGGATGAGACCACCCAGCTCCCGCGGATCGCCAAGCCCGCGCCCTCGGTGGCGACCGGCCGCGCGACGGCCACCGACGAGACCGGCCTGCTCGGCGCGATCCCGCCCGCTCCCCCGCCGTCTGCCGACGAGCCCAAGCCGTCCCCCCGGCCGCGCTGGAGCGGCGAGCCGGAGCCGCCGCCGATCAAGGCCGTGCGGGCCGGTGAGAAGAACTACCGCAGCATCCACTCCGAGTACACCCGGACCACCTTCGGTTCGGTGCTGCGCATGACGCTGCGCGGCACCGGCGAGCTGATGATCACGGTCGGCCTGGTCATCCTGCTCTTCGCGGCGTACGAGGTGTGGGGCAAGACGGCCATCGTCGAGGGCCACCAGAGCGAGCTGGAGCAGCAGCTGAACTGGGGTGAGCCGGTCGTGGGCGCCCCGACGCCGACGCCCAGCCCGTCGGTCACCGGCAAGCCCAAGCCGCCGCCCGCCGGGCAGCCGGTCGCCAAGCTCTACATCCCCAAGCTGAACAAGCACTGGGTCGTGGTGCAGGGCGTGACGCAGAAGGACATCCGATACGCGCCGGGCCACTACCCGAACAGCGCGATGCCGGGCCAGGAGGGCAACTTCTCGGTCGCCGGGCACCGCAACCGGGCCACCTTCTGGGACCTGGACAAGCTCCACGGCGGCGACAAGATCGTCGTGGAGACCAAGGACATGTACTACGTGTACGAGGTGGCCAAGCAGCGCATCGTGCTGCCGTCCGCGGTCGAGGTGGTGCGGCCGGTGCCGCCGACCATGACCGCCGGCAAGCTGCTCACGCTGACCACGTGCAACCCGAAGTTCGACAACTACCAGCGTCTGATCATCCACGGGACGCTCGTGCACGAGCAGCCGCGCTCCGCCGGGCCGCCCGCCGAACTGGCAGGAGCCGCCTGATGTACGCCTGGATCTGGCGCAAGCTGCCCTTCGGCCTGCGCGGCAAGCTGGCCGGCTCGTTCGTGCTGCTCGGCATCGTCGGCGCGCTGCTGTGGTACGTGATCTTCCCGTGGGCGGAGCCGCTGCTCCCCTTCGACGATGTCCAGGTCGGCGACCCCGACAGCGGATACTCGCAGCTGGAGGACCCGTTCGAGATCCCCGGGGCACCCTCCGGCGAGCCCGACGATCACGAAATCCCGTACGAGACCGGGGACACCCCGGAGCCGTCCAGCTCGACCGCCAGGTGAGGGCCATGCGCGTTCTTGTGATCGACAACTACGACTCGTTCGTCTACAACCTCGTGCAGTACCTCGGCCAGCTCGGGGTGGAGTGCGAGGTCCGGCGCAACGACGAGATCAGCGTCGCCGAGGTGGGCAGGCTGGGCGCCGACGGCGTGCTGCTGTCCCCCGGCCCCGGCGCGCCCGAGTCGGCCGGCATCTGCCTGGACGTCATCGCCGAGTACGGCGGGAAGCTCCCGCTCTTCGGGGTGTGCCTGGGCCACCAGGCGATCGGCCAGGCGTTCGGCGCCACGGTGACCCGCGCCCCGGAGCTGCTGCACGGAAAGACGTCGCAGGTCACGCACACCGGCGCGGGTGTGCTGGCCGGTCTGCCGGACCCGTTCACGGCGACCCGCTACCACTCGCTCGCCGTCGTCGAGGACACCCTGCCCGCCGAGATCGAGGTGACGGGGCGGACCGAATCGGGGGTGGTGATGGCGATGCGGCACCGCACCCTGCCGATCGAGGGCGTGCAGTTCCACCCCGAGTCGGTGCTCACCCAGGGCGGCCACCTGATGCTGGCCAACTGGCTGGCGTCCTGCGGCCACACCGAGGCCCTCGACCGTGCCCCGGCCCTGGCCGAAGAGGTCGAGCAGCGCCGCCTCGCCGCCTTCCCGGCGTAACCACCCGCGAACGAAACGGCGCCCGTCCCCGAGGGGACGGGCGCCGTTTCCATGTCTCGGCGGTTACTCCGATGGCGACGGGCTGGGCGACGGCGACTCCTGTGCCTTCGCCTTGAACACCACGATGGTGACCTTGCTGCCCTTCGGCTTCAGGGTGCTCTGGCCGGGGTTCTGGTTCTGCACCGTGCCGACCCGGCTCGGATCGTCGGTCTCCTCGCCCTGGCGCACCTCGACCTCGAAGCCGAGCCGCTTCAGCTCCGCGGTGGCCGCCTCCTCCGACATGCCGATCACGCGCGGCACGGCCACCTGGTTGCCCTTGGAGACCTTCACCTCGACGGTCGAGCCCTCGGCCACCTCCTCGCCGGCGGGCGGGTTCGTGTCGATCACAGTGCCTGCGGCCTTGTCGCTGTCCACCGGCACGAACTGCGGCACCAGATTGAGCTTGCGCAGCGCGTCCTCGGCGAACGCCTGGGTGAGGTCCTTCAGCGGAGGCACCGTCTGGAGCGGCGCGCCGTTGCAGATCTGGTAGACGACCTCGGCCTTCTCCTTCACCGCCTCGCCCTGGGCCGGGTCCTGCTCCACCACGGTGTTCTTGCGGCAGTCCGTGTTCAGCACCGGCTCCCCGATCTTCGGGGTCAAACCGGCGCTGGTCAGCAGAGCCTTGGCTTCGGCCTCGGTCTTGCCCATCAGGTTGGGGACCGGGATGTCCTTGGGCTGGTTGGCCAGGATCAGGCCCGCGGTCAGCGCGACCACGGCCAGCACACCGAGCGCGGTGAGGGTGGCGATGACCCAGCCCGAGGCGCGGCGGCGTCGCGCGTCGCCCACCCGGGCGGGAGCGTTGCGGCCGGTGCCGGTGCGCGCCGGCGCCGTCATCGGGATGGTCTGCTCCTCGCGCAGCACCGGGGTCGCCATGACCGGGCGGCCCGCGGCGGCGCGCAGCAGATCGGCCCGCATCTCACCGGCCGACTGGTAGCGGTTGGCGGGGTTCTTCGACAGCGCCTTGAGCACCACCGCGTCGATGTCGGGGGTGACATCGCGGTTGGACTCGCTGGGCGCCGGCGGCTCCTCCCGTACGTGCTGGTAGGCCACGGCCACGGGGGAGTCGCCGACGAACGGCGGGTGCCCGCAGAGCAGCTCGAAGAGCACGCAGCCAGCCGCGTAGACGTCCGAGCGGGCGTCGACGGCCTCACCGCGCGCCTGCTCGGGAGACAGATACTGCGCGGTGCCGATGACGGCCGAGGTCTGGGTCATGGTGGTCGCACCGGACGCGAGCGCCCGCGCGATGCCGAAGTCCATGACCTTGACCTGTGCGTTCGGCGTGAACATGACGTTGCCGGGCTTGATGTCCCGGTGGATGATGCCGTGGCGGTGGCTGAACTCCAGCGCGGCGCAGATGTCCGCGGTGATCTCCAGGGCGCGGCGTGGCATGAGCCGGCCCTCGGCGGCGAGCACCTCCTTGAGGGTGCGCCCGGCCACGAACTCCATGACGATGTAGGGCAGCACCTCGCCGGAGGGCGCGCGCTCCTCGCCGGTGTCGTAGACCGCGACGATCGCCGGGTGGTTCAGGGCGGCTGCGTTCTGCGCCTCGCGGCGGAACCGCATCTGGAAGGTGGCGTCGCGCGCGAGATCGGTGCGCAGCATCTTGATCGCGACGTCGCGCCCGAGGCGCAGGTCGCGTCCCCGGTGCACCTCGGCCATGCCGCCGTAGCCGAGCAACTCGCCGACTTGATACCTGCCACCCAGCAGGCGGGCCTGCGCGTTCATCGCGTACGTCGTCCTTCGGTCATCTGGTCCATGCTCACGTGGTCAGTCCCGTTCAGCCACCCGGCGGCCGAAAGTGTGACGTGTTCGGAATGTGCCGGGATCCCCAGCGACTGGTTCTGCTTCTTGTTGTTCGCTTCCCGGGCCAGGTAGCCGAGGTAGCCGGCGCACGCGAGCACCGCCAGCATGCCGAGCACCACCAGGATCACGGTCAGGGCGGTACGCCCGCCGCCGCTCTCCTGCGCGGGAGCCTGCGGCCCGTACGGTACCCCGTGCACGGGGGTGAGCGGGGCAGGCGCAGCCGGGACGGCCGCAGATCCTCGCTGGTAGCCCCCGTTGGGGCGAACCGGGCCGGGCGTCGCGGGGCTCAGCGGGCGCGACGGCACCGGGGAGACCGGCGTAGCCGACACCGGGCTGGGCGACACCGGCTGCACCGGCAGGGTGGGACCGCTGCCGTGGGTGAGCGCCCCGGCGGCCTGCCGCGCGGCGCCGGCGAACGCTGCCGCCGACGGCCAGCGGTGCGCCGGGTTCTTGGCCATGGACCGCTCGACGATCTGGCGCACGACCGGCGGGATGTCGCTCGGCATCGGCTTCGGGGTGCCGGTGACGTGCTTCATCGCGATCTCGAGCGGGGTGTCGCCCTCGTACGGCCGGTGACCGGTGAGGCACTGGTACGCCACCACACCGAGCGAGTACACGTCCGAGGCGGCCGAGGCGCCCTCACCGGAGGCCTGCTCCGGGGCCAGGTAGGAGGCAGTGCCCATGACCGCGCCGGTCGCCGTGAGCTGGCTGGCCGCGGCGGAGCGGGCGATGCCGAAGTCGGTGAGCACGAGCGTGCCGTTGGGGCGTACCAGCAGGTTGCCCGGCTTCACGTCCCGGTGCACGATGCCCCTGTCGTGCGCGGCCTGCAGAGCCTCGGCGGCCTGCGCGACCAGCAGCATGGTGCGGGCCGGGGTGAGCCGGCCGACCTTGTTGAGCGTGCGCGAGAGCGGGTCGCCCTCGATCAGCTCCATGATCAGGTACGCCAGGTGCGCGTCGTTGCCGAAGTCGTAGATGCGCACCACGCCCGGGTGGTTGATGCCGGCCATCGTCTTCGCCTCCGCATGGAAGCGCTTGACGAAACCGGCCTCCTCCAGCAGCGCGGGGAGCATGACCTTGATGGCGACGGTGCGGTCGAGCACCTCGTCGGTGCCCTTCCACACGTCGCCCATGCCACCGGAGGCGACGCGCTCGTCGATGCGGTAGCGGCTGTTCAGCACGGTGCCAGGGGAGACCATCACTTGCCACCCTTGTCCTCGATCACGCCTCGCATGACCAGTCCAGCAATACGGGCGGCCTCACCGCTGCCGCCCTTCCCCGCATCATCGAGGATGACCGCAACCGCGGCGACCGGCTTGCCGTCCTTCATCGCGAACCCGATGAACCAGCCGTCGGAGCCGGTGTTCGTCTCCTCGTCGGCCGTGCCCGTGCCGGTCTTGCCGCCGACCACGTAGCCGTCGATCTGCGCCTTCCGGCCGGTGCCGTTCTCGACGACGCTGACCATCATCTCGCGCAGCTGCGCGGCGATGCTCGAGTTGCTGCACGTGGTGCGCAGCTGCTTGGGCGCCGCGGCGTACAGGCCGGTGGTCAGGTCGGGGCCGACCAGACGCTCGACCAGGTAGGGCCGCATCTGCGAGCAGTCGTTGGCGATCGCCGCCGCGACCATCGCGTTCTGCAGCGGGGTCACCTTGACCTCGTTCAGGCCGATCGACGAGATCGCGATGGCCGGCTTGTCGTCGCCGCCCGAGCTGGTAGTCAGCGGGCCCAGCACGCTCTCCGGCACCTTGGTGCCCCGGTCCGGCGCGGACAGGTTGCCGATCCGCAGGTCGTCGTCGTAGTAGCCCCAGCGGCGCGCGGTGTCGTTCAGGCGCTGCGAGCCCAGCTCGACGCCGAGGCGCGCGTACGCCGTGTTGCAGGAGACGGTCAGCGCCTCCTTCAGCGTGATCTGCGACTCGGGGCAGGTGCCCGAGGTCGCGTTCTTGATCACGTGCGTGGTGCCCGGCGCCTGGTAGCCCGGGCCCGCCTGCAGCGGCGTGTCCGGGTTGTTGCCGTTCTCCAGCGCCGCGGCCGAGACCAGCACCTTGAACGTGGACGCCGGCGGGTAGGTCTCCTGCAGCGCCCGGTTCAGCAGCGGGTTGCCCGCCTGGCCGGCCACCTTGTTGTACGCCGTCTCGGCCTTGGTCGTGTCGTGGGCGACCAGCGGGTTCGGGTCGAAGCTCGGGAACGAGGTCATCGCCAGGATCGCGCCGGTGTTCGGGTCCAGCGCGATCACCGCGCCCGACTTGGCACCCACCTTGTTCTTGGTGAGCTGCTCGTACGCCGTGTCCTGCGCCGTCTTGGACAGCGTCAGGGTGACGTTGCCGCCCGCCGTGTACGAGCCGGTGAAGATGTCCCGCAGCCGGTCGGCGAACAGCTTGTCCGAGCTGCCGGACAGGAAGTCGTTCTCCAGCTGCTCGATGCCGGTGGCCGCGCCGTTGACCGGCTTGTACCCGATCACGTGCGCGTACGCCGCGCCGTTGGGGTAGCTGCGCAGGTACTTCAGGTTGCCCTTGGTGGCCGTGGAGAGCGCGATCGGCTTGCTGCCGGGGTTGCTCACCATGATGTAGCCGCGCTGGCGGTTGTACTCGTCGATCTGCACGCGGTCGTTGTACTGGCTGGTCCGGTAGTCGTTGCCCTTGTACGCCTGCACCCAGTTCAGGTTGGCGAAGAGCAGACCGAACAGCACCATGACGACGACGCCTACGCGTCTCAGCGGGGCGTTCACCGGCGGACACCTCCCGTCGACGCGGGGGTGCGCGCCGCATCAGAGATCCGCAGCAGCAGCGCCACCAGCAGCCAGTTGGCCACCAGCGACGAGCCGCCCGCGGAGAGGAACGGCGTGGTCTGGCCGGTCAGCGGGATCAGCTTGCTGATGCCGCCGATGATCACGAAGACCTGGAGGCCCAGCGTGAACGCCAGGCCACCGGCCAGCAGCTTGCCGAACGAGTCGCGCACGGCGAGCGCCGCGCGCAGCCCGCGCGAGACCACGAGCAGGTACAGCGCCAGCAGAGCGGTGAGACCGAACAGGCCGATCTCCTCGCCCATGCCGGCGAAGATGAAGTCGTTGCGGACCTCGGGCACCTCCAGCGGGCTGCCCGCGCCCGGGCCGGTGCCGAACAGGCCGCCCGTGCCCAGGCCCAGCAGCGACTGGACGAGCTGGTAGCCGCGGTCGTACGGCTCGGCGAACGGGTCCAGCCAGATGTCGACGCGCTGCCCGAAGTTGGTGAACGGCCCGCCCACGATCCCGGCCAGCACGTACGCCAGCACGGCGCCGCCGAAGAAGAGGATCAGACCGATGATCAGCCAGCTGACGCGCTCGGTGGCGACGTACAGGGTGACCACGAACATGCCGAAGTAGAGCAGCGAGGTGCCCAGGTCCTTCTCGAAGACGAGGACCAGGAGGCTCATCGCCCAGACCACGATGACCGGGCCCAGGTCGCGCCCGCGCGGGAAGTCGATGCCCAGCACGCGGCGGCTGGCCAGCGCCAGCACCTCACGCTTGCGCACGAGGTAGTACGCGAAGAAGGCCAGCAGCATCAGCTTGGCGAACTCACCCGGCTGGATGGCGAAGAAGCTGCCGAACCGGATCCACAGCTTGGCGCCGTTGACCTCGGACACGCTGCCGGGCAGCACGGCGGGCAGCAGCACCAGGATGATGCCGCCGAAGCCGAGCGTCCAGGCGAACTTGGAGATCTCGCGGTGGTCGCGCACCACCCACAGCAGGCCCGCCGCGCCGGTCACCGCGATCAGCGTCCAGAGCAGCTGCTTGCCGCCGTCACCGGCGAAGATGGCCAGGTCGGGTCGCGCGTCGGCGTCGGCCCGGCCCAGGTCGAGGCGGCGCAGGAAGGCCACGCCGAACCCGTTGAGCAGCGCCACGACCGGGATCAGGACCGGGTCGGCGAACGGCGCGCGCAGCCGGATGACCACGTGCAGGCCGAGGAACACGGCGGTGAGCACACCGGCCGGATACCAGAAGTCCATCGTGACCGTGTCGAGCATGTTCGCCTCGACCGCCGCCAGGTATCCGGCGACCATGGCCATGCCGAGCAGCAGCAGCCACAGCTCGGTGCGGCGCACCTTGCGGGCGGCCGGATCCAGCCGGAACGACAGCGACGGCTTCGCCGCCACGGGCGTCTCCGGGACGGCCGCGGCTGCTGCGGGAGGGGCGGTATGGGGGGTGGTCACGACGTCCTCAGGCTAATTCGACCGGCAGGGCACCGGGCTCGGCACCACCGGCTCGCTGGGCGGAGTGCTCGCCGCGGCGGGCGCCGGGGTGGCGCTCGGCGTTACGGCGGGCGACGGGCTCGGCGACGGCGAGGGGTCTGCCGAAGGCGGGCAGCTGGGCAGCAGGTTGTGGTTGCTCGGGTCGTCCTGGATCAGATTCTGCAGCCGGGCCAGGGCGTCGGCCTCGCTGTCGGCCTGGATGCCCTTGCGGACCTTGTCCTGGGCGACCGTGGTGAGGTCGTCCAGGGTCACCTCGCTGACCTCCTTGGCCTCCGACAGGTCGAAGCCGGCGATCTGGCCCGGCACGCCGCGGAACACCGCGACGTTGCCGGCCTCGGTCGCGCCGATGTAGAAGCGCGACTGCGAGTAGTCCCAGGCGAACCAGACCCCGGCGCCCAGCACCGCGAGCAGGCCCACCACGAGCAGGCCCGCGCGCAGCGGGTGCCGCGCGCGGCGGGCCGACTGCTCGGCCGGGACCGGGACGGGCTCCTCCACGGCGGGACGCGGCGTGCCGGTGACCGCCGCGGCGCGCGCGGCGGGGGTCGACTCGACGTGGGTCTCGCTGCTGTTGCCGCGGTCCCGGGCGGCCGCGCCGCCGACCACCGGAGCCTGCTCGACGATGTCCTCGTCGGTGGCGTCCGCGATGATCACGGTGATGTTGTCCGGGCCGCCGCCGCGCAGCGCCAGCGCGATGAGGCGCTCGACGCACGCCTGCGGGTCGACGTACTCCCGCAGGGTCTGCCCGATGGTCTCCGCGCTGACCACGCCGGACAGGCCGTCGGAGCAGAGCAGGTAGCGGTCGCCGGGATGCACCGGCCGGACCGTGTAGTCCGGCTCGATGTCCCGGCCGTCCATGGCCCGGGTCAGCAGCGAACGCTGCGGATGGCTGCTCGCCTCCTCCGCGCTGATCCGGCCCTCGTCCACCAGCATCTGGACGTACGTGTCGTCCTTGGTGATCTGGTTGAACTCGCCGTCGCGCAGCAGGTAGGCGCGGGAGTCGCCGATATGGGCCATGCCCAGCTTGGAGCCGGTGAAGAGCATCGCGGTGAGCGTGGTGCCCATACCCTCCAGGTGGGGGTTGGCGTCCACGGTGTCGCGAAGCTGCTGGTTGGCGAGGTTGACGGCCGACCGCAGGGAATCGACGATCGCGTCACCGGGGACGTCCTCGTCGAGCGGGGCCATGGCGCCGATGACGATGTTGCTGGCGACGTCACCGGCGGCCATGCCGCCCATGCCGTCGGCAACGGCGAGCAGGCGCGGCCCGGCGTAGACGGAGTCCTGGTTTCCGTCTCTGATCAGACCGCGGTCGCTGCGGGCCGCGTAGCGCAGGATGATTGTCATGGCCGTAATTCGAGGGACGTGCGGCCGATGCGAATCGGCACGCCGAGGGGTACGGGAGTAGGACCGCTCACCTTGCTGCGGTCCAGATACGTGCCGTTGGTCGAGCCGAGGTCCTCCACCATCCACTGCCCGTCCCGAGGGACCAGACGGGCGTGCCGGGCGGACGCGTAGTCATCCGTGATGACCAGCGTGGAGTCCTCCGCCCGGCCGATCGTGATCGGGGCCTCGCCCAGTGTGATCTTGGTGCCGGCCAGCGAGCCCGCCGTGACGACGAGGGTGTGCGCGGCCCGGCCCTTCTTGACCTTGGCCGGGCGCGCATCCGCCGCCTGCGCGGCACCCGCGACGCCACGGGGCGCGGCGACCAGCCGGCCCGTGCGCGAGCCGGCGAACAGATCCCTTCGGATGACCCCGACCACCGTGAACACGAAGATCCACAGCAGCACCAGGAACCCGAACCGGGCGGCGGTGAGAACGATCTCGGGCAAGGGCGATCAGCCGTCCACGCGGAACGTCAGGGTCGTGGTGCCGATCTGGATCATGTCGCCCGGGTTGAGGGCGACCGCCGAGACCCGCTGGCCGTTGACCATCGTGCCGTTGGTGGAGCCGAGGTCGGTCAGGACCACCTGGGCGCCGTCGAAGTCGAGCCGGGCGTGCCGCCGCGAGATGCCGACGTCGGGCAGGCGCAGGTTGGCCTGGTCGCCGCGGCCGATCGTGGTCGAGCCGATGGCCAGCGGGAAGGTCCGCCCGTCGCCCGACACCAGCCGGACGTTGCGCGCACCGCCGCCACCGCCGCCGTGCGGAGGAGCGGCCTGCTGGCCGCCGCCGTACGGCGGGTACTGCGGCGGAGCCTCGTAGCTCGCCTGCGGGGCCTGGTCGGCGGTGTAGACCTCGGCCGACACGCGGAACATGCCGGTGTCCAGCCCGTCACCGCGCTCGATCTCGACGATCACGTCGCCGTAGACGGTCCAGGCCTGCTCGCCGATGAACTCGGCCTGCGACTGCGCCAGCTCCTGGGCCAGCGCGGCCGCGTACGGCGCGAGCCGGCTGTGGTCGTAGGGCGAGAGATCGATCACATAGCGGTTCGGCACGAGCGTGCGCCCACCAACCAGGATCGCCTTGTGGGCCTCTGCCTCACGCTGCATGGCATTCAGGATCTCCACAGGGTGGACGACCCCCTTGAATACCTTCGCGAAGGCGCCCTCAACCAGGCCTTCCAGGCGTTTCTCGAAGCGTTGCAACACGCTCACCGGTCCTCCTCGGGTTCCGAGGACATGATGTTATCTGCCCTCCACTCCCGCGTCTTCGCCCAATACGTCCGCCGTTGCCGGCGCCACGCCAGCATGACGACCATCTTGCCTCCGATTTCACGGTTGGCCAGGTGGTCGTGTTAGTGTTCTCCCCGCACCGCCCGCCGGGATAACCGGTTGGCGAGGCGAAGCAGGCATAGCGTAAGCTGTGCCAGCACGCAACGGGAGGTGACTCCCGAGCGACCCGCAGGGACTGCTAAAGTTCCTGCACACGCCGCGGGGAAGTGGCGGAATGGCAGACGCGCACGGTTCAGGTCCGTGTGCCCGAAAGGGCGTGGGGGTTCAACTCCCCCCTTCCCCACCAGCAAGAAGGCCTCCTCCGGGAGGCCTTCTTCGTTTCCCGGTCTCGCACCGGTCGGCGGGCCGGAGTGTCGGCCGTTTCACACAGAGATCGCTGATTCCGGTCACTTCCTCCTCAGCGCGGCGATTCAAGATCGCTAGTTTGTGTCCGAAAGTCGGGCCAGGCTGCACTTTCGGACATGTGATGGCGATCATGCTTTCCAGCGTCACCCACCCCGGACCCCGCGACGGTTAAGAAGGGCACCTTCTTCTACGCGGAGCGTTAAGAGCGACCGGCATTAGGTGCGGACCTGGACAGGTAGCCGGTCGCGGGTAGCAAACAGGCACGGGACTTATCGATCATTGGAGTTCTCTACGCTTCAATGACAGGAGTCCCGTGCCTGCGCTGCCATCATCGCTGCTGACCCCGATCTGGGTCCAGTTCGCCGCACTGCTGCCCGACCGGCCCGAATACGACCCCGCACACCCGCTGGGCTGCCACCGCCGCCGCATCCCCGACCAGGTCGTCTTCGAACACGTCATCCACGCCCTGGTCCACGGCTCGGGCTACGAACGCATCGCCGGCCCAGGATGCTCCGACCGCACCATCCGCCGCCGCCTGGCCGACTGGGCCAGCGCAGGCCTCGCCCAGCAACTGCACGCCCTGACCCTGGCCGCCTACGACAACATGATCGGCCTACAGCTGCACGACATCGCCGTCGACGGCGCGCTCACCAAAGCACCCTGCGGCGGAGACCGCGCCGGACGCTCCCCGGTCGACCGCGGCAAAGGCGGCCTCAAACGCTCCACCGGCACCGAAGCCGCCGGCATACCCCTGGCCGTGATCTCCGCCCCCGCCAACCGCAACGACAACGCCCTGCTGGAAGCCACCCTCGACACCGCCACCCAACAGACAGGCCCCCTGCCCGACGACGTCACCGTGCACCTGGACCGCGCCTACGACAACACCCCCACCCGCCAGCGCCTGCACGACCGCGGCCTGCACGGCCAGATCGCCCGCAAAGGCCTCCCCGCCCCCATCCAGGTCGGCAAACGCTGGGTGGTGGAACGCACCCACTCATGGATGAACGGCTACGGCAAGATCCGCCGCTGCACCGAACGCAACGCGCAGGTCGTGGACTTCTACCTCTACCTGGCAGCAGCCCTGATCACCACACGCCAACTCATCCGACAAGCCCGCCCCCGCTACCGCTGGGACGGCCGTCCCACCACCCGACGCCTCAAATGAACCTATTGCCGGTCGCTCTAAGAAGGTGCCCTTCCTTTCCTCAGGGGGTGGCGAGGGCCTCGGTCGGGGAGAGGCGGGACGCGCGGACGGCCGGGTAGAGGCCGGCCAGGCCGCCGATCACGAGGGTCGCGGCCACGCCGCCGAGCATGGCCCACGCCGGGACCACCGTCGGCCAGCTCTGGTACGCCGCGTAGCCCGAGGTCACCGCGATGCCGAGCAGCACGCCGCCCACCCCGCCGAGCGCCGACAGCAGCAGCGACTCGGCGAGGAACTGCAGGCGGACCTGCCCCCGGGTCGCGCCGAGCGAGCGCCGCAGGCCGATCTCGGCCCGGCGTTCCAGCACCGAGATGACCATGGTGTTGGCCACCCCCACCCCACCGACCAGCAGCGCGACGGCGCCCAGGCCGAGCAGCAGGCCGGTGAAGGCCTGGTTGGCGGCCTGCTTCGCGGCCAGCGCGTCCGACGGGCGGGACACGTCGACCTCGTTCGGGGCCTGTGGGTTGGCCGTCGCGGCGAGCACGCCGCGCACCGCGTCGACGGCGCTCTCCACGGCCCGGGTGTAGACGGTGGTCGGGTGCTCGTCGAAGCCGAGCCGGCCGGCCGCAGCCGGCCAGCCGACCAGCACCGCCGAGTCCAGCTCGGGGGCGAGCGGCACCGGCTCCAGCACGCCCACCACGGTGAAGCGCTGACCGCCGACCATCACCTGCGTGTCGGGAGCGGCCGCGCCGATGCCCAGCCGGGCCGCCGTGTCCGCGCCGAGCAGGACCGCCGGATAGCGCTCGGTCGCCGCGTTCAGCCAGGTGCCGGAGCGCAGCCTGGCGCCCACCGTGTCGAGCAGGTCCAGGCGGGCGGCGTACACGGCCAGGCCGTTGGTCTGCGCCGCCGGGATCCGGTCCGAGCGGTAGACCTTCACCCCGTCCACCCGGCCGATCGCCGACACCCGCTGCACCGGCGCGATCCGGTCGATCATCGCGACCGACTCGACGGGCAGCTGCGCGTCCTCGCCGAACATGGTCCGGCCCGGGGTGACCGTGAGCAGGTTGGTGCCCAGCGCCTCCAGCGTGCGGTCCAGCTCGGCCCGCGAGGACGACGAGATGCCCACCACGGCGATCATCGCGGCGATGCCGATCGCGATGCCCAGCGCGGACAGGAACGCCCGCACGGGCCGGGTGCGCAGCCCGACTCCTCCGACGCGGAGCACGTCACGTGGCCGCAGCCGGGCCGGGTGGAGCCGGGGCAGGGCGGGTGCCGTCATCGCGACCACCCCGCGACCCGCCGCTCGCCGGCCGCCGACACGGGCGTGTCGGCCGTGTCGGAGTCGGCGACGACCTTGCCGTCGCGCATGTGGATCTGGCGGGGCAGGCCGGCGGCGATCTCCCGGTCGTGGGTGATGATCACGACCGTGGTGCCCGTGGCGTGCAGCTCGTGCAGCAGGGCCATGATCCCGGCGCCGGAGGCCGAGTCGAGGTTGCCCGTCGGCTCGTCCGCCAGCAGCAGCGGCGGCTCGCCGACCACGGCTCGCGCGATGGCGACCCGCTGGCGCTCGCCGCCGGACAGCTCGTGCGGCTCGTGGTCGAGCCGGTGGCCCAGCCCGACCCGCACCAGCGCGGCCTCGGCGCGGCGGCGGCGTTCGCCCAGCGGGTGCCCGGCGTAGAGCAGCCCGTCGGCGACGTTGTCCAGGGCGCTCACCCCGGCGGCGAGGTGGAACTGCTGGAACACGAACCCGATCCGGGCCGCCCGCAGTGCCGACAGCTGCCGGTCGGAGAGGGCCGCCACGTCGTATCCCGCGATGCGCACCGCGCCCGCGCTGGGCCGGTCCAGGGTGCCGACGATGTGCAGCATGGTCGACTTGCCCGAGCCGGACGGGCCGACGATGGCCGCCATCTCCCCCGGGCCGACCTCCAGCGACACCCCGTCCAGCGCCCGTACGCCACCGGGATAGACCTTGGTGACGCCGTCCAGGGCGATCATCGTGGGATCCCCACGGTCATGCCCTCGCTGAGCCCGCCGCCGCTGACCTCGACCCGCCCGCCGGAGAACAACCCGGTCTCGACGGCCACGTACCGGCTGGCGCCGTTCTCGACCACCTCGACGCCGTAGCCGCCCTCGCGCAGCGCGACCAGGGCGGCGACCGGCACGGTCAGCACGTCGGGACGCTCGGCGGCGGTGAGTGTGACGTCGACCGCGGCCTGGTCGAACGCCCCGGCCGCCTTTTGATCCGCCAGCGACACGATCGCCTCGATCTTGGTCTCGGCCTCGCCCTGGCCCTCGCCGGCCTCGATCACGGTGTACGCCTGCGTGATCTTCCCCGTGACGTCTCCGGCGCCCGGCAGCGCCACCTGGACGGTGGCCCCCTCCTTGGCCAGCCGCTGGTCGGCGACGTCGAGCTGGACCACGACCACGCGCACCGTGCCGGTGTACTTCAGCACCGCGCCGCCCGGCTGGGCGGGGGCGGCGGCGGTCGCGTCCACGCTGTCGACGCGTACCTCGCCCGCGGCGAAGACGACCCGGCCGAACTCGACCCGGCCCGTCTCCTTCAGCCCGAGGTCCTCCTGCCACTGCTTCACCGCGCTCGCGGTGGAAGCGGTGAACTCCTTGTCCACCGTGAAGCCGGTGTAGCCGAGCGCCTTGAGGTTCTGCTCCAGCTGCTTCACGTCGGCGCCCTCGTCCCCGACCTTGAGCTCGCGGTATGCCGGGACGGTGCCGTACATGAGCACCACCGGGCTGTTGTCGATCTTGTAGAGGGCGCGGCCCCGCTTCACCACGGCGCCCGCCTCGGGCAGCCAGGTCACGGTGCCGTTGAGCCGGTTCACGGCCGAGTAGGTGGGCCCGAAGCCCAGCTCGCCGTCCAGCGTCTGGGTGTCGTGCAGCGTCTGGCGGGTGACCGGGGCGGTCGCGGGCGGCAGGTTCGAGGCGGTCGGCGTACCCCCGCCTCCGCCGCCGAAGCCGATCGCGGCGGCCGTGGCCGCACCACCGGCGGCCAGCGCGCCCGCCACCAGCAGCGCGGTGCGGCCGCCCCGGCGGCGGCGCCGCGTGGCTGCGGCGCCGCCGTCGGTCCGGATCTCGGAGAGCTGGGCCGTGCCGGTCACGATCCCACCTTCGCCGGGCCGCCGAGACCGGGCATGAACTTGTCCTGGCAGAGCTTCTGCGCCGCCTCGAAGTCCGGGTCCTCGCCGACCGAGCGGTCGATCCGGATGCCGTTGCCGTCCGGGTCGGGGAAGTTGGGCACCCCGTTGTCCCGCATGCACTGGGCGAACTTGCGCATGTTCTCTTCCATCTGCGGATCGGGCTTGCCGGGCCCGTTCTCGCCGAACGGCGAGTACTCCTTGCACGCCTCCTGCGCGGCCTGCATCTTGTCCCGGTCCATCGGGCCGCCGCTCATACGGATCCGGACGGGCCCGCCGTTGGGGTCGGGGTCGTCCATCTGAATGCCGTGCTCGCGCATGCACTGGGCGAACTTGATCCCGCGCTCCTGCTGGCTCAGGCTCGGGCCCGCGCTCGGCGTCGCCGTCGCCGTCGCGCCGCCCACGGTGGCGATGCCGTCGCCGTCGCCCTCCTGCGCGCAGCCGGCCAGCGCCAGCGCCGCCGTGAGGGGCAGCGCGAGCGCCGCGCCCAGCAGCCGTCGCTTCATCACGTGGTCTCCTTCGTCGGGCCGCCGGCCGGTCGCCCGCGGCACGCTGCCCAGTCCACGCGGGCGCCCGTTTCCCGGCCGTTTCCGCCCGCGATAACGCCGGGGAAACAACGGTCCGGGTAACCATTGGCGGGCCGGGCGGCTCCGGCGGGGAGGGGAAACCGGACATGCGGGTGCTCGTGGTCGAAGACGAGGCGCTGCTGGCCGACGCGATCGCGGAGTGGCTGCGTGACGACGCTCACGCGGTCGACGTGGTGTACGACGGCGACGCGGCGCTGGAGCGGCTGGCCGTGCACGACTACGACGTGGTGCTGCTGGACCGGGACCTGCCCGCGGTGCACGGCGACGAGGTGTGCCGCTCGCTGGTGGGCAGCGGCTCCGAGGCGCGGGTGCTGATGCTGACCGCCGCCGCCGACGTGCGCGACCGGGTGTCCGGGCTGACCCTGGGCGCCGACGACTACCTGACCAAGCCCTTCGCCTTCCCCGAGCTGGCCGCGCGGGTGCACGCGCTCGGCCGCCGCGCCCGCCCGGCCGCCGCGCCGACGCTGGCCCGCGCCGGGATCCGGCTCGACCCGGCCCGCCGCGAGGTGTTCCGGGACGGGCACTACGTGCCGCTGTCGCGCAAGGAGTTCGGCGTGCTGGCCGAGCTGCTGCGTGCCGAGGGCGGCGTGGTGTCCGCGGAGACGCTGCTGGAGAAGGTCTGGGACGAGCACGCCGACCCGTTCACCTCGGCGATTCGGCTGACCATCCTGAAGCTGCGCCGCAAGCTGGGCGACCCGCCCGTCATCGCCACCGTCGCCGGAGTGGGGTATCGGATCCCGTGAGACTGCCGTCGTACCGCCTGACCATCCGCGCCCGGCTCACCCTGGTCTACGGCGTGCTGTTCCTGCTGGCCGGGCTCACCCTGCTGGTGGTGACCTATTTCCTGCTGGACCGGACGGTGCTGCAGAACTTCACCTACCGCCTGGCGCTGCCGGACCCGGCCCTGGCCGAACCAGGCACGCAGGGCGCCCGCGCGACCCGGGTGCTCATCGCGGGCGACCCGGCGGTCCTCAGCGAGCTGGACAAGCAGGCCGCGCAGCTGCGCGAGGCGACCCGGCTGCAGCTGCTCCAGCTGGGGGCGATCGCGCTGGTGCTGGTCAGCGCGATCTCGGCAGGGCTGGGCTGGCTGCTCGCCGGGCGGCTGCTGTCGCCGCTGCACCGGATCACCGAGACCGCCCGGCGGATCAGCACCGCGCCGGCCGCCGACCGCGGCCTGCACGAGCGCATCGCGCTGACCGGCCCGCACGACGAGATCCGCGAGCTGGCGGACACCTTCGACGCCATGCTGGCCCGGCTCGACCACGCGTTCGACGGGCAGCGGCGCTTCGTCGCCAACGCGTCCCACGAGCTGCGTACGCCGCTGACGCTGAACCGCTCCCTGGTGGAGCTGGCCATGCACCGCAGGACGGCCAGCGACGACGTGAAGCGGCTCGGCGAGACGCTGCTCGACATCAACGGCCGCCACGAGCGCCTCATCGACGGGCTGCTGGTGCTGGCCCGCTCGGAGAACGAGGTGGTCGAGCGGCGGCCGGTGGATCTGGCCGACATCGTCGACCATGTCGCAGCCCAGGGCGCCGCCACGGCGGCCGAGGCCGGGGTCGAGGTCGCCGTCGAGGCCGCGCCCGCCGAGACGACCGGCGACCCGGTGCTGCTGGAGCGGGTCGCGCAGAACCTGATCGGCAACGGCGTACGGCACAACGCCCCGGGCGGCTGGGTGCGCGCGGTGACCCGCACCCACGGCGGCCGGGCCGAACTGGAGGTGTCGAACACCGGGCCGGTGGTGGCCGCGTACGAGGTGGAGGCGCTGTTCGAGCCGTTCCGCAGGGGCAGCGAGCGCACCCGCTCCGACCAGGGGGTGGGGCTGGGGTTGTCGATCGTGCGGGCGATCACCCGCGCCCACGGCGGGGAGGTGGCGGCCCGCCCCCGCGAGGGCGGCGGCCTGATCGTCACCGTCTCCCTCCCTGGTTAACGCTGCGTGTATCGAGCCACTCCCCCGTCGGCGGGCGACCGCCGCATCGGGCCGGTCAGGGTAAGCTCTCCGCTGGTCGCGTCCGTCGATTGGTTACAGGGAGTATCTGGTGAGCGTTGCGCTGGTGACCGGCTCGGCCGGTCTGATCGGTTCCGAGGCGGCCCGCCACTTCGCCGGCCTGGGCATGCACGTCGTCGGCCTCGACAACGACATGCGCAAGTACTTCTTCGGCGAGGACGGCTCGACCGCGTGGAGCCTGGTCAACCTGACCAGCAAACTCGGTGACTCGTACACCCACTACGACGTCGACATCCGCGACCGCGACGTGCTCAACAAGATCTTCGAGCGGTACGGCAAGGACATCTCGCTCGTCATCCACACCGCGGCCCAGCCCAGCCACGACTGGGCGGCCAAGGAGCCGTTCACCGACTTCGACGTCAACGCCGTCGGCACGCTCAACGTGCTGGAGTACACCCGCCAGCACTGCCCCGACGCCGCGTTCATCTTCTGCTCGACGAACAAGGTCTACGGCGACACCCCCAACCGCCTCCCGCTGGTCGAGCAGGAGACGCGTTACGAGATCGACCCGGCGCACCAGTTCGCCAACGGCATCACCGAAGAGATGACGATCGACAACAGCCTGCACTCGATCTTCGGCGTCTCCAAGGTCGCCGCGGACGTGGCGGTGCAGGAGTACGGCCGCTACTTCGGCATGAAGACCGCCGCCTTCCGCGGTGGCACGCTGACCGGCCCGGCGCACTCCGCCGCCGAGCTGCACGGCTTCCTGGCGTACCTGATGCGCTGCGTGATGGAGGGCCGGACCTACAACCTGTTCGGCTACAAGGGCAAGATGGTGCGCGACGCGATCCACTCGCACGACGTGCTCACCGCGTTCGAGGCGTTCTTCCGCAACCCGCGCTCCGGCGAGGTCTACAACCTGGGCGGCGGCCGCTTCTCCAACACCTCCCACCTGGAGGCGTTCGCCATCGCCGAGCAGATCACCGGCAAGCAGGCGCAGGTCAACTACGTGGAGCAGAACCGCGTCGGCGACCACCAGTGGTACGTCAGCGACATGGCCAAGTTCCAGGCGCACTACCCGGACTGGAAGATGACCTACGACGTCCCGGCTATCCTCAACGAAATCTACGAGGCCAACGCCGACAAGTGGATGTAGCCCCCACCTGCGCACATTGAGGTACGCGATGACGACGACGCCGACCACCGGCAGCAAGCGCAACGTGCTCGGCGTCTTCGTCGACGCCACCGACTACGCCGACGCCACGGAGCGCATCATCCGCGCCGCGACGGACGGCCGCCCGTTCGCGGTCACCGCGCTGGCGGTGCACGGCGTGATGGAGGGCGTCGCCGATGCCCGGCTCGGCGCCCAGCTCAACAGCTTCGACCTGATCACCCCCGACGGCCAGCCGGTGCGCTGGGCGCTCAACCTGCTGCACGGCGCCGCCCTGCGCGACCGGGTGTACGGCCCCGAGCTGACCCTGCGGGTGCTGGCCCGCGCCGCCGAGGACGGCCTGCCGGTGTACCTCTACGGCTCCACCCAGCCCACGCTGGACCGGCTGATCCCGGCGCTGATCGCGAAGTTCCCCGGGCTGAAGATCGCCGGCAGTGAGCCGTCGAAGTTCCGCGGCGTGGAGCCCGGCGAGCCGGAGCAGATCGCGGCCCGCATCGCCGGCTCCGGCGCGCGCATCGTGCTGGTCGGCCTGGGCTGCCCGCGGCAGGAGAAGTTCACCTACGCCATGCGGCCGTTCCTGGACATGCCGCTGCTGGCGGTCGGGGCGGCGTTCGACTACCACGCGGGCGGGCTGCGCAAGCCGCCCGCGTGGATGCAGCGCTACGCCCTGGAGTGGCTGTGGCGCCTGGGCCTGGAGCCCAAGCGCCTGTGGCGCCGCTACCTGATCCTCAACCCGAAGTACCTGGCCCGCCTGGGCGCCCAGAAGACCCGCCTCTGGCGCGCCACCCCGGCCACCCCCGCCACCGAATCCCCGGCAACTTTCGCGGTGTGACGGCCTGAAGCCCAGCCGGCGCGCGGCCCGGCCGCCGGGCGCACCCGACAGGAGCGGAAGTCCGCGCAGCGGACGAGCGACCGGAGGGTAAGCCCGGCTTCAGAGGCCGGACGCCGCGCCCGCGGAGCGGGCGCCAGATTAACGGTTGCGCTGGTAGATCAAGTCGAGGACGGAGCGGGTCGCTTCGAACCAGCGGTTGAGCCATTCGGCGGTGGGCTGGGAGCCGCGGGGCGGGAGTTCGAGCAGCAGGCCGCGGAGCAGCGGGTGGTCCACCAGCGACGTGGCGGGCACGTCCAGCCAGCTCGGCGAGCCGAACGGCTGCTCGCTGAAGCCCTCCAGGGCGAGCGCCTGCAGCGGGCCGGGGCCGGGTTCGAGCAGGGTGTCGCCCGGCAGCTGCGCCCGTTCCTGGTCGCGTTCGCGGTCGCGGAGGATCCGGTCGCGGCCGCTGGGGCTGGCGGGCTGGCTGGGCACGTGCTCAGGCATCGTCATCTCGTCCTACCTGGTCGGCGCGTTACGCGGTGTGGTCAACCGGCGTCTGATACAACGACCGCAGCGGAGTGCAGGCGACGGTCAACCCGCGGCCGTGACTGCACGTGTTGCTTGCGTGACTAAGCGCAAGCTAACCAGTTGTGCATCACGTGCGGGGGAACCACGATGGCCGCTGAACCGGCGTCCACACCGCTGCCGTCCCAGGTGACGGCGGCACAGCTCATCGGCGAGCTCAGCCGGCTGGTCCGGCAGCTGCCGTGTCCCCACTGCGGCCAGGAGGCCGCCGACCACGGGGACGCGCCGCCGTCACCACCGCCGCAGACGCTGGTCCCGGCCGCCCGGGAGCCGTACGACGACACCCCGCCGCGCGATCCGCTGGACGAGATCGACGACGAGGAGCGCTGGCTCTGGCGGCTGGTCGAGGAGGCGGAGCGGGTGGCCGCGGCGGCGCCGGCGGGGCCCGACCCGCGGCAGCTGGCGCTGGCCGAGCAGCGCTGCCAGGAGGCGTTCGAGGCCGAGCAGAAGGTGCGGGCACGCATCCAGGCGACGCAGCAGGCGCTGGCGCAACCGTCCTCCTGGCTGCGCCCGAGGCACCGGGCCGCACTGGTGCGCCACCTGCGCGAGGACCGGGCCGCGGTGGTGCTGACCGCGATCCAGCGGGGCCGGATCGAGGAGATCCGCGGCCGGCTGCGCGGGGTCGCCGAGCGCCGCGCGGCGTACCTGACGGCGCACCGGACCACGCTGGAGGCCGGGCGCAACGCGCGGGACGAGCTGACCCGGGTGCTCGACGACCTGATCGACCGCTACTCCCGGATGCCCCAGCCGCCGGCCTGGTTCCGGTTCGGCCTGGACTTCCCACCCGAGCCGGGGCGGCGCCGGGAGTGGCTCGACCAGGCGCGGGAGACGATGACGCAGCGGCGGCGCGCCTCCCTGCACCGGCTGGTCCTCTGACGGCGAAGGACCCCTTCCGGCGCCGTCGGGGCGGCGCGCGGAAGGGGTCCTCGTCAGCTGTGTGCCAGAGCTGTCAGCGGGGCGACCTCACAGGTCGAACTCCCCGTCCTTCGCACCCTCCACAAACGCGTCCCACTCGTCCGGCGTGAAGATCAGCGCCGGGCCGGTGGGGTTCTTGGAGTCGCGCAGCGCGACCGCGCCACTCACGAACGCCACTTCAACACAGTTGTCGCAGTTCGGCCCACTCCGGGTGCTCTTGTACCAACGTGCTTGACTCAGATCGACTCGAAACCCCTTGGTCTCGATTTCCATAGTGGCTCCTCCGCCAGTTGTGCGATCAGCTCGGCGGACTCCTCGGGGCTCAGCGCGGCCCTCTGGACGTTCTCGAAGATCCTGGCGTACTTCTGCAGTTCGTCGTTCTTTTCGAGGAAGAGTCCCCCGGTCGCATTCTCCGCGTAAACGACGTCGGAGTCATCCTGTTCGGCAAACTCCAGAATCGCGAAAGTACCGTCCATACCGGCATGTGAACCGCTTTCGAACGGCAATACCGACATGGTTACGTTCTGCCACGAGGCCGCTTCAGCAAGTAGCCGCAATTGGTCTCGCATGACCTTGTCGCCGCCAACGGGCCGGCTCAGCACCGACTCATCGAGCACCACCTGAAACCTGATCGCATCGTCTTGTCGCGTGAGCAACGATTGGCGGGCCATCCGGACACGGACTCTGTTCATGACGTCTTCGTCCGTCCAGTCCGGCTGGGCACCGCGGATCATCGCCTCAGCGTATTCGGCTGTCTGCAGCAGTCCCGGGACGACCTGTTGCTCGTACGCCCTGATGGAACTGGCTGCAGCTTCCAACCCGACATAGGCACCGACCAGCACGCTGCTGTACGGGTGCCACCAGCCCTTCTGCCTCGCCTCCTTGGCGATCTCAACGAGCACGTCGACCTCCTCGGCCGACGTGCCGTAGATGGTCAGCATGTCGCGGACATCGCGACTGGTCACCGAGCTGTGCCCGGTCTCGATACGCGAGATCTTGGACTGGGAACACTCCATCCTGTCGGCGACGAACTCCAGCGTGATGCCGGCGTTCTCGCGCCGTTTCCGCAGCTCGGCGCCGAGTCTTCGGCGACGCACGGTCGGGCTCTGTCGGGTTGTCACGGCGCACCTCCGCGACGCATGTCGGCGGAGGCACGTGTGCCATGCCCCCGCCCAGCAATTGGTCTGTCCTGTTGGGAGTCTGCTCCGACAATCGGCGAATCTTCAACCGGCCGAACGCACAGAGGGTGCGACACGGCATCAGCGGGCGGACGGCCAACAGCATGTCATATACCGGACGAATGACACCAGACCGCATACGCACTTTGCAACTTGCATTCGGCAAAGTCTTCCGGCACAGTGTCTGTTATGGGCCCCGGTGGTGCTGATCTTCCGTTTTCATGATCACACACAGTGGGCGGAGCTTCACCTCTAGCGTTCAACGAGCGACATCCGAATACGTGTTGTTCCAGATCTGCGGTATGACGAGAAGCAGGAGACAAGGTGACTCCCCAGGCCGGCGACATCCTCCACGTCACTCGTGAAGCCAGCGTCCAGTTCCTGCGCCCGATGATGTTCCGGGTGATCCGTGTCCACGACTGGCCGACCTACGAGGGCTGGGTCTGGCTGGACGGCTACCAGCTCAACGCCGCGGGGGACGCGGTGGAGCGCCGCTCGATCTTCGTACAGCGCGCCGGGTTGCGGATCGTCCCGGACAACAGCGCCGCCGCGCGGGCCCGCAAGGCGCCGGCCCGGGCCGGCCAGCGCCCGGGGCTGAGCCGCCCCCACCTGCGCCCGGCGACCGCCGGCGTGCGCTGAGCAATTCTCGCGAATCCTGCCCGGACCGGACCTGACCCGGCCTACGCTCGAATGACCCTAGTTTGAACGACGGTAGCGACCCGCCCGGTCGGCCTGCGTCCATGCACAGGCGGCCGCGACGAGCCCCTACCGTCGGCGGAACTCGTTCGGCCGGCACGTCGCCACAGCTGTCGCGGCAGGCTGCCCGTCCGGCGTTCCGTTCCTCCGCGTGGCACGGCACCCGCTCACCCGGGAGACGGCGCCATGGACAACCGAACCATCGCTCCTGGACGCGGTTCCAGAGCGACCGTTCCACATCGGCCCCATCGGCTCGCCGCACTGTGCGGTGCGGCGCTGGCAGCGGCGTTGTTCACGCCGGTGCCGGCGACGGCCGGGGCCAGCGAGGGGGCAGCCGCAACGGCCGCGGCCGCATCCGTCGCGCGGCAGGCAGCGCCGCCTGCCGTGATCTCCGAGCACACCGTGTCCAGCGAACTCATGGCGCGGTCGCTCATCTCCACCGGCATGATCGGCATAGGACTCGCCCTCGGCGGGATCGTCATCGTCACCCACCGGCGCCGCCAGTGGTGACGGCAGCCGACACGGCGGGAGGCCCGTTCCGGAACTCCGGAACGGGCCTCCCGCCGCGCTCACTCCTCTTCGGGGCTGGGGCTGGGGCTCGGCTCCGGGCTGGGGCTCGGCGAGGGCGACGGGCTGCTCGGCGCGACCGCGATCACGAGCTGGACGCTCTCCCCGGGCGCGAGCTCCGTCCCGGACTCCGGGTCGACGTCCACGACGGTTCCCGGATCCGCCTCGTCGGTCGGGCGCAGCGAGATGCGGGGGTTCAGGCCGACCGCGGTGAGCGCGTCGATCGCCTCCTGTTCGGTCATGCCGATCAGGTCGTCCGGCACCGCCACCAGGCTGGGGACGGGGGACGGCGTCGGCGACGGACTGGGCGCGGCGCTGGTCGGCGCGGCCGAGGTCACCACCGGCGAGGGGGAGGCGCTCGGCTCCGGCGTGGGGCCCGCGCCGCGCAGCGCGAACCAGGCCGCCACCCCGAACAGCAGCAGGAGCAGCAGCACGATCCCGGCGATGATCAGCGGCGCGCGCCAGGTCCGCTCCCCTTCGCCGTACTCGATGCCGGGCGGCGGCGTCGCGTCGCGCATCGGCCCACCGTCCCGGCTGGGCACGCCCGCGCGCCCGGTCCAGACGTCCTGGGGCGGCAGCACCGAGGTGCGGTCCTCCGGTGGCGGGGGCGGCGCCGGTGTGCCGCCGTGGGGCGGCAGCACCGAGGTCCGGTCGTCGTCCGGACCATCGACGGGCGGCATCGCCCTGGTGCGGTCGTCGTCCGGCGGCACCGCGCCGTACGGCGGCAGCGCCGAGGTGGGCCGGTCTCCCGGGCCGCCCGGCAGGACGGTGGTCGGTTCGTCGCCGGGCACCCTGCCGGGCAGCACCGTGGTCGGCTCGTCGCCGCCCGGGGTGCGGTCCGCGGGCTCCTCGTCCGGGTGGGCGGCGGGCAGGCGGGTGGTCTCGTCGGGCGGGGGCGGCTCGGAGCCGGGCCCGCCCGGGGCGTCCCTGTCATCGTGCGCATCGGACATGGTGCCGTCCTACCACGTCCGCCGGACGGTTACGCCTCACCCACCGTGCGTGGCGTGCCCGGGCACGCCACGCACCTGGTCAGCCCGCTGCCGGCGACGGCGACTGCGCCACGCCGCACGTCAGGTCGATCGCGTCGTTCCAACCGACCTCCTGGTCCTTCGGGACCGAGACGGCCAGCACCGTGCCGCTACGGCCGTTGAGGTACCGCCCGATCCGCAGGCCCTGCTCCACCAGCTTCTTCTGCGCGGCGCTGCAGGACTGGCCGACCACGTCCGGCATCGGGAAGCGGACCCGCGGCCCGGCCACCACGATCGTCACGGACGTGCCGCGCAGCACCGGCTGCCCGGCGGCGGGCACGCTGCTCAGCACGGACTCCGCGGCGGCCGTACTCGCCTCGTCGAACTCGACCTTCACCGAGACGCCGAACCTCGCCATGATCTCCAGGCGGGCCTCACGGAAGGGCCGGGTCAGCACGTCGGGCATGGTCTGGAACCCGCCCCCGGTGGCCGACGGGCTGGGCTCGGGCGTGGGCGAGGGCAGCTCACTCGGCGACGGGCTCGGGCTCGGCGAGGCGACCACCGCCGACGGGCTGGCGCTGGCCTGCGCCTGCGGCTCCGCACCGGTGCCGGCGACGTACCATCCGATCGCGAGCCCGGCGACGGCGAGCATCACCGTCGCGGTCGCCAGCAGCGCGATCGTGCCGGGGCTGAACCCGCGCGGTCGCTGTGACGACGTCATGGGCGCCGTCTCCTGCCACGGGTCGGTCATGCTGGTCTCCTCTTTCGGGGTACGCCCGGCGAACGCTACGCCGCAACGAGAGTAAACCGTTCACACGAACCGCCCTCGCATTGCTATACGCTCGCGGCATGTTCTCTCAGGGCCCGGGCACGCGGCTGGGGCTGGGCGCGGTCGCGGCGGCGGCCGGGATCGCGGCGGCCGCCGGAGCAGCACAGCTGGGCATCGGATACGGCCTCGGCATCTTCTCCTGGGTGCCGACGGTCGGCGCGTCGGGCGAAGCCGCCTGGCTGGCCAGTCTTGCCTGGACGGTCTGGATTTCCGCCGTCTCGGTGGTCCTCGGTGCCGTGGTGGCCGACCGGGTCGGCTCCGCGACAGTGCAGATCTCGACAGCGGTCCGCACGCTGCGCCGCACCGCCCTCGCCATCGCCGCGGCGGTCGGCGGGCTGCTGGTGGTCGCGCTGACCGCGGTGCCCGCACGGGTCGCCGAGCGTGCCGACACGTTCGCCCCGCACGTGATCGTCGGCGGCTACGCCATCACCGGCGTGCTGCTCGGCCTGTTCGTCGCCGTGGCGGCGCTGTCCGCCCGTGCCGTCGCCGCGAACGTGCTGGCCACCGGTGGCTGGCTGTGGCTGCTCGCGGTCACCGCGGCCGTGGACGGCATCGCCGCGGGCCGCGAGCCGGCCGTCGCGCAGCTCGGCGTGTGGCCGGTGACCGCCGACGGGCCGTGGTTCCGCAGCCTCTACCTGCCCGGCGCCGCCATCGCCGCGCTGTCCGCGCTGGTGATCGGCTTCCTCGCGGCGCTGCCCGCGGTGCGCCGCCGCGACGGCCAGGCGGGCGTGGTGCTGTCCGGCGCCGTCGGCCCCGCGCTGGTCGCGCTGGCCTACCTGCTGGCCGCGCCGAAGCTCACCGGGGTGCAGCCGGAGCAGCTGTCCGCTCACCTCGTCGCGCCGTACGCCGTGGTCACCGGCCTGATCGGCGCGGTGCTGGCCCAGCTGCTGGCCGGGCCGCGCCGCCCGCGCCCGGTCACGGCGGGCCGGAGCACCCCGGCGCCCACGCCGGAGCCCGCGTACCCGGACCTCACCGCGCCCCTGGCCGTGCCCGCGCCGCCGGCCGTGCCCGCGCAGGCCGCGCCCGCGCCGGTGGCCGCCCCGGCGAAGGCCAAGGGCACCGCCTCCGTGCCGAAGCCGGCCGCCGAGCAGGCCGGCGCCCTCTCCGCCGTGGCTCAGGGCGAGCCCACCACGGCAACCGCCGACAAGGCACCCGAGCCGCCCAAGCCCACTCCGGCGCCGAAGAACGGCCCCCGCCAGGGCCGACCCCGGAAGGGCTGACACCCCTCGTCACCTGAGCGAAGCTCCCGCCATGCCGCCGGAACCGGCGAGGCGGGAGCTTCGCTCGCGAGAGGAGGCGGTCAGCGGAGCACGACCAGCCCGGCTCCGCCCGCGCCGCGGGAGCGCAGCACGCGGTACGAACGGGCGCCGCTGGCGCGGCAGGCGGCCTGCCTCGCCACCGGGCAGTCCGACACCAGCAGCACGCGCGCCGGACCGTCGTTGAGCTGCATGAACGTCGGCAGCGCCGCGGCCTTGCCGACCGTGAACCGTCCGGGCGCGGTCTCCACGAAGGTGAAGCGGCTGATCACGCCGTCCCGGGTCTCGTTGGAGAAACCCTGGTACGACACATGGTTGCCCATGCCGTACGCGACCCAGCGCCCGTTGATCCGCTCGAACGGCTGCACCACGTGCGCGTGGTGCCCGAGGATCAGGTCGATCGAGCCGTCGTTCAGCAGCTGCTTCGCGACCGACACCTGCTGGGAGTTGGGCCGGTGCTCGTACTCGGTGCCCCAGTGGATGGAGACGATCACGACCTCGGCCCCGGCCGTGCGGGCCCGCCGGGCCGCCTCCCGCACCCGCTTCGGCTCCAGGTAGTTGACCAGCCACTCCTTGCCCCTGGGGCGCGGGATGCCGTTGAAGGAGAAGCTGTACGACAGCAGCGCCACCCGCACCCCGCGCACCGTCAGCAACTGCGTGGTGCGCTGCTCGGCCGGGTTGCGGGCCATGCCGGTGTGCCGGATCCCGGCCGCGTCGAGCGCGTCGAGGGTGCGCCGGATGCCCGCCTCGCCGCCGTCGAGCGAGTGGTTCGAGGCGGTCGAACAGGCGTCGTAGCCGGTCTGCTTGAGCGCGGGCACGATCTGCGGCGGCACCTTGAACGTCGGGTAGCCGGTGAACGGGCCACGAGGGCCGCCGAGCGGTGTCTCGAGGTGGCAGATCGCCAGGTCGGCCGACTCGATCACGGACCGTACGCCGCGCAGCAGCGGCGCGAAGTCGTAGCCGCGCCCGCCCGCGTCCCGCTGCGCCTGCCGCCACAACCCGTTGTGCAGCAACACGTCCCCGCTGCCCACCACGGTGAACGTGCGGGGCGTGAAGGTGCCGGGCGCCGGCGAGGCGCTCGGCGCGGGCCGTGGCACCGGCACCGCGGCGGCGGGCAGCACCTCGGGCCCCGGCGGCGGCGCGCCCCCGCCGGACAGCCACGGCGTCATCGCCACCGCCGTCATCGCGGCGAGCAGCGCCGCCATGCTCGCGGGCAGCGCCCGCTGACCGATACTCCCCCGTTGTTCGATCACGGCGAGCACACTCCCTGAGATCGACGGATCACACCATCAGCTGTTGGGTGGAGTCAGCCCACCGGCCACGTGTGCACGGGCTCGTTGCTGCGCTGCAGCTCCGCGTAACGCCCGACCATGGCCCGCAGCGCGGCGGGCCGGGTCGCCCCGGCGCTCTCCAGCGCCCGTACGGTGTTGACCTGCCAGGTGGATCCGGTCTGCCCGGTGAGGCAGCGCTGCTCGATGATGCCGAGCAGCCGGTCGCGCTGTTCGGGGTCGACCCCGAACCGGTCCAGGCCCTCCGCCGCCCGGGGCAGCAGCACCTCCAGCACCAGGTCGGTCACCCGGATCTCGCCGATGCGCGGCCACCAGACGGGTGCGGCGATGCCGCGCCGGGACGCGGCGTGGAAGTTGTCCTGCGCCACGCTGAACGGCAGCTGGGTCCAGAGCGGACGGTCGTCCTCCACCAGCGCCCGCACCAGCCCGAAGTACAGTGCGCCGTTGGCCAGCATGTCGACGACCGTCGGGCCGGCGGGCAGCACCCGGTTCTCGACCCGCAGGTGCGGGCGGCCGCCCATGATGTCGTACACGGGCCGGTTCCACCGGTAGACGGTGCCGTTGTGCAGGCGCAGCTCGCCGAGCCGGGGCACCCCGCCGTCGCGCAGCACGGCGACCGGGTCCTCCTCCTCGGCGATCGGGAGTAACGGCGGGAAGTAGCGCACGTTCTCCTCGAACAGGTCGAATATCGAGGTGACCCAGCGTTCGCCGAACCAGACGCGGGGGCGTACGCCCTGGGCCTTCAGCTCGTCCGGCCGGGTATCGGTGGCCTGCTCGAACAGCGCGATCCGGGTCTCCGACCAGAGCTGGTGCCCGAACAGGAAGGGCGAGTTCGCGCCGACGGCGACCTGCACTCCCGCGATGACCTGCGAGGCGTTCCAGTACGCGGCGAAGTCGGCGGGCGAGACCTGCAGGTGGAACTGCAGGCTGGTGCAGGCCGCCTCGGGCGCGATGGAGTCGGTGCGGATGCGCAGCCGGTCGGCGCCGCGGATGTCGACACCGATCTGCTCGCCGCGGGCGGCGAGGATCTCCTCGTTGAGCGAGCGGTAGCGGCCGTTGGTGGAGAGGTTCTCGGTCACCGTGTGGTCGGTGGTGAGCGTCGGCAGGATGCCGATGGTGAGCAGCGCGGCGTCGTGCTTGCGGGCGGTGGTGTCGGCCCGGCGCAGGCTCTCGATGATCTGCTGCTCGTAGCCGGCCAGCCCGTCGCCGGAGATGAGCCGCGGCGGCACGTTCAGCTCCAGATTGAACCGTCCCAGCTCGGTCTGGAACGACGGGTCGTTGAGGTCGCGCAGCACCTCCTCGTTGACCATCGCGGGCAGGTGCTCGTTGTCGACCAGGTTCAGCTCGATCTCCAGCCCGGTCGTCGGATGGTCGTCGTCGAAGCTGAAGTCGTTGAGCATCAACGCGAAGACGTCCAGGCAGCGACGCACCTTCTGACGGTAGTGCTCCCGCTCCTGGCGGGTGAACGTGTGCAGCGCAACGTCCTTGCCCATGAGCCCTCCCCGACGCACCGTGACCAAGCGAACCCTCAGAGTACGTTTGTCGGACGACAGTCGTATCAGGTGGTCGTCCTGATTGGCACACCCGCTGTCTCACCCAGTGGGATACGAAGGGCAACAAATGTGCCAACCCCCCATATACGATGCGCAAATGGAGCTACTCGACGATTCGAGGCTCACCGCCATGGGCCTGCTTTCCGAGGCGTACACCAGCCTCATCACCATCTGCGCGGAGCAGTTCGCCGCGCACGGCCTGGCACCTGTCGAGTTCGAAGTGCTGCTGCGTCTGGCCCGGTCGTCCGGACACCGGCTGCGCATGACCGACCTGTCACGACAGACGTCCATGAGCACGAGCGGGGTGACCCGCATGATCGACCGGCTGGAGCGGGAGGGCCTGGTGTCCAGGGTCCCGTGCGACACCGACCGTCGCAGCTCGTACGCCGCGATCACGCCCAAGGGCCTGGCCCGCCTGCGGGAAACCGTTCCCGGCCACCTGGAACTCCTTGACGAATGGCTCATCGGTCCCCTCACCCAGCGACAGTTGCAGGGCCTGCTCGTCGGCCTGCGGGTGGTGCGGGATGCAGTCCGCCCGGATGCCACCCTGGGCGGTGACGACGGGCCATGACGGTCGCGGCGTTCCATGATCCTCCTATTGCCCCCGCAACCGCGCTGCCTGCGGCAGAACCGGCGGCAGAAGTGCCGTTCTCTCCCGAGAAAGGACGCCTAAAGCCGCAAATCGTATGATCCCGACTGCTAGCGTCATGCCCCTGTGGGAGGACGGCCAGGCCGGCCAAGCTCACGGGGGGACAAGCACGGGGGCCGCATCGGCGCGGGCGGAGACGGCGGGGGGCGCGGCAGGCCAAGGCAGGCCGCGGAAGGGACATCACCGTCGGGGGGCCGCCCGCGCCGAACACCGCGGGCACCCGTGACCGCTCAGATCCCGGCCAGCAGCTCCCGCTCCCGCACGGTGAGCACGATGCCGGTCGACTCCTGCAGCTCCCGCAACCGGGCCAGCGCCGGGGCCGGGTCGTCGCTCGTCACGGCCAGCCCCACCAGCGCCTCGGCCAGATCCCGCTGATCGGTCAGCCCGTCCGTCTGCCGTGCCGCGGCGGTGTACCAGGACGCCGCGAGCGTGCGCTGACCGCGCCGCCCGGCCAGCGTCGCCTCGATCATCGCGCAGTCCCAGTCCTCGTCCAGCTCCGCCAGCGGCAGCATCACGCCCTGCTCGTCAGGCAGCTGCGCGCGGATGTCGGCGAGCGCCTTCTCCGCCTCCTCCACCCGGCCGCCCAGCGCGTACGCCAGGCCGATCAGCCCCAGCAGCCGCCGCCGCTCGCCCGGATTGCCGATCTCGGCCAGCAGCTCCGCCGCCTGCAGGCCCACCCGCACCGACTCGTCGAACCGGCCGTCCAGCCGCAGCACCTCGGCCAGGTTGGCCCGGGCCAGCGCGCGCAGCTTGTGCTCGCCCGAGCGGGCCGACAGCCGGTCCACCGCGGCCAGCCGCCGCTGCGCCGCGGCCAGGTCGGCCACCCGAAGGTCGTGCCAGATCAGGTTGTGCTGGGCCACCGCCATGTCGCGCACCCGGCCGGTCCGGGTGGCCAGCGCCAGGCTCGCCTCACCGTGCCGGCGGGCGTCGTCGTACGCACCGGTGCCCTGCTGCACGGCCTGCAGCACGGCACGCGCCGCCAGCTCCCCGTTCACGTCACCGACCAGCAGGAACGCCGACAGCGCGGCCTCGCCGCGGGACAGCTCGGCCCGGCCCGCGCCGTGCTCGGCGGCCAGCTGCAGCACGCCCAGGTTCGCCCAGGCGCGCACCGCCGGGTCGGCGTCGTCGCTGCGCGGGTCGTCGAGCAGCCGCAGCAGCCACTGCCTGCCCTGCTGGTCCCGGCCCCGGAAGCGCCACCAGCGGGGCAGCTGCGCGGCCAGGCTCAGGGCGATGTGCGGCTCGTGCTCGGCCGAGTACGCCAGCGCCGCCCACAGGTCACTGGCCACGTCGTCGAGCCGGGCGACCGCCGCGGCCAGGGTCGATCCGCCCATCGCGGGCGCGTTGCGGGCGGCGAACCGCGCGAACACGACGGCGTGCTGCCGCCGCGCCCCGGCCAGCTCCCCCGCCACCTCGGCCTGCTCGGCGGCGTACTCCTTCACCACGTCCAGCAGCACGAACCGGAACGCCCCGGAACCGCGCACCTGGACCAGGCCCAGCTCGACCAGGCGCTCCAGCACCGGCACCACGTCGACCTGCGGGCCGAGCAGCTCCTCGGCCAGCTCCACCGACCACCGGTAGCCGAACACCGACAGCCGCCGCAGCGCCTCCCGCTGCGCGGGCTCCAGCAGCCGGTAGCTCGCCGTCACCACGTCGCGCAGGGTGACCTGCGGCGGTGAGGCGGCCACGTCGGCGCTGCCCAGCTCCAGCAGGCGGTTGCCGTAGCGGGCGAGCATCTCGGCGGGGTCGAGCACCCGCCCGCGCGCCGCCGCCAGCTCGATCGCCAGCGGCAGCCCGCCGAGTCGGCGTACCAGCGTGACCAGGGCCTCCACCTCGACGTCGGCGGGCGACCGGCGCACCTGCCGCCAGCGGGCCAGGAACAGTGCGCTGGCCGGATGGCGCTCGGCCTCCGCCAGCGAGCCCACTCCGGCCGGCGGCAGCGCCAGCGGGCCCACCGGCCACACCTGCTCCCCGGCCGGGCCCAGCGGCGCCCGCGCCGAGGCCAGCACGCGCAGCAGCGGCGCCTGCGCCAGCAGCTCGGTCAGCACGGCGGTGCACGCCTCCGGCGAGCGGTCCACCGCGTCCACCATCAGCAGCACCGGCTGCTCCAGCCGGGCGGGCAGCTCGGCGGGGCGGCTCACGCCGAGCACCGCGCAGATCACGTCCCGCAGGTCGCTCGCGCTGTCGCCCGCCGCGACGCTGATCGCGGCCGCGCCGGCCGGGAAGTGCGGCTGCGCGCGGTGCGCCACGGTCAGCGCGAGCACGCTCTTGCCCACCCCGGCCAGCCCCACCAGGGTGGTCAGCCCGGGCTGGGCGGCGACGTGCGCCACCAGCGTGTCGATCTCGTCGTCCCGGCCGTACAGCTCCGGCGGCGCGGGCAGATGGAACGCGGGCCGGACGGGCGCCGGGGCGGGGTGGGCCTGCCCGCGGGCAGCGGCGTGGAACTCGGCCAGCGCCTCCCCGACCAGCCCGAGCGCCGTGGCGAGCAGCTCCACCGTGGTGCGCTGGGGCCGGGCGGCCCGGCCGTGCTCCAGGTCGCGCACGGTGCGTACGCCCAGCCCGGCGCGGACGGCCAGCTCCGACTGGGTCAGCCGCGTGGTGTCCCGGTGCGCGCGCAGGAGCGCGCCGAAGGAGGCCGCCGACTCGTCAGCGGCCTCGGCGGGAACCGGGTGACCTGGGGCCATGGCCGCAAAGACTATCTACCCGAGTCCGAAGGTGGGAGTGCACCGTCTACTTTTTGGCGCTGCCCCCGGACATGACCGGGATCACAGCTGCAACCTATCCCCCGAACTGTTCGTGTCTGCTCTCACCTACCGAAGAAAGGGGTGAGCGGTGCGCGATGCGGAGAGCTTCGACGAGTGCTACCGGGGGACCTCACGCCGCCTGCTCAGCTACGCGTACGCGCTCACCGGGGACTGGGCGCAGGCCCAGGATCTCGTGCAGGAGGCGTACATGAGGGCGTGGCGGCAATGGGGCCGCCTGTCCGAGTACGAGGACGTCGAGGCGTGGCTGCGTCTCGTGGTGTCCCGGCTGGCCACCGACGTGTGGCGGCGCCTGCAGCGCTGGCGGGGCGCCATGCGCCTGCTCGGCCCGGCTCCCGACGCCGAACCCGCGGACGAGTCCGCCGTGCTGCTCCATCGGGCCCTGCGCGGCCTGCCCGCCGTCCAGCGTCAGGCGCTGGCCCTGCACTACCTGTTCGACATGCCGGTGGCCCAGATCGCGCAGGACGCGGGGGTCCCCATCGGCACGGTGAAGAGCTGGCTCTCCCGCGGGCGCACCAGCCTCGCGGCCGTACTCGACGTGAAAGAGGTGACCGGTGATGAGTGACATCGAGGACGCGTTCGCCCAGGTGGCCGACGAAGCGAAGCGGAGGGAGCTGCCGATGGCGGCCCAGCTGCGCACCCGCAGCGACCGCCGGGCCCGGCGACGGGCCGCGGTCGGGACGCTGGCGCTGGTCGCGGTCGCCTCCGCGGCCGCGGTGGGCCTGCTGCCACTGGCCGCCCGGCACAACCCGGACCAGATCGCGGCCCCGACGGGTTCCGTCACGACCAGCCCGGCGGCACCGACGTCCGCCGCGCCGAGCGCCTCCCCGTCCCCGGCGGCGCCGCCGACCGCCGGCTGCCCCGGTGGCGCGTACACCGAGCAGATCCCGGCCAGGGCACTGGTCGACGGCAATGCGCCGAGCATGGAGGACCACGTGCTGGCGTACCGCTGCGGCCGCGCGCCCAGCGAGGACGCGGCGCGGGCGCTGCCCCGGGTGTGCAAGAGCGGCTCGCACGTCAGCGACCGGTCGATCCTCGGCAGGCGCGGCATCTACGCCTACCTGAAGCCACCGCAGCCGGACCACGTGCCGAGCAGCTACTTCCACACGGTGACGCGGTACACCGCGCCGGAGGCGGCGAGCGCCTACCTCGCCGAGCTGCGTGCGGCCTTGGCCCGGTGCGGCGACGGGTACGCCGACGGGGGCGTGCGGTTTGCGTACTCCCTGGTCGACGGCACCGGCGCGGGGGACGAGTCGCTGATGCTGACGCTGAAGGTGACCTACGACGAGGCGGTCGAGGGCGCACCGCAGGAGGCGCTCTTCCCCGTCTCGGTGGTCCGGGTGGGCGATCACGTCTCGGTCGTGTTCGACGTCGGCTGGGAGGGCTCCCCCACGCCGCCCAAGGACCTCGACCCGGTGTTCACGAAGGCCGTGGAGAAGCTCCTGGCGCTCTGACCCGGCCCCGGGCCGCCCGTGCCGGATTCACGGCACGGGCGGCCCGCTGTCCGGGCGACCTGCCTCGCATGCGGTGGGTATGCGTCCGATCGCCGACAGTTGCAACCGCGCCGACCCTCGCCGGGTCTTCTCCCATGACGGACGGCGTACGGAGCTGCGGACGACGGCTCCCGTGCCGGCGGACCGTCGCGGATGCCCCGGCCGCGGGATGCGGCGGGGACTGGCAGAGGGGAGCCGACCATGACCGCACCAGGCAGAGCCCACCGGCCGGGCGGGACGCGCGCGCCGGCACTGGCCGTGCTCATCGCCGCCGCCGCCGTGCTCACGGCGTGCGCCGGGTCACCGCGACCGCCCGTGGCGGCGCCCGGCACCAGCGCCGCCGCCGCGCCGAGCAGCGCGGCGCCGACGCCCAGCCCGTCGCCGGAGGACACCCGGCCGGCCGGCCGCTGCCTCGACGACTACCCCGGACAGATCCCGGACGCGGTGTTCCTGGTCGGCTCGCTGACCGCCGAAGGTCTTCGGGAGAACGGCATCTGCTACCGCCTGGCCCCGCCGCCGCCCGGCGAGCAGGAGCCGCCGAGCTGGGATTCGCTGCCTCGGGTCTGCCCCACCGGCGCGCACGCCAGCGACGCGCTGATCGCCGACCGGCGCGGCATCAACCGGATCTGGAACAGCGCGCCCAAGCCCGACGAGCACTGGACCGTCTCCTACGACCACACCGTCACCCGGTACGACGGCCGCGGCGCGGTGGACTACCTGGCGGAACTGCGGGCGGCGGTCAAGCGGTGCGGGCCGTACACCGAGCACGGCGTCCGGCACGACTACGCGATCGTGTCCGGGCCGAAGCTGGGCGACGAGTCGCTGCGGATGACGCTGCACCGGCGCCACCTGCGCGAGCCGGAAGGCATGCCGCAGGAGGCGACCTACTACATCTCGGTCGTGCGCCGGGGCGCCTACGTCGGGGTGGTCGTCGACCACGGCTGGGAGGGATCACCGACCCACGACGCCGCGATCTTCGACGTGATGGCTCAGGCGGCGAAGCGCCTGCCTGCGGCGTGACCTGTCGGCGGGGAGAAGTTAAGAAGGGCACCTTCTACAACGCATAGCGTTGAGAAGGTGCCCTTCCTTTCAGCGGAGGCCGAGGTCGCGGGCGATGATCATCCGCTGGATCTCCGAGGTGCCCTCGCCGATCTCGAGGATCTTGCTGTCGCGCCACATGCGGGCGACCGGGAACTCGTTCATGAAGCCGTAGCCGCCGTGGATCTGGGTGGCGTCCCGGGCGTTGTCGACGGCGACGGTGCTGGCGTGCAGCTTGGCGATGGCGGCCGGGCGCTTGAAGTCCTCCCCGGCGACCAGGCGCTGCGCGGCGTCGCGCCAGGCCAGGCGGGCGGTGTGGGCGCGCGTCTCCATGTCCGCGATCATGAACTGGATCGCCTGGTACGAACCGATCGTCTTGCCGAACGCCTCGCGCTGCGCGGCGTACTTGAGCGACTCGTCGACGCAGCCCTGGGCCAGACCCGTGGCCAGCGCCGCGATGGCGATCCGGCCCTCGTCGAGGATCTGCAGGAACTGCGCGAAGCCCCGGCCGCGCTCGCCGAGCAGGTTCTCCGCCGGCACCCGGACATCGGTGAAGGTCAGCTCGTGGGTGTCCGACGAGCACCAGCCGACCTTGGAGTAGCCGGGCGCGACGGTGAAGCCAGGCGTGCCCGACGGCACGATGATCGACGAGATCTCGTCCGGGCCGGTGCGCGCGGTGACGGTGACCAGGGTGGTCATCGTGGTGCCGGAGTTCGTGATGAACGCCTTGCTGCCGTTGATGATCCACTCGCTGCCGTCCTCGGACAGCCGCGCGGTGGTCCGCGTGCCGCCCGCGTCCGACCCCGCACCGGGCTCGGTCAGCCCGAACGCGGCCAGCGCCTCACCGCTGACCAGCTGCGGCAGCCAGCGCCGCTTCTGCTCCTCCGTCCCGAACCGGTAGATCGGCATCGCGCCGAGCGAGATCGCCGCCTCCAGCGTGATGGACAGCGACGAGTCGACCCGGGCCAGCTCCTCCAGCACGATGCACAGGGCGAGGTAGTCGCCGTCCATGCCGCCGTACTCGCTGGGGAAGGGCAGGCCGAACAGGCCCATCTCGCCCATCTGCTTCACCAGGTCGTACGGGAACTCGTGCCGCTCGTACAGGTCGCCGATCACCGGCGCGACCTTGTCCTGCGCGAACCGGCGCACGGTGTCGCGCAGCTCCCTGTGCTCCTCGGACAGCCCGAAGTCGGTCATCTCGGCCTCTCTTAAACCGGAGTCACGCCGTGTCGGCGGCGTGAGAACTGACGGTCCTTGCCCTGTGCGGCTCGGTACCGCTGGATGAGCTCGTCGCGGAGCCGGTCGGGCTCCACGATCGCGTCGATGACCAGCTCGCTGGCGAGCCGGACGATGTCGATGTCGGTCTCGTACTCGGCGCGCTTGGCGGCGATGAACGCCTCCCGCTCCGCCTCGTCCTCGATCGCGGCGATCTTGTTGGCGTACACGGCGTTCACCGCGGCCTCGGCGCCCATGACCGCGATCTTGGCGGTGGGCAGCGCGATCGTCGCCTCCGGCATGAATCCAGGCCCCGCCATGGCGTAGAGGCCCGCGCCGTACGCCTTGCGCACCACCACGCAGATCTTCGGCACGGTCGCCTCGCTGATCGCGGAGACCATCTTGGCGCCGTGGCGGATGATGCCCTGCTTCTCCACCGCGCTGCCGACCATGAAGCCCGGCACGTCGCACAGGAACAGCAGCGGCACGTTGAACGCGTCGCACAGCTGCACGAACCGGCTGGCCTTGTCGGCCGAGTCGACGAACAGCACGCCGCCCTTGAACATCGAGTTGTTGCCCACGATGCCGACCACCTGGCCGTCCAGCCGGCCGAAACCGACCGTCAGCTCCTTGGCCCACCGCGCCTGGATCTCGAAGAACTCGCCGCCGTCGAGCAGGCCCTTGACCATCTTCCGCATGTCGAACGCGCGGCGCTCGCTGTCGGGCACCAGCCCGGCCAGGTCCGTCTCCGGCGCGGGCATCGGCTCCAGCGCGGGCGGCTGCTCGGTCCAGTTCGACGGCAGGAAGGACAGGTAGCGGCGGACCACCCCGAGCGCCTCATCCTCGTCCTTGCACAGGAAGTGGCCCACGCCGGACTGCTCGCAGTGCACCTTGGCGCCGCCCATCGCCTCCAGCGTGGTCTTCTCCCCCGTCACCATCTCGACCATGCGGTCCGAGCCGAGGTACATCGAGGCGTTGCCGTCGACCATGGCGACCACGTCGCAGAACGCCGGGATGTACGCGCCGCCCGCCGCGCTCGGCCCGAACAGGGCGCACACCTGCGGGATCGCGCCCGACGCCTTGACCTGCTGGTAGAAGATGTTGCCCGCGCCCCGCCGGCCGGGGAACAGGTCGACCTGGTCGGTGATCCGGGCTCCGGCCGAATCGACCAGGTACACCATCGGCACGCCCTGGCCGTACGCCCGCTCGATGATCCGGATGATCTTCTCGACGGTGCGGGCGCCCCAGCTGCCCGCCTTCACCGTGGAGTCGTTGGCCATCAGGCACACCGGCCGGCCGTCGATCGTCGCCTGCCCGGTGATCACACCGTCCGCGGGCAGCCCGTGCGCCAGCGCGTTGGCGAACATCCCGTCCTCGACGAACGAGCCCTTGTCCACCAGCCGCGCGATCCGCTCCCGCGCGAACAGCTTGCCCTTGGCGGCGTTCGCCTGGTGGTACTTGGGCGCCCCGCCGGCCCCGATGCGCTCCCGCAGCTCATCCAGCCCCTCGTGCATACCGCGCCTCTCCTCCCACCACCACCAACCTAAACGATAGTTAAGCTACCACCATGTGAGACACCCCGCCTCCTCCCACCTCCAAGGTCATTCGACTTGCCTGGCACATGGGCGAATCTTGGGCGCGCATTCGCCCACCTGCCAGGCAAGTCGGGTGATCTCGGCCGGGGGTATGGCGAAGGGCCGGCGCGTCAGGCGCCGGCCCTTCGTTCGTGGTGCGGGGTTCAGCAGAAGTTCGCGGTGGAGCCGCCGACGCTGGACGCGTTGGCGTTGCCCAGCAGGGCGCCCACGGCGACACCGGAGACGTCGATCGGGGCCTGCACCGGCACGAAGAGCTGGCTGCCGCTGAGGAGGCCCGAGTTGCCGAACGTGTTCCAGTTCAGCTCGCAGGTGCCCTGGGCCTTGCCGTGCTGCCAACCGCCGCGCTGGTTCATCAGCTTCCGCTTGGCGCCGACGTCGAGGCTCGCGCTGGTGTTGCCGACCGCGCTGGTCAGGCCGCCGGCCAGCCCGTTGATCGGGAGCAGGCCGGTGACCACGTCCAGCGGCGCGCTCTCCAGCGGCGGCGCCGCGGCCACCTTGTTCTTCTTCTTGTTCTTGCCCTTGTGCTGGTGCCACGCCGGCTCGCCGCCGTAGGGCTGCGGGTACGGGTTCTCGTCGACCTCGTCCGGCTCCTCGCCGGGCAGGTCGGCCTCGGCGCCGCCGACGCACCACGCGTTCGCGTCGCCGAGCACGCCGACGCCCACGCCGCACGCGTTGATCGGCGCCTGGATCGGGGCCAGCACCTGGTTGCCGCTCAGGATGCCCGAGTTGCCGAGGCTGTTCCAGTCGGTGGGCAGCGCGTCCGCGCCGTAGTTGGCCTCGCTGCCGCCGGTGCAGCTGGCGTTCGCGTTGCCTAGGACGCCGATGGCGATGCCGCAGATGTTGATCGGGGCCTGCACCGGCAGCTTGATCTGGTTGCCGCTGCCGATGCCGGAGTTGAAGGAGGTGTTCCAGTTGTCAGCCGCGTGCGCGCCCGTGCCGCCCACCAGCAGCACGCCGGCGGAGATCACGCCGACCTTCACGGACGTCTTGGTCCACGTGCCCAGCGAAGTCGCAGTCATGTGAATCGCAGTGCCTTTCGATCTGGAATTGCCACGGTGAAGATGCAGTGTTCTGCGATGTCACGGTCACCTTCTGTAGTGGCCTATGTGCACGGTGAGGCACACCGGAGTACGGTCACTCCGGCTGTCGACGTGCGCCCGGTTCACCTGATTCGGCTCGTACAAATGGGGCATTTATGACATCGCAGGGGTCAACGAGCTTGCCATTACTCGGACACGCGATCGCGAGACGATCTCCAGCGCGAGCAAACGCCGTGCGTTACACGAATTACGGCTTATGTCCGAATTATTCTAGATTCAAATGCCAATGACAGTCGGAAAAGCGACAGGTAGTGACCGATGGTCACTCCCTGTCGATGTTGTGCGATCGGGATTCAGCAGACCGCGGTAGCGTCGCAGAGGCGCTGCACCGCGTTCTTCGCAGTCTCGGTCGTTGTCGCCACCTTGGCGTCGGGCGGCATCGACAATGTGATCACGACCGTGCCGACGCGGATGAAGACCAGCAGCTGCACGGTGCTCCACTGCACCATGAACGACTCGTCGCCGGCGAAGTCCTGCGCGACGATCTCGAAAGCGCGCCGCCGGCCCTCCGGAGCCTGGATCATGGCGCACTTCTCGAAGCCGGTCCGGCTGTGCTTCAGCACGGCCTTCGCGCTGGAGACGCTGCGCATGGCGACCACATCCTGCCGGAGCTGCCCGCGGCCGTCCGCGCCCAGCCGGCGGTTGCGGCGCGGCCGGTCCACCGTGTCGGGCGCCTCCGGCTTGCCGTCCCACTGGTCGGTGTCCAGGCATATCTGCATGTCGAAGCCGTAGCTCTCGCCCATCTCGTCTTCGGTGGTCACCCGGTATCCGGACGCGTAGTCCTCGGGCTTGAGCATCGCCGCGACCGGGATCGAGGTGAGCACTGCCGGCGGTGCCGAAGCCGACGGGCTCGTCGACGGCGACGGACTGGCCGACGGGGACGGGGAGAGCGACGGCGCGGCGGAGGCGGACGGCGTGGCGCTGCCGGAGACGCCCGGGGTCACCTGGCCGCCGCGGCCCTGCGTGACGGTGACCGCGGTGCCCGCGGCCAGCGCGACGACGAGCACCACGGCGGCGGTCAAGCCGGCGGTGTGCCGCTGGCGGCGGCGGTCGCCGCGCTTGCGGATCTCGGTGGGGCTGGCCCAGTCGATGGCGGGCATGCTCGTCCCGAAGTCGTCGAGCTGCTGGTCAAGGTCGTCACGCATAGCGGTGTCCCGTCGACTCGGTGCGGAGCAGTTGGGCCAGGGCCTGCCGGCCCCGGGAGAGCCGGGCCTTGACCGTGCCCTCGGCGACGCCGGTCTCGGCCGCGATCTCCGCGACGGACCGGCCCGCGATGTGGTGCAGCACGATCGCCTTGCGCTGCTCCTCGGGTATGCCGCGCAGCGCGGCGACGAGCGCGACGGTGTTCTCGTCCGGGGGGCGCACCGCGTTGGCCGCGCCGTGCCGGCGGTGCGCGGTGATCGCGTTCTTGGCGCGGCGCCAGCGGCTCACCGCGATCCGGAACGCGACGGTGCGCACCCACGCCTCGGGGTCCTCATATCCGCTGACCTTGCCCCAGTTCTGCCAGGCGCGCGCGAAGGCCTCCTGGAGCACGTCCTGGGCATCCTGCATGTCGCCGGTGACGGCGTACACGCACCGCAGCAGCCGTTGCCGGCTGCCGAGATAGAACTCGTCGAACGAGGGTGGTGACATCCGGGGCTCCCCGCTGGTGGCTGTCCTGACAACCACATGTCACGCCTGCACCCGGCAGGCGGTTGCGGGGAATCCTCCGGATGGGACGCTCAGCTCACCGTGCGGCTGCGCGGCCCGGCCCGCAGCACGCCGGAGGGCAGCTCCCGGCCGACGATCCGCTCGGCCAGGCGGGCCGCCTCGATCAGCTTCTCCAGGTCGATGCCGGTGTCGACGCCCATGTCGTGCAGCATGTGCACGACCTCCTCGGTGGCCACGTTGCCCGAGGCCCCGGGCGCGTACGGGCAGCCGCCGAGCCCGCCCACGCTGGCGTCGTACTCGGTGACGCCGAACTCGAGGGCGGTGAGGATGTTGGCCAGGCCGGTGCCGCGGGTGTTGTGGAAGTGCAGCAGCATCGGCACGTCGGGGTGCCGCTCGCGCACGATCGACAGCAGGTCGCGCACCCGGCGCGGGGTGCCCATGCCGGTGGTGTCACCGAAGGCGATCCGGTCCGCCCCGTCCGCGACCACCCGATCGACGATCCCGGCGACCCGGCGCGGGTCCACGTCCCCCTCGTACGGGCAGCCGAAGCTGGTCGCGATGATCACCTCGGCGGTCGAGCCGCCCTCGTGCAGCGCCGGGATGAGCTGGGCGATCTCGTCCAGGGACTCGTCCGTGGACCGGTTGATATTGCGGCGGTTGTGCGTGTCGCTGGCCGACACCACCACCTCGACCTCGGTGAACCCGCCGGCCAGGGCCCGCTGGGCGCCGCGCAGGTTGGGCACGAGGGCGCTGTAGCGCACCTTCGGGTCCCGGGTGACCGTGCTCCACACCGCGTCGGCGTCGGCCATCTGCGGAATCGCCTTGGGATGCACGTAAGAGACGGCCTCGATGCGGCCCACGCCGGTGGCGCTCAGCGCGTCGATGAGCCTGACCTTGTCGCCGGTGGGCACAGGATCCTCGTTCTGCAGCCCGTCACGCGGCCCCACCTCGCGAATCGACACCCGGCCCGGCAGTACAACACCCATGCAGTCACCTTAACCCTCGTTAAACACCCCCGCCACGCCCCACTCCCCTCCCCCCTCTCCCCTCCCTCTCCTCCCTCTCCTCCGCCGATCTTGCGCCGACTGTGGGTGCGACTCGCACTATCCGGTCAAAAGGGCAACACTTCGCGCAAGATCAACATGATCACGGCCCGCGGTCGGGTGTCGACCGCGCGGTCAGGGTCCGAGATCGCCGTTTCGTGTCACAGCGTCGGGCCGGAGCGCACCTTCGGACACGAAACCGCGATCATCGCGCGGCGCGGAGCCGAGCGCACACCCCCACCGGCCGGAGCGGCGCGCCACCTGGGCTTCCGCAGCCGCCCCGGGCGGCTCATGGCATTCACTCACGTCACTGCTCAACGGATCCCCCGTTCGGCAGCGTCTCTATATACGACAGTCCAAGGCGGACTGATCGTCCGAACGGGGAGGACCATGCGTTTCCGCAGAAGAACCCGAACGTTCCTGGCAGTGGGGATGGCCGCCGTCCTGCTCACGGCCGCTCCCGGCGCGGCCGGAGCCCAGCAGACGGCCGCGCCCGCGGCGGCCCGGACCGCGCCCGCCACCGCGCAGGCCAAGTCGGTGACCCTGATCACGGGTGACCGCCTCACGGTGCACGGCGGCGGCCGGATCAGCGTGACGCCGCGCGACGGCGTGACCTACCACGGCTACCAGGCCGGGGGGCACCACTACGTCATCCCGTCCGACGCCGCGCCGCTGCTCGCCGCGGACCGGCTCGACAAGCGGCTGTTCGACGTGACGGAGCTGCTCGCGGTGCAGGCCGCGCGGCCGTCCACGCTGCCGCTGATCGTGTCCGGCGCGACGTCCGCGCCGGGCCTGACCGCGCAGCGGCGGCTCCCGGCCGTCGGCGGCTTCGCCGCGGAGGCGACGCCGGAGTCGCTGGCCTCGCGCTGGCAGGCGACCCGCACCGGCCTGAGCAAGGGCAAGATCTGGCTGGACGCCGTACGCAAGCCGACGCTGGACCAGAGCGTCCCGCTCATCGGCGCACCCGCCGCGTGGTCGGCAGGCTATGACGGCGCAGGGGTCACCGTCGCGGTGCTCGACACGGGCATCGACGGCACCCACCCGGACTTCGCCGGCCGGATCACCGCCCGGCAGAACTTCACCGAGGGCGAGGAGGACGACCGCGACCTGGTCGGACACGGCACGCACGTCGCGTCCACGATCGCGGGCAGCGGCGCCGGCTCCGGCGGCAAGTACAAGGGCGTCGCGCCCGCGGCGTCGCTGCTCGACGGCAAGGTCTGCGTCGAGGGCGGCTGCCTGGAGTCCTGGATCGTGGCCGGCATGCAGTGGGCCGCCGAGTCCGGGGCCGACGTGGTCAACATGAGCCTCGGCGGCATGAACACCCCCGACGTCGACCCGGTCGAGCAGGCCGTGAACGACCTGACCGCGCAGCACGGCACGCTGTTCGTCATCGCGGCGGGCAACTCCGGCGCGGACGAGACCGTCAGCTCACCGGCGACCGCCGAGGCGGCGCTGGCCGTGGCGGCGTTCACCAAGTCCGACGAGCTCGCCGAGTTCTCCAGCCGCGGCCCGAGCGCCGACGGCTGGGCGGTGAAGCCGGAGATCGCCGCGCCGGGCCAGGACATCGTCGCGGCCCGCGGCAAGGACGGCTTCCTCGGCACGCCGGGTGAGCTCTACATGCCGCTGAGCGGCACGTCGATGGCGACGCCGCACGTGGCGGGCGCCGCGGCGCTGCTCACCCAGGTGCACCCGCAGTGGACCCCGGCGCAGCGCAAGGCCGCCCTGATGGCGGCGGCCAGGCCGGTCTCCGGGATCGGCGTGTTCGCCCAGGGCGCCGGCCGGGTGGACGTGGCCCGCGCGATCACCCAGCAGGTGACCACGAGCCCGGCCTCGGTGACGTTCGGCCTGCAGGAGTGGCCGCACGACGACGACGAGGTCCGCACCAGCACGATCACGTACCAGAACGGCGGCAGCGCGGCGGTCACCCTGCAGCTTGCGCTGACCACCGCCGCCCCGGCCGGGATCTTCTCGCTCAGCGCCGACACGGTCACCGTGCCGGCGGGCGGGCAGGCCTCGGTGACGCTGACCGCGGACACCCGCCAGGGCGGGGAGCTGACCGGCGGCATCGGCGGCCAGGTCACCGCGACCGCGACCGGCGTCTCGGTGCAGACGCCATTCGGCGTGGTCAGGGAGGAGCTGAAGCACCCGGTCAAGGTCACCGCCACCGAGCGCGACGGCGATCCGGCCGAGAACGCCTTCACCGTGATCCTGCGCAAGGACGGCTACCAGGAGTGGCTCGCCTTCGGGGCGAGCAACGACCTGCGCCTGCCGCCGGGTGAGTACTTCGCCTTCAGCTGGGTCGACGAGGTCGGGGACGGCTCGTTCGCCACCACGCAGATCATGTACCCGAAGCTCACCGTCAGCGGCCCGGCCACGGTCTCCTTCGCCGCGAAGGGCGCGGGCGGCTTCGACGTCACCATCCCCGACAAGGAGGCGACCGCCCTGATCACCGGGTATGACGTCTTCTACGACGAGGGCGACTTCGGAGTCGGGGTCGGCATCGGCGGCGGCTCGTTCGACTCGATGTTCGCCAAGCTCATCGGCCCCAAGCCCGCGTCCGGCCTGAGCTCGCAGCTCTACGGCACGCTGGCCCGGGTCGACGAGGAGGGCAACCCGGCCAAGGCGCCGCACGTGTACAACCTCGGCTGGCACAGCCCCGACAGCATGCTGTCCGGGGTGGTCAAGCACCTGCGGCAGGGCGACTTCGCCAGCGTGCAGGCGGCGCACGCCGCGCACGTCAAGGGCTCCGACGGGGTGCGGATGAACTTCCTCGCGCCGCCGGACAGCAGTGGCGGCTGGGCCGTCGGCTGGCCGGTGCCCCTGCCGTTCACCCGCACCGACTACTACGCGGGCAACGTGCCGTGGCAGGTCGAGGTCATGGAGGAGGTGCCGGCCGAGGGCGAGGACTGGCCGGTCACCATCTCCGACACCGCCGGAGTCGCGACGTACCGGGCCGGGCGCACCTACCGGGAGCAGTGGAACAAGGGTGTGTTCGGGCCGAGCATGGCGCCGTTCTTCCCGGGCGACATGCCGGCGCTGCGCGAGGCCGACATCATGTACGTCAGCCCCGGGCTGCTCGGTGACGGGCAGGGCCGGGCCGGCTTCGGCAGCATCACCGCCGGGCACGGGGCGCTCTACCGCGACGGGGTGCTGGTCGCCGAGTCGACCGACGCCCCGTACGTCTTCGCCGAAGGGGTGGCGGCGGGCAGGGCGAAGTTCCGCTTCGACGCCAGCCTGGAGCGGGACACCCGGCTCACCACGAAGCTGACGGGGAGCTGGACGTTCCGCTCGGGTGCGACCGAGGAGATGACGTCACTGCCGCTGACCGCGGTCAGCTTCGCGCCGAAGCTGGACGACCACAACGTCGGCAAGGCCGGCGGCCTGGGCGTCTACCCGGTCACCGTCACCCAGACCGAGGGCTCGGGCCGGGTGACCAAGCTGGCCGTGCAGGTGTCCTACGACGACGGCAAGACCTGGAAGAAGGCCCCGCTGCTGCGGTTCGGCGGGGAGTGGATCGTGGCAGTGGTGCACCCGAAGGCAGGCGGCTTCGTGTCGCTGAAGGCGTCGGGCGCCGACTCGCACGGCAACACCTTCGACCAGACCGTCATCCGGGCGTACGAGCTGCGCTGACCACCGCATGAAGAAGGGGCCCGGCGGCGTGACCGCCGGGCCCCTCTCCGTGCCGTCAGCGCATGCGCGAGACGATCGCGGTGTCGTAGTCGCCCGAGATGAACTCGGCGTTGTCCATCAGCTCGGCGAAGAACGGCAGGTTGTTCTTCGGGCCGACCAGCTCGAACGCGGCGACCGCCTCCTTGGCCTTGATGATCGCCTCGGCGCGGTCGGCGCCGTACACGATGACCTTGGCCATGAGCGAGTCGTAGTTCGGGGTCACCACGTTGCCCTCGGCGTAGCCGGAGTCGACGCGTACCCCCTCGCCGGTGGGCTCGACCCAGGTCTTGATCGCACCCGGGCCCGGGAGGAAGCGCTTGGGATCCTCGGCGTTGACCCGCAGCTCGATGGCGTGGCCCCGGGAGGTCAGCGCGGCCGGGTCGAACTGCACCGGCAGCCCGGCGGCGACGCGCAGCTGCGCCTCGACCAGGTCGATGCCGAACACGGCCTCGGTGACCGGGTGCTCGACCTGCAGCCGGGTGTTCATCTCCAGGAAGAAGAAGTCGCCGGTGGCCGGGTCGAACAGGCACTCGACGGTGCCTGCGTTGCGGTAGCCGACCGCCTCGCCCGCGCGCACCGCGGCGGCCAGCAGCCTCTCCCGCTGCTCGGGGGTGAGCGCCGGGGACGGCGACTCCTCGACCAGCTTCTGGTTGCGGCGCTGCACCGAGCACTCGCGCTCGCCGAGCGCGATGACGGTGCCGTCGGCCAGCCCGAGGATCTGCACCTCGACGTGGCGCACCCGCGGGTAGTAGCGCTCGATCAGCACCGAGCCGTCGCCGAACATGCGCTCGGCGAAGCCGCGCACCTTCTCGTACTGCTCGTTGAGCTGAGCGGCGTCCTCGGCCACGGCCATGCCCATGCCGCCGCCGCCCGCCGCGGCCTTGACCATGACCGGGAAGCCGATCTCCTGCGCGGCGGCCAGCGCATCCTCCACCGTGGCGGCCGGGTCGGCGGTGCCGGGGGCGACGGGCACGCCCGCGGCGGCCATCAGGTTACGCGCGTTGATCTTGTCGCCCATCGCGTTGATCGCGTCCGGGCCGGGGCCCACCCAGATCAGGCCGTGCTCGACGACGGTCCGCGCGAAGTCGGCGTTCTCGGAGAGGAAGCCGTAGCCGGGGTGGATCGCCTGCGCGCCGGTCTGCTTGGCGGCGTCCAGGATCGCCTCGGTGTTGCGGTAGGAGTGGGCCGGGCTGGCCGGGCCGACACAGACCGCCTCGTCGGCCTCGCGCACGAACGGCAGTTCGGCGTCGGCCTCGGAGTACACCGCGATGGTGCGGATCCCGAGATCCCGGGCGGTACGGATGATCCGCCGGGCGATCTCGCCCCGGTTCGCCACCAGCAGCGATTCGATCATGTTGGGCACCCTCCTGCGCTCAGACAACCACGCCGAGGCTAATCGGTCAGCGGAACCCGCTACGAAGGGGTGTGCGCCCGTCACCTGCAGCGATGCGTATGGATACCCGATTATTTCATCAAACGATGAAGATGTCAGCCCAGCAGTGCGGCCAGCGCCGCAGCGCGCAGCAGGGTGGCCCGGCGCAGGCGGTCGACCTCGCCGCCGAGGAACGGGGTGGAGTTCATCAGGCCGAACGCGGCATGCGCCAGCACTCGGGCCTCGCCGTCGGTGAGGTCGTCCCGCAACCTGGTGAGCACCTGCACCCACACCTCCACGTACTGCCGCTGCAGCCGGCGGATCTCGCGGCGCGGCTCCTCCGGCAGCCGGTCCAGCTCGTGCAGGTGCAGCGCGATCACGGCCGGGTTGGCCAGCGCGAAGTCGACGTGGAAGTCGACCAGGGCCTCGACCGCGACCCGGGGATTGCCGGGGTGTTTGCCGACCTGCTCCTGGCCACCCGTGAGCAGGCCCTCGCTCACCGGCACCAGCGCGGCGATGAGCATGTCCTTCTTGCCGCCGAAGTGGTGGTAGAGGGCGGGCCCGGTGACGCCGGCGGCGGTGCCGATGTCGTCCATGGATACGCCGTGATAACCACGCGCCGCGAAGAGGCCGACGGCGATCTCCAGGATCTCGTCGCGCCGCGACCTGCGGGCGGGCTTTACCGGGGGTGTTTCTACCTGCTCCACTGCCGTCACCCGAGACATGCTACTCGCCGGTCAAGCGGCACCTTAACGTCCGTTTAGTCCAGTTCGAACCCATATTCCCCTGCCAGTCGGTGTGCCTCGTCGGCCCGGTCGGACTGCAGCAACGCGTGCGCGAGCGCGTACGCCGCGCGCGGCAGCGTCGCCGAGTCGCGGGGCAGGCCGTTGAGCACCGAGCGCAGCAGCGGCTCGGCGGCCTCGGCCCGGCCCAGGGTGAGCAGCACCTCGCCCGTGGCCAGCTCGGCCAGGAACGCCTCGCCGAACGCCTCCAGCTCGCGGAACCGGTCGGGCGCCGCGCGCACCCGGCTCAGCGCCGCCTCCGGGTCACCGGCGGCGACCATGGCCCGCGCCCCGTCCAGCGCCAGCCAGGCCAGCTCGTAGCGCGCCTCGGGCTCGACCGCCAGGCCCGGCGGGAGCGCGGCGGCGGCCGCGTCGGCCAGCTCGACCGCCTGCCGGGCCTGCTCGGGCTCCTCGGCGTACATCGCAGCGACGGCCTGGCGGCGGCGCGCCCGCAGCTCGTCCAGCGGCAGCCGGGCCACCCGGTACGCCGAGGCGGCCGAGCCGAGCCGCTGCGCCGCGAGCCCGTCCCGGTCGAGGTCGAACAGCAGCTCACCGGCCTGCTCCAGGACCCGCGCCCGGGCCGCCGCGTTGTCGAACCCGTCCAGGTTCACCGCGAGCTGGTCGAGGTAGGACAGGGCCTGGTCGGTGTCGCCGACGCGCTGGTAGATCGCGGCCAGCAGGTGACGGACCTGGTCGGCGAGGTTCTGGTTGCCGGCCCGGTCGGCGCCGTACACCGCCTCCTCGCCCACCTCGGCCGCCTCCTCCGGGCGGCCCGCGTTGAACAGCGCGACCGCGAGGTGGAACCGGGAGTGGTCCGCGTCGTCGTCGTACTCAGCGCCGGCCCGCTGCTCGGCCGTCAGCCGTGCCACCAGGGCGGCGAGGTCGTCGACCACCTCCCGGGCGCGCACCGTGCCGGCCAGCAGCACGGCCCGCCGCTCGCGCACCTCCTGCTCCAGCGGCTCGGGCAGCTCGTACGACAGCGCCCGGTCGAACGCCTGCACCGCCCCGCCGCTGTCGTCGAGCATGCTCAGGCCCTGGCCGAGGAAGAACTCGCCCAGGCCGACCAGCTCACCCTGCTCCTCCGCCGAGGCCTGGGCGATCAGCTCGCGCGCCGCGTCGGCCGACTCCCGCACCCGGCCGTCCGCGCCCAGCGCCTGCGCCCGCAGCAGCAGCACCTGCAGCCGGACCCGCGGGCCCGGGTCGGGCTCGCCGACCGCCGCGATCCGGTCCAGCTCGGCCATGGCCTCGGCCGGCTGCTGCGCGTGCAGCAGGGCCACCGCCAGCCGGCGCAGCGCACCCGCCCGGTCCTTGGCCTCACCGTGGGCCAGCAGGTGCTCGGTGGACGCGCGCACCTGGGCCAGGCCCTCCTCGGGCTGGCCGTGGCGGCTGCGGTGCAGGCCGAGCCGGCCCCGGATGCGCTGGCCGCGGATGTCGTCACCCGCCTTGGCGTACCACTCCAGCGCCTCGGTCCAGGCCTGTTCGGTCTCGGCCACGGCGTCACCGTGCAGCCGCATGCCACGCAGATCGGCCAGCCGCCCGCGCTGCAGGGCGGTCAGCCAGTGCGCGTCGAGGAACGGGCTGATCCGCTGCCACAGCGCGTCGGCGCGCGGCTCCTCGTCGCGCCGCAGCGCCTCCTCGATCAGCTCCAGCAGCTCGTCCAGCTCGGCGTCCGCGGGGACGTCCGGCAGCGGGTCGATCACGGGCCGGGGCCGCTCCGGGCGGCGCGGCGGGGACACGCCCGGCTGTGCCGCGAGGCTCAGCGGCAGGTGCTCGACCAGCGGCCGAGCGGTGAGCACGGCGGCGATCCGGTCCCCCTGGGTGCTGGTGCCGTTGCGGGTGTCGAAGCGCCTGCTCAGCGCACCGGCGTGGGTGGCGAGCCGGTCGGCCAGCTCCGCCACGCTCTGCTCGGCGCCGCGGACCGCCTGGTCGCCGTGCCCGGCGTCGGCCAGCAGGCGCAGCACCAGCGCGGCCGCGGCGGCGAAGTCCATCTCCACGAACGGGGAGGGCGCCTCGTCGAGCCAGGGCAGGTGCCGCTCGACCAGCTCCAGCCCGCGCACGGCGTTGCCGCTGACGGCGAGGAAGTACACGTGCTCGGCGACGGTGCCGAGCTTGCTCCGGTGGTCCCGCACCGACCGGTAGGCCTGGTGGTGCGCGCGGCGCGCCTCGTCGAGCCGGCCGGTGCGCAGGTACGGCAGCAGCAGCGCGGTGAGGATCTCCTGCGGCTGCTCGACGCAGGTCAGGCGGCCGGCCAGCACCGGCGCGGTGAGCGCGATGGCCTCCTCGTCGCGCCCGCGCGCGGCCAGGTGCAGCACCTGGTCGGTGGGGTCGCAGCCGACGCAGTCGGAGTTGCCGTCGCGCGGCGCGACCTGCCAGCGCTCGTAGTGCAGGTCGGCGGCCTTGTCGTCGCCCAGGTGGAACGCGACCAGCCAGCGATGCTTGTGGACCGTCTGCAGGCTGTGCCCGCCCTGCTGGTAGCGCTGCTGCATGTCGTCGAGCACCGCGTACGTCCGGGCCAGCGGCACGTCCGGGAACCGGGTCAGCGAGTTGACCATGTACTTGTAGTGCCACAGCAGCAGGTATTCCTGGTCGCCGTAGCGCTCGGGATGGGCGTCGTAGCGGGCCAGGCACCAGGAGAAGGTGACGAAGCCCTTGGCCGGCCGGCCGCCCCGCTGGTAGGCCTCGGTCGCGGCCATCCGGGCGTGGAAGCGCAGCAGGTCGTCGCCGAGCGCGTCGGCCTGCGCGATCGCCTCTTCGGCGAGCGCCAGCTGGGCCGCGCCCCGTTGCGCCTGCCAGCACTGCTCGATCAGCTCACGTACCCGGTCGGGGGTGGGGATGCTCATGCAGCGCGGTTCTCCTCGTCGGTGCGGGCACGTCGGGAAGCGCTTCCCCGGCCTGCCCGGCCGCCGCCGCCCAGATACAGACGCGGTACCGCCTACCAAAAGGTTGCGGCGCCGCCGTGTCGGATCGGCGGAGTCCCATGGACCGCTCCGAGCGAGCGGCCCACGTACGACACCGTACCCAGATTCGGCGACCCCGGCACGCCCCCCGACGCGGGGTGCCCCGTCCGGGACACCCCGCGCGTCAGCCCGTCAGGCCGCGGTCACTTCGGGTACGCGGCGACGGTCCGGTTGTCGTCCTTGTTCCGGTCGTAGCCGGAGGAGACGGTGCCGAGTTCGTACACCCACAGCCGCGCGCCGTCGTTGACGTCGAACATCGTCTCGTCCACCCGGAAGGTGACGGTCACCTCCACGGTGGCACCGGCATCGAGGACCGGCTGCGCCTGCCCGATGCCGCTGAGCGCCTCAGCCTGGCCGCTGTCGTCGAGCAGCACCATCCACTCGCCGGAGGCCGCCGGACCCTTGTTCACGACCTTGAGCACGACGGTCGCGGTCCGGTAGGGACGCTTCGCCCCGGCGACGGTGATCTGCTTCGTCTCCGCCCAGGTGATCCCCTTGACGGAGACCGCGAGGTCGATCAGCCCGTCGTGCGCCGCGAACTCCTCCGGCCCGCTGAGCTGGGCGAAGGCGGTGCCGTTCCAGCCGTAGGTCCGGATCTGGTGCAACTCCATGACCTTCGGGGTGGAGCAGCAGGCCTGGAAGTCGGACACGTCGGCGTCGATGCCGCCCTGCCGATTGGCGGCGATCGTCCAGATGCTCCCGCTGGCGACGATCCCCGTCATGACCGTGCGGCCGTTCTCATCCCGGTCGAAGGCCAGCACCCGGCGCCGGCTCGCCTCGCCGGTCTTGCACGCGATCAGCGCGGCCGTCTCCAGCGCGGCGTCGTCGTCGAGGTTGGTGTGCACCACCGAGAAGAGACCCACGTCCCCGGGGACGTTGAAGTACTGCACGTCCTTGATCTTCGGCAGCCTCACCCGGCCGCTGGCGCAGCTCTGTCCGGATCCGCCCGTCCAGGCGGGCACCTCGACCTTCGCCGCGGTCAGCTGCGACAGGGTGAACCGGCCGTCCGGGCCGGTCGGCACCGCGGACGGGCTCGGCGACGGGCTCGGGGAGACCGTCACCTCGGGCGAGGCCGCTACCGGCGGCGGGCCCTGGCTGCCGCGGTCCATCGAGGCGTACGCGGCCACCGGCACCGCCAGCAGCAGCGCCCCCAGCACGCTGAGCGCCACGGTGTTGCGGGCCCGGCGGCGCTTGACGGTGTGCCGTACCGCCCCGGTCCCGGTGGCGCGTACCGACGGTGCGGCCGCGGCGGTGAAACCGGCGAAGGCGTCGCTGATCAGGTCGTCGTCGAAGTCGGGCATCTCAGTTCTCCTTCTTGAGCTGGGCGGCCAGCGCGGCACGGCCACGGCTGAGCCAGGACTTGACCGTGCCCTCGGCGACGCCCTCCTGGGCGGCGATCTCGGCGACCGGAAGCTGGGCCATGTAGTGCAGGACCACCGCCCGCCGCTGCTGTGCGGGGATCTGCGCGAGCGCGCGGGTCAGCGCGACCCGGTCCGGGTCGGGGCCCTCGAAGTGCTCCTCGCGCTGGCGGCGCAGGAAGTTGAGGGCCGTGCGCTTGCGGCGGAAGCTGCTGGTGGCCAGGTTCCAGGCGACCTTGCGCACCCAGGCGACCGGGTCGTCGTACCTGCTGATCCGGCTCCAGCGGGCGTACGCCCGGCAGAACGCCTCCTGCACCACGTCCTGCGCCTCGCCGAGGTCGCCCAGATACGCGTACAGCTGGAGGCTGAGCGGCGTGAACGACGCCGCGTAGAACTCGTCGAAGTCGCGTACCCCGGCCTCGGCCGGCGGGCTCGCGACCCAGACCTCCCCGTGTGGTGTGGACACCGTGGTCACACTGTTCCTCCCCGTTGGCACCCGCGTCATCCGGCGGACGGCACCAACACGCGCTGTCCCCCGCTCCGGTTGCACCTGAGATCGGTTTGCGTCCGGGCAGCGAAAAGGGCACCCCCGCAGGGGTGCCCCGGATGTGACAGCCGCAGCTCAGCTCGCGAACAGGCGGGCGCCAGCCAGCTCGGCCGGTTCGGCGGACTCGGCGAGCACGGTGCCGGCCGCGTCGACCAGCACCAGCTTCCGGCTGCCCTCCTCGCCGACGCGCAGCACGAACGAGCCGTCGGTCTGGAACAGCATGCCGCTGAACTTCGGCAGGGTGACCGCCTTGCCCGTGGTCGTGTCGAGCACGGTGTACGCGGCGTCGGCGCGCGACGCGTCGGTCGGCGAGTTCGCGATCGAGACGTACCGGCCGTCGATCGACACCGAGACGACCGACGGGCGGCCGCCCTCGCACTCCTTGCACGCCGTGGTGAACGGCACCCGGCGCAGCTCCTTGCCGGTGCCGTCGGTCACCACGACCGCCTTGCCGTCGCCGTACGCGCGGAACTCGCCGCCGCGCGACTGCGCGGTGAGCTTGCCCTTGGTGACCCGGCCGGTGTTGACGTCGACGATGCCGACGCTGGTGGCGACCGACCGGCTGTCCGCACTCCAGCGCACGGCCCAGCCTGCGTCGTACACGCCGCCGGTCACCTTGTGCCTGCCGCTGCCGGCCACCTCCGCCAGGTAGAGGTCGCCCTTGCCGCCGTCGGGCGCCTGGACCCACGCCAGCAGGCTGGCGTTCGGCGCCAGGGTGAGCGAGTTCGGCACCCCGAACGTGGGCGACGGGATGGTCGCCAGCTTCTCGGCCTTGCCGTTCTCCAGGCGCAGCACGACGGTGCTCATCGCCTTCTCGTCGTACGCGTAGTAGTACGCCGTGGGGACCGTGGGCTTCGGCTGCTCCTGGGTCTGCGGCGCGGTGCTCGGGGCGGCCTCGTCGCCGTTGGACGAGCCGCTGCACGCGGCCAGGGCGAGGAGCAGGGAGACACCCGCCACGGCGAGGGTGCCGCGGCGGGTCAGCGTGCGGGAGAGGCGATCGGTCTGCACAGTCAGTCCTTCGGTCTGCGGCGGGGACGGAGATCGTCTGCCGTGCGGGCAGCTTAAGGCCTCGCACCTCAATCGAACTGTAAAGAACCTTTAAGAGTAGCGGGATGCTTGCGCCCGGCGGCCGGAGCCGGAAGGCTGCGGCACATGTCGTCACACGACCGCGCCGCCGCGGCCTGCCGCCACAGCCTGCACGCCCTGCTCAAGCTCGGGGAGCAGCTGACTGACGAGCAGTGGGCGGCGCCGACCGACTGTCCCGGCTGGAGCGTCGGCGACGTCTACGGTCACGTGGTCAGCCTGGAGCAGTGGATGGCCGACGGCGGGGCCGCCCCCGCCGGGCCGCCACAGGAGCTGATCGACTCAGGCGTCGCGTTGTGGCGCGGCACCCCGCGCGCCGAGGTGCTCGACGCGCTGCGGGCCCTGCTGCCGCAGCGCGAGCGCCAGCTCACCGACGAGCTGCGCGCCGCCGACGCGCCCGGCTGGTGGGTGTGGTCGAACGCGACGGTGCCGTTCGTGGTGCAGCTGACCGGCCGGGCCTTCGACCTGTGGGTGCACGAGCAGGACGTGCGCCGCGCGGTCCGCCGACCCGGCAACCTCGGCTCGGCCGGGGCGCAGGTGGCCCGCGACCTGATGCTGCAGTCGCTGCCCCGGATCGTGGCCAAGGGCGCCGGCGCGCCGCCCGGCTCGGCGGTGCGCTTCACCACGCTCGGCGAACTCCCCCAGGACTTCACCGTGTACGTGGACGAGCACGGCCGCGCCTCCGTGGCCCCGGCCGACGCCCACCCCGCCACCGCGCACGCGCTGCTGACCTGGGAGGCGTACGCCCTGCTCGGCGCGGGCCGCACCACCCGCGACCGCCAGCAGATCTGGATCACCGGCGACACCGCCCTGGCCGAGCGCGTCCTCACCCGCCTCAACATCGCCCCCTGACCGCACCCGCCCGTCATGGCCGCAGTTTCAGGGAAACTGCACCCGCATCAGGGCCGAGGGCCGCAGTTTCGGGGAAACTGCAGGCAGGCTAGGGCCCAGGGGTGCGGTTTCGGGGAGACCGCGGCCGGTTCGGGGGCACCGCGTCAGTCGAGGGGGAGCATGTCGGGGCGCTTGGGCCGGACGTCGTCGCCGGAGGAGCGGCCCGTCAGGCGGCGCTTGATCCAGGGGGCCAGGTAGCGGCCCGCCCAGCGCGCGTCGTCGGAGCGGGCGATCAGCCAAGGCTTGACCGCGGGACGCGGCGGCACGTCCCACCAGGTCGGATCCGCCGGGACGCCGAGCACCGCGAGCACGTGCGCCGCCGTGCGCCGGTGGCCCGCCGCCGACATGTGCAGGCGGTCGATGCTCCACAGCGCCGGGTTGGCGTACTCGTGGTCGTTCCACAGGTCGACCAGCCGGGCGCCGGTGCGGTCGGCGACCTCGCCCGCGGCCCGGTTGAGGAAGCGGATGCGCGGCGCCACCAGGTTGTTGCCGGGCAGCCGGGACATCACGTCGGCGAACCGGAACATCAGCACGTCGGCCCCGGTCGCCCGCATCCGCGTGATCGTCGCCTCGAAGCGCTCCATCAGCGCGGGCGGGTCGCAGCGGCGGCGCAGCACGTCGTTGGCGCCCGCCGCGAAGCTGATCAGATCGGGCTTCATGGCGAGTGCGGGTTCGACCTGCTCGGCGACGATCGCGTCGTAGAGGCGCCCGCGGATGGCGAGGTTCGCGTAGGCGAAGCCGGGCCCGTTCAGCTCGCTCAACCGGCCGGCCACCAGGTCGGCCCAGCCCCGGAAGACCCCGTCGTCGTACGGGTCGTCCATGCCCTCGGTGAAGCTGTCCCCCAGCGCCGCATACCTGCTCCAACTCACCGCGACATCTTGCCACCGCGCCGGGCGCCCACGCTTCGTGCCCTTGCGCACACCCAACGTCCAGCGGGAACAGTCAGGCGGGCGGCCGTGTTGGTCCTCATCGTGCAGATCGAGATCTACTCCGACGTCGTGTGCCCGTGGTGCTGGATCGGCGAGCAGCGCCTGCTGAAGGCGCTGGACGGGTTCACCGAGCCGGTCGAGCTGACCTGGCGTGCGTTCCAGCTCGACCCGTCCGCCGAGTCCGGGCCGCTGGTGCGGTGGCTGGGCCGCCGCTACGGCGGCGAGGCGACCGTGCAGCGGATGTTCGCCCAGGTCACCGAGGTCGGCCGGGGTGAGGGTCTGACCATGAACTTCGACCGGGCGATCAACGCGAACACCTTCGACGCGCACCGGCTGATCTGGTGGGCGGGGCAGCGCGGCGAGCAGCGGCCGATGGTGGAGGCGCTGCACCGCGCCCACTTCACCGACGGCGCCGACCTGGGCTCCCGGGACGCGCTCGCCGCGGTCGCGGCCGGGCTGGGCCACGACGAGCAGGGCGTACGCGAGCTGCTCGACTCGGCCGAGGGTGTCGCCGAGGTGCAGCACGAGCTGGCCACCGGCCGCGAGCTGGGCATCACCGGCGTGCCGATGTTCGTCTTCGCCGGCAAGTACGCGATCAGCGGTGCCCAGGACCCGTCCACCCTGCGTGAGGTCCTCGACGAGGTGCGCCGCCGCGAATCCGGCTCGCCGCTGACCACGCTGCCCACGCCCCGCGGCGAGCAGTGCGACGACGACTCCTGCACGGTCTGATCGGACACCCGAAAGGGGCCATCCACCCGGATGGCCCCTTTCGTGCTTCTTCGCGATGTTCCACGTGAAACAAGATCGTCAGTCGGCGATCCCTGTCAGCCTGCCACGTGCCACAGCGGCTGGGCGTCGGCCAGCGTGTCCGGCACGGTCACCTCGGCGGTCACCTTCAGCGTGGCGTCCAGGTAGTAGAGGCTGTTCGGCTTACCGGCCACGGTGACCACCATGGACCCGTCGGGCCGGAAGGCCACCCAGTCCACGGTGCCGACCGAGAACTTCACCCGCTTGCCCGTCGCCATGTCGAGCACCGCCGCCACCCCGAGCTGGCGGCTCGGGTCACCGCTGCCCACGCCCGCCGCCGCGTAGCGGCCGTCGGCCGAGACGCCGACCACGATCGCATCCATGCCGTTCGGGTCGGTGTAGCTGATCGAACGGGAGTCCGAGCCGTCCGCCTTCGCTACGGTCAGCTTGCCGCCGCCGATCGTGCCCCGGAACCCGAGCGCGGTCGCGACGGCCTCCTCCCACTGCTCCCGCGGCTGGGCGGTGTACCTGCCGGACGCCGCGTCGACCGTGCCCTGGGCGGTGTCGTCCATCTTGCGGACGTGGATGCTCGCCGAGTCCGCCGACCAGACCAGGGCGCGGCCGCCGCCGCAGATCACGTTCGGCTCCACCTGGCGCGGATTGCCCCCGGCCAGGTCAGCGATGATCAGGTTACCGACGAGGCCGCCGCCGGTGCCGTTCTCGTCGCCGTTCACCCAGGCGAGGTGCCGGCCGTCCGGCGAGACGACCACCGAGTTGCTGGAGCAGCTGTCGCCGCCCTGAACGATCGTGCGGACTTCCGTGGCCGTCGAACCGCACTTCAGCGGCAGGGACAGGTCGCAGTCGCCGATGTCCAGGCGGTACACGTCTACCTTCGCGGACCTGGCCCCGTTCACGAAGTAGACCGTGCCGGGCTCGAAGGCGGCCGCCGGGGGCGCGCTAGGGGACGGCGCGAGCGACGGGCTCGCCGTCACGCTCGCCGAGGCGCCGGGCGCGACCGGCGCGCTGCCGCCGCGGTCCACCACCGCGAGCGCCACCCCGGCCGCACCGGCGAGCAGGGTCACCGCCAGCGCCGAGGTGAGCGCGGCTCGCTGCGCACCGAGCCGGCGCGAGGTCTTCAGGGTCCGGTCGCGCAGGTCGACCGGCTTCACGTCCTCGGCCAGCTCGGCCAGGCCGAAGCGCAGGTTGTCCATCGGGGCGTTCATCGGGCGACTCCGTTCGCGGCGTGGAGATCGGAAAGCTCGGGGGCGATCGCGCGCAGCCGGGCGAGCGCCTTGTTGGTCTGGGACTTGACGGTGCCGACCGTCACGCCGAGCACGTCGGCCGTCTCGGCCTCGGTGCGGTCCTCGAAGAAGCGCAGCACCAGCACGGCTCGCTGCTTGTCGGAGAGCTGCAGCAGCGCCGCGCGCAGGCTGAGCTTGAGCGCCGAGGTGCCGGCGTGGTCGCCGCCCCGGGCCCGCCGCTCCGGCAGCTCGCCGGGCAGGACCTCGGCGACCTTGCGGCGGCGCCACCAGGCGACCTGGAGGTGGTACATGACCTTGCGGGTGTACGCCTCGGCGTTGCCGCTGTCGTGCAGCTGCCGCCAGGACCGGTGCGTGCGGGCCAGCGCCGACTGCACGAGGTCCTCGGCGAGGTGCTGGTCGCCGGTGAGCAGGTACGCCGCGCGCAGCAGCGACGGCGAGCGGTGCCTGACGAAGCTGTCGAACTCAGCCGTTAGCGAGTCGACCACTGATGCCCCCGTTGGTGGTGAGGTGGTGACAGGTGCGGTGTTCCTGCCGTAGTGACGACATGCAAGATGCGCCCTCCGGGGTGAAGGTTGCCGCCCGTTCGACGATTTTTCGCGTACTCGTTGCCTGGATCACTCGCCCCTGGTCAAGAGGTCGTTAGCTCGGCTAAGGTCTCGCCGTGAGCGAGGTCGTGGAGAAGCAGGTCGAGGCAGGTGCCGCCGCAGCCGCGCCCCGTCGCAGGTTCTTCATGGACACCCGGCCGCTGCGGCACCAGCCGTACCGGCGGCTGTGGAGCTCCACCATCGTCACCGCGCTCGGCAGCCAGCTGACCGCGGTCGCGGTGCCCAAGCAGATCTACGACATGACCGGCTCGTCGGTCTGGGTCGGCATCGCCAGCATGGCCGGGCTGGTCCCGCTGGTCGTCTTCGCGCTGTGGGGCGGCGCGATCGCCGACACCGTGGACCGGCGCAAGATGCTGCTGTTCACCAACAGCGGCATCGCGCTGCTGCTGCTCGTGTTCTGGGCGCAGGCTGCGCTCTCCCTGGAGTCCATCCCGCTGCTGCTGGTGCTCGTCGCCGTGCAGCAGGCGCTGTTCGGCATGAACATGCCCGCCCGCACCGCCTCGGTGGCCCGGCTGGTCCCGGCGGCTGAGCTGCCCGCGGCGGGCGCGCTCAACTCGACCGTCATGCAGGCGGGCCAGATCGCCGGGCCGATGCTGGCCGGCGCCCTGATCCCGCTGCTCGGCCTGCCCCTGCTGTACCTGCTGGACGCGCTGGCACTGACCGCGGCGCTGTACGCCGTGTACCGGCTGCCCTCGCTGCCCCCGCTCAACGGGACCGCCCGGCGCGCGGGGCTGCGCGACATCCTGGACGGCTTCCGTTACCTGGCCACCCACCGCCTGCTGATGGTCTCCATGGCCGCCGACGTGATCGCGATGGTGCTCGGCATGCCGCGGGCCCTGTTCCCGCAGCTGGCGGACACCGCCTACCCCGGCGTCGACGAGAACTTCGCGCTCGGCCTGCTCTACGCCGCGGTGCCGATCGGCGCCCTCGTCGGCGGCCTGCTCTCCGGCACGTTCTCACACATCCGGCGGCACGGGCTGATGGTGGTGCTCGCCGTGTGCGCCTGGGGCGCGGCGATCGTGGGCTTCGGGCTGAGCAGCTCGATCTGGCTGGCCGTGGTGTTCCTCGGGCTGGCGGGCGTGGCCGACATGGTCTCGATGGTGTTCCGCGGCACGATCCTGCAGACGGCCGCCACCGACGAGATGCGCGGCCGGATGCAGGGCGTGCACACCATGGTGGTGGCGGGCGGGCCGCGCCTGGCGGACCTGCTGCACGGGGTGGCGGTACCGGTGGCCGGAGCGGGCGCCGCGGTCGCGGGCGGCGGCGGGCTGGTGATCGTCTGCATGACGGCGCTGGCGCTGGCCGTCCCGGCGTTCCTGCGCTACCGGGGACCGGCCCGCTGACGTGCGGCGCTGAACACCGACTAAGGTGATCCGACCACCCCTGCGGTGGCCGTGACACCCCCTCGGAACGGAACAGCACCATGCGCGTCTCCCGGCGTAACAAGATCCTCCTGTCGGTACTGGCGTGCCTGGTGGTCCTCCCGGCCGCTGTCGTCTTCGGCCTCAACCGGTACGTCAACGACACCGGCGTGCCGCTGACAGACAGCCTTTTCCCGGAAGACGCGCCCCGCAAGCTGCTCGCCGTCTTCGCGCACCCCGACGACGAGATCACCGTGGCCGGCTCGCTGCGCCGGATGAGCGAGGAGGCCGACGCCGAGGTCACCATCGCATACCTCACCCGGGGCGAGGCCGCGGACGTGCCCAAGACGTCCCTGTCCGACCTCGCCGAGCGCCGCACCGTCGAGGCCGCCGAGGCCGGCCGGGTGCTCGGCGCCGACAACGTCGAGCTGTTCGACTTCCCCGACGGCGGCCTGCCCGGCGCCGACGCGGCCAAGGCGCGGCAGACCATCTCCGACCTGATCGACAAGTACCGGCCCAGCGTGGTGGTGAGCTTCGACGACCGGGTCGGCTTCTACGGCCACCCCGACCACGAGCAGGTCGGGGTATGGGTGAAGGGCGTCCTCGGCGACCGGCGGCACGAGCCCGCGTTCCCGGTGAAGCACTTCTACCAGGCGACCCTGCCCGAGTCGATGATCTCGGTGGCCAAGGAGCTGTCCCCCACCTTCCGCGACATGTACCCGGCCGACCCCGCGCAGGGACTGCCCAAGCCGACCGTGGCGATGACCATCGACAGCGTCGGCGGCGAGAAGCGCGCGGCGCTCGACGCCCACGTCAGCCAGGTGACGGTGCTCCAGGCGGTGCAGCCCGGCTACGACAAGCTGCCCTCCTGGATCTACTTCCGCATCCTCAGCCGCGAATACTTCACCAAGGTCTTCTGAGCACGGCTTCGTTGGCCCGGCTCAGAGGTCGGCCGGGTCGGTGTTGGCGCCGCAGGCGACGAGGACCACCCGCTCACCGTCGGCGGGACGGTAGGCGCCGCTGGTCAGCGCGGCGAGTGCGGCGGCCGCGCCGTGCTCCAGCACGATGCGCCGCTCGGCCCACAGCGTCCGGCGGGCCGCGATGATGTCGTCGTCGGTGACCAGCACGCTGCGCACCCCGGTCCGCACCGCGACGGCGTACCCGATGTCGCCCAGCCGCCGCGCGCCGAGCGAGTCGGCAGCGATCCCGGAGACCGCGACGTCGACCGGGCGGCCAGCGGCCAGCGCCGCGTGCAGGCTGGGCGCGTGCACCGGCTCCACGCCGACCACCCGGGCCCGTCCGGCCAGCGCGGCGGCGACGCCGGCCATCAGCCCGCCCCCGCCGACCGCGACGAGCACGGTGTCGAACCCGTCCGGCAGGTCCGCCAGCAGCTCCAGGCCGATCGTCCCGGCCCCGGCGACCATCTCCGGCTGGTCGTACGCGTGGCAGTAGACCGCGCCCGTGTCGGCGGCGCGTTTGACGGCCGCCTCGTAGGCCATGGCGTACTCGGTGCCGTGCTGCTCGACCCGCGCGCCGAGGTGGCGCAGCTTCGCGACCTTGACCGCCGGGGCGGTCTCCGGCACGAACACGGTCGCCGGGACGCCGCAGGTCCGCGCGGCGTACGCGACGGCCTGCCCGGCGTTGCCGCCGGACGCGGCCACCACGCCCACCGCCGGGTCCAGCTCGCCGGCCTGCTGCGCGGCGAGCACCCGGTTGAGCGCGCCGCGCGCCTTGAAGCTGCCGGTGTGCTGCAT